>UQGM01000026.1 GCA_900540535.1 uncultured Oscillospiraceae bacterium | reverse complement strand
CTGCAATAGACTCAAATTCTTTAATGTCTTCTTCTGTTGCTTTGCTGCCTGTTGTGCCATCAAAAGCGTTAATTCTTTCAACTACATCTTCAGGGCTTGCCGCAAAAGCTACAAGAGCCGCAGACATAGCTGAGAAAACCATTACAAGAGCAAGAACGACACTCAACAGCTTTTTGCTTTTTTCATTTTTCTTCCTCCATTATATTTTTTTGCGGTGTGCCATCTTCACTACCGCCTTCCTAATTATGATAGTTAATTAAAATAACCAAATCAATATGCAATTACATCAAAATAAAAGTATCGATATTTGTACAAAAGTTAAAATCATTTGTGAAATTTATATAAACTTTTTGTTAAAATAAAACCAACTGAACAGTCGGTTTCACTTTCATCTTCGTTGTACAGAAGAAAAAGTATGTCAAAAAAATTTTTTGTGAACGTAGCAATCTATCGAAATTATTAATGATAAATTTGCATATAAATTTGTCATTAATATAATAAAATTGCTTTTGCTTTTCTCTAAAAAATGGAAAAATTCTAAATAAAAAGCTCTCCCGAAGGAGAGCTAAGCTAGTTAAAAATAAAAATTATTCAACCTTTTTATCAATAAATTCAGGTCTCAATTTTGAATACATTATTTTTTGTTCTGCATAAAGACCCGAATAACCTGAAAGCATATAACTTATTGCAATTGAAACAGCAAAAAATACAAATCCCTGAGCACCGAAAAGTTCAATACTAAGTACCAAAGATGTTATGGGACAATTAGTAACGGCACAGAATAGCGAAACCATTCCTATACCTGCTCCAAAAGAAGTATTGAGACCTATAAGCTTTGAGGCAGTATTTCCGAATGTAGCTCCGGTGAAAAATACGGGAACTATTTCGCCGCCTCTAAAGCCTCCGGAAAGAGTTACGGCAGTAAAAATCATTTTCAAAAAAAACGCTTCAGGAGCAACATCTCCGGCAATGGCTCTTAAAATAACGTTCATGCCTGCACCATTATAGTCATGATTTCCAACTACTAAAGTTAAGATTACTATTACAATTCCGCACACGCCGGCTCTTACAAAAGAATTACGTATATATTTTGTAAGATATTTTCTTGAGTTTTCCAGTAAAAAACAGAAAAACATTCCTAACACCGCAGCAAGAACTGAAAGTATTGCTACTTCAATAAAAGAATAAACATCTGCGTCAGGAATTTCCAGAAGCTTATATGTAACAGGTACGGCACCGCACGCCTTAGCAAAACCGGCTCCTACAACTCCCGCCACAATACACGGAACTAATGCTGCATAATACATTACACCTACACTTATGACTTCAATTGAAAAAATAGCAGCCGTAATAGGTGTACCGAACAAAGCGGCAAAAGCGGCACTCATTCCGCACATTGTTATAAGCTTTTTTTCTTTGTCATCCATTTTGAAAAGCAAGCCCAAATTGTATGCCAAGCTTCCACCTATCTGCAAAGCAGCACCTTCACGTCCGGCAGAGCCTCCAAACATATGAGTTGCCACGCTTCCCAAAAAAACAAGAGGTCCCATCATGAACCTTATTTTTTCATTTGATCGAATAGAAACAAAAATGGAATTTGTTCCCCTATCCTCTTCCATGTTAAAAATTTTATAAAGTCCTGCAATACACATTCCCGCAAAGGGCAGTAAAAAAATAAACCACGGGAAGCGTTCAATATATCCGCCTACAGTCTCCAAACCGAAATGGAAAATTGTAGCAACAGTGCCAACTGTCAAACCTATAAATATGGCACATAATATCCATTTAATAAAAGTGATTATATTATCTTTTATAAACATAAAAGTGCTTTTAACTTTATTCAAAATTTATCACCCGTTATTATATTACATAAAAGATTTACTAAACTAAAGTTTATTTATTAGTTAGTATAACATATTTTTTCCCTGCGGGCAATTCGTCATTTTTGCAAAAAAGTACAATATTGATAAATTTTTTAATATATTTAACATTTTACAATTGACATAAACTTACAAATCCCGTATTATTTTACTGTATGTTAAGTGAAATGAGGTGGGTGTATGAAACCCAACAACGCTGAATACATTAAGGAAGTAAACAGAAAAAACATCCTTAATATAATTCGTTCTACTCCCTCTTCACGTGCAACCCTGGCTGAAAAAACAGGTCTTACACGTGCTGCCATAACCTTTATTATCAATGAGCTTATTGATAAAGGTATGGTATACGACAGAGAGGTTGTAAAATCCAGTATTGGACGATATCCGACTATTTTGGATATCAATGCAAAGTACGGTTATGTAGCCGGTGTGCTTCTTGAGCGTCACTGCTGCTGTGTATGCATTGCCGACTTTAAGTGTAATGTTATAGCGGAAACAACCATTGATTCCTCCGACAGCCCAAATGTGGTTATGACAATTGATCATATTGCCGTTGCCATTGATGAGCTTCTCGAAAAAGCCGGACTGACTAAAGATATGCTTCTTGCAGTAGGTGTAAGCTCTCCTGGACCGGTAGATTATAAATCGGGAGTTATACTTAATCCCCCCGATTTTGAAATGTGGCACAGAGTTCCTGTTACAGATCTTCTTTCACGTGTGCTCGGAGTTCCGGCATACATTGAAAATGTTTCCGTAGCATTGGCTATTGCTGAATACAGATACGGTATCAGCAATATATTCAGGAGCTCCCTCTTTATTGAAGCTGCCACCGGAATTGGTTCCGCAGTTATTGTAAACGGAAAAGTTTTCAGAGGTTCGGCAGGATTCGGTGTAGAAATCGGTCACAGCTGTGTAGATGTAAACGGTGAAAAATGCACCTGCGGAAACAGCGGATGCCTTGAAATGTACGCTTCTTTGAAGTCTCTTGAAAATATTTTTGCAGATAAATGGCCCGGAAGCTGGGATAATGTTATGGACGGAATGGAAAAAGGCGATGCAAACTGTACTGAAATTTTCAATCACGAAGTAAAATATCTTTCAGCGGCGCTTGCAAACGCTGCAAATTCTTACGATCTTGACGGAATCATTCTTTCACGTGATTTTGCTCACAAATCTGAAATACTTATTGAAAAGCTCCACGACGAGCTGGCAAACCGTTCAATTATTTCTCAGATTCACCCTGTAAGAATTGAAATCGCAAAGTTTACCGGTTCTACAAACTCTTCACTCAGAGCAAGTGCAGCAACTGCAATCGAACATTGTCTGTAATAAAAACATCAGCATAAATTAAAAAACGCAGCGAAATCGCCGCGTTTTTCTTTTTAACAATTTGTTACTTCTTTTCACCATCGGAACCGTGTACCCCTGCCGCTGCAAGATTCGCACGAACTCTTTTGATATCCTTAAGACCCTTTGTAAATACTTCTTCGGAATCACGCATAACACTGTCTACAAAATCGCTTGCTGCTGTGCGCATTTCCTTTGACCAGCGATCCGCCTGTGCTGTTGTGTCATCGGAGTAAGCTTTAGCTTCGCTTATAATTTCATCAGCCTTTTCCTGAGCCGTGGCAACGGTAAGATTTGCCTGGGCTTTGGCTTTTGACAAAAGATCATTTGCCTGTGCCTTTGCTGTCTGCATAATTTCATGCTCTTCAACAAGTCTTGCTGCCTGCTCTTTTGCCTTTGCGATTATCTTCTCTCCGTCCTTCTTAGCGGCATTGAGAATTTCCATTCTATCCACAACAATGGCTCTTGCCTGTTTTACCTCTTCCGGTATATTAAGATTTAAATCCTCTATTATATGTTTAAGGTCGTCAACATCAATAAGCACCTTTGATGTAAAGGCTATTGTTGTTCCCTTTTCCACAAGCTCTTCAAGCTCGCCTATTATGTTATCTATATTTTTAGGTATACCATCGTTATGTCTGGGCATAAACAAACTCCGTCCTTTCTGCGCAGCCTTTATTTTTGAATTCTCTTTATAATATCATACTGTATCTCAGGAGGCACAAAGGTAGAGATATCTCCGCCCAGCTGACACACCTGCTTTACTACACTGGAGCTTAAAAACATATGCTCTGAACTTGTAGTGATAAACACTGTTTCAAGCTCTGCATTAAGCTTTTTGTTTGTAAGAGCCTGCTGAAATTCATACTCGAAATCCGAAACCGCACGAAGTCCCTTTACTATCGCAACAGCTCCGTGCTGACTTGCATAATCTGCAAGAAGTCCTGAGTAAGCATCAATTTCCACATTTGAAAGATGAAATGTGCAGCGCTTGAGAAAATCCACACGTTCTTCCGCAGTAAAGCTGGGAGCGTTCTTCTGAAAATTCTTCATAACCACTACTATGACCTTATCAAATATCTTTGAGCTTCTTGTAATTATATCAAGATGTCCGAGGGTTACGGGATCAAAGCTTCCCGGGCAAATTGCAATTTTCATATACCCTCTTCCTCACTCTCTCTGTAAACGGTAAGCTCCGTTTTTCCGTATTTATAAGTTCTGTACTTTGAAAATCTTCCCGCTTTTTCGGGTAATTCTTCACCATAAGGAGATTCGCATATAATTACTCCGCCGGGATTCATTTTATCGGCAACGGCTATAACTGCACGCTGCAAAATTCCCTTTCCATAGGGCGGGTCAAGAAGAGCAATGTCAAATCCTCCGGAAGTAATAGCCGCAAAGCTGTCCGAATTTACAACAACTGCTTTTTCTTTTAATCCGCAGAAAGCAAGATTTTTCTTTATAATCTCAACAGCACGGCTGTCTGCATCGGCAAAAAGTGCCGACTCAGCTCCACGGCTGAGAGCCTCTATTCCAAGCTGTCCGCTGCCGGCAAACATATCAAGAACTCGTCTTCCCTCAAGCTCAAACTGTATTATACTGAACATCGCTTCTTTTACTCTGTCAGTTGTGGGACGTACATCCTCACCCTCAAGAGTTATTAATTTTCTGCCTCTGGCAGTTCCTGTTATAACACGCATACGCACTTTTCTCCAATAATATTTTGTCCTTTTATTATCACACTTTTCACGGCTTTTTGTCAACATACAACATTAAATTTAACAAATATAACACTGCATTTAACAATCGGGATGAAAATATTTGTAAATCGCTTCTGCTTGGGGCTGTGTGACGCCTTTTACACATTTAAGTGTCTCTACATCTGCATCCATTATGGTATCTATAGTTTTCAGCGCTTTAAGAAGATTTACCGCCGTTTTTTCTCCTATTCCTTTTATATCCGTAAGACCATAGGTAAGAAGTTTTTTAGTATGCTTCTTTCTGTGGTAACCTATCGCCCAGCGGTGAACCTCTTCCTGAATATCAGAAACAAGTGTAAAAACCTGACGCTTTGAATTTATAGCTATTTCTCCGCCGTTCTGAGCAATTGCCCTTGTGCGGTGTTTATCATCCTTTACCATGCCGAAAACAGGCACATTAAGATTATAATACTTCATTACCGGCATTACGGCATTTACCTGACCCTGACCGCCGTCAAGGAGAATAAGATCCGGAAGTCTGCCGAAGCCCTCATTTGAATGAGGCGATTCTTCATAGTAATGCTTAAAACGTCTTGTGAGAACCTCTGCCATGGAAGCGTAGTCATCCTGTCCTTCAAATCCTTTTATTGAAAAACGCTTATATGCTTTTTTATAGGGCTGTCCGTCAAAGAATACAACCATTCCCCCGACATTATCGCTGCCCGCAGTATGGGAAATATCGTAGGCTTCAATATAGCGTGGAATTTTATCGAGTCCCAGAAGCCTTGCAAGTTCGTCAAGAGCAGAGGTTTCCTTGCCGCCTCTGCCAAGCTTCTGAGCCAGCTTTTCGGCGGCATTGCTCCGGCACATTTCGAGAATTTTTGCCTGCTCTCCTCTTTCTGGAACAGCTACCGTAACCTTTCGTCCGGCTTTTTCACTTAGCCATCGGGTTATAAGCTCTATGTCGCTTACCTCTCCATCAACAGTAACTCTTCTTGGCACTCTGTCATGCATGGAATAATATCCCATAAGAAACTCATGGCGAAGCTGCGGCAGATCTTTATCAGGCTCCAAAAAGAAATGCTCGCTGTCACTGAGCCTGCCATCGGTAAAACGCAGAACCATAAGACAGAATGTCTTTTCACTTTGCACAACTGCAAATACATCCTGTTCTTCTACGTTATTGGCTACTACCTTCTGCTTTTCGTTTATCTTTTCTATCGCCCTTATTCTATCCCTAAGTGAAGCTGCCTTTTCAAACTGTAGGTTTTCTGCCGCCTGCTCCATTTCTTCGTTCATACGTTTAAGAGCTTTGCGGCTGCCGCCTTTCAGAAAATCAACAGCCTGTTCAATGGCTTCGTTGTATTCTTCACAGCTGATTTTTCCTGCACAGGGAGCCGAACATCTTTTTATAAAATAGTTAAGGCATGGTCTTGAGTTCCTGTGAATATCCCTCGGGAACTGCTTGCCGCAGACAGGAAGCCTGAAAATCTTTGTTGCTTCCTCCACTGCCTGATTTACGGAAAAAGCTCCCGTATAGGGTCCAATATATTCGGCGCCGTCATTAAGCATCTGCTTTTCGGCGGTGATTTTAGGCCATTTTTCCTTTGTGATTTTAATATAGTGATATCCCTTGTCATCCTTTAAAAGAATGTTATATTTTGGCATATGCTGCTTTATAAGGCTGCATTCGAGAACAAGAGCTTCAAATTCACTGTCTGTAAGGATATAGTCAAAATCATAGACGTTTTCGACCATTTTAAGCACCTTTACAGTATGCCTTGACTGTGAGCCGAAATACTGGCTTACACGGTTTTTTAAAAGCTTTGCCTTGCCGATATATATTATTTCATTCTTTTTGTTTTTCATAATATAGACTCCGGGATTTAAAGGCAGAGCCATTGCTTTTTTTCTCAGAAATGCCAGTCTTTCGTTCATTTTCTCACCTACTTAAAAGTCCCTTTTTCCACTGTTTAGACATAGAAAAAGGGACATACAATATTTGAAATATTTAAAAATAAATATAAAAATTCCGTCCGTTTTACAGTGCGTTTTCTTCCTTTCGATTTTACAATAAAAGAGCCTCTCAGTCAATATAACACAGCTACCTGAAGGCCATTGTAAAAAATTTCCATTTATTTTCTACCCTTAAAAAGCACCTATACATTTGACCCCTTTTAATATCTTTGTTATACTGTTTAAATCAGAAACGAGGTGTTTTAAAATGCCGTCAAAAAGCAAAATCATAACTATTCTCGAAGAAAACAGAGGAACTCCCGTCGGTGGAAATGAAATAGCAAGCTTACTTGGTATTTCACGCAACGCCGTTTGGAAAGCCATAACCGAACTTAAAGAAGAGGGATATGATATCATCTCCGACCGCACAACAGGCTATACCCTCGCAGCGGACAGCGATGTTATATCCAAAGAGGGAGTAACGCTTTTCCTCAATAAAAACGGATTTTTCGATAAATATGATACTGATATAAACTTATATAAATCCTTAAAATCCACCAACACCACCGCCAAGGAGCTTGCCTCCGCAGGATGCAAAGACGGCACTGTCGTAATAGCTTTGGAGCAAACCGGCGGCAGAGGACGCATGGGGAGAACTTTTCAGTCCCCGGCAAATGGCGGAATATATGTTTCAATAATTCTTCGACCCGGTATGTATGCAGAAGACTGTGTGCTTGTAACCACCGCCGTATCGGTAGCGGTTATGAGAGCCATTAAAAAATGCACCGGTAAACAGACTATGATAAAATGGGTAAACGATATTTATCTGGGAGATAAAAAAGTATGCGGCATACTCACAGAAGCCGTTACAGATTTTGAAACCGGAAACGTTGAATGTGTCATTCCCGGAATAGGTGTAAACTTTTCATCGGACATTTCTTCCCTCGTTCCCGAAAGTGAAAACAAAGCCGGTTCTCTTTATGAAAATGAGAAACCGCCTGTTACAAGAAACGAACTGCTTGCACAGATTATTTATGAAACCTTTGAGCTTTGCCGCAAGCCTGATCCCAAAAGTTTTATCGACGAGTACAGAAAGTATTCAATGATCATTGGCAGTGACGTTTATGTAATTAAGGGAAACGATAAGAGAGAGGCAAAAGCTATCGATATAGACGAAAAAGGCGGACTTATAGTAAAGTACACAGATTCAGGAGAAGAAGCTGTTATTTCATCGGGAGAGGTTTCAATAAGGAAAAGATAAAATATTTCAGATACAAAAAGGGATGAACTTTTAAAAAGCTCATCCCTTTTATTTTCATTTTGCGACCGAACCTGTAAGCCGAGTTCTGTCTTTTAAGACGGTTATCTATCTACGGTACGCATTGCTGCGCCCCTTTAGCCACCTTTCGGAAAATACGCCGGGCAAGCGTGTGTCTCCAGTCGGTGTTGCTTCGGATAGGGTTTACATGGCCGTACAGTCTCCTGTACGCCGGTGAGCTCTTACCTCGCCTTTCCACCCTTACCGGATTAAATCCGGCGGTATATCTCTGTTGCACTTTCCCTAAGGTCACCCTCGGCGGCCGTTAGCCGTTATCCTGCCCTGTGAAGCTCGGACTTTCCTCACGCAGTATAAATACTGCCCGCAACCGTCCAGTCCGCTCGCATACAATATAATAAATAAAATCCCATGTTCTGTCAACTGTTCATTGCTTTTATTACAAAATATTTGAAATTTATATGTTGAGATATTATGTCAAATGTTGTAGAATGATTGTGTATCATGTTTTTAAGGAAGTGACCCAATGAAGGACATATATTTTTCAAGCGATGAGGGCAACAATTCAGGCAGAAGAAACGACAGCCAATATAATCGCCAGTATAATAATAGAAACAATAACGGCAGTGAAAAACGTTATACATACTTTGAAGATATTTATTCCGACAGCAGCAATGACATACAAAGCGGCAGAGATATTCAAAGCAGTTCAGGAAGATCTCAAACTCCAAACCGTCAAAGAGATATCCCCATGAACCGACGTCCCTCTTCAGGCCGTCCACCTCAGCAGGGTAATCAGAGAAGTTATCCTACCGAATATGAAGACATTGACAGCGGTGCACCCCGCCGTAAGACTCCTCCCAAACGTCCTGTTCCCGGAGAAGATATAAGCTCCGGCGCAAAAAAGAAAAGCAGAAAAAAGAAAATCGGCTGCGGATGCGGATGTCTCAGCGTAATAGCAATATTCCTTATTATAGTAGGTGTTATCGGATTCAGCCTCTTCAGAGTTGCAAACGATTTGTTATCTGAAATAAACTATGACAGTGATTTTATACGTCAAAATGGTTATGTAAATCAGAAAGATCTGTTTGACAGCGATGAGGTTACAAACATCCTCCTCATTGGTGTTGACAGACGTGATGCAGATGAATCTTCCCGCTCAGATACAATGATGCTCCTTTCAATTGACAGAGCAAACAAGAAAATCAAGCTCACATCATTTATGCGTGACATGTGGGTGGATATTCCCGGTGAAGGATATTCAAAAATCAACTCTTCCTGCATGTGGGGCGGTCCAAAGCTTGTTATGGACACTATCGAATACAATTTCAATGTGGACATAGACGATTATATGCTTGTTGATTTCGGTATGTTCACAAAGATAGTTGACGGTCTTGGCGGAGTACAGGTTGAAGTAACAGAGAAAGAAGCGGCATATTTCGGTTCAGGCAAAAAATATGCTCCTCCCATGAAGATCGAATCCGGCAACACTCTTTTAAACGGCGAAGAAGCTTTGTGGTATTGCCGAATCCGCTATCTTGACGACGATTTCCACCGCACTGAGCGTCAGAGAAAGGTTATAAGCGCAATAATCAATAAAGCTAAAGAAACCAAGCCCAAAGAGCTTATTGAAATAAGCAAGGACGTTATGCCTTACGTTGAAACCAGCATCCCCCAGAACGAACTTATGAAGCTGGGCTTAGGCGCACTTTTCTCATACATGCGCTATGATATTGAGCAGCAGCAGATTCCTGCAAGCAAAACTTGGGAATACGGCTCCAAAAACGGTATGTCCGTAATCCTCATAGATGTAGATGCAAATAAGGACATTCTTTATGATTTCATCTATGCTCCTGATACAGAAGCTCCCAGCGATAGCAACAATAATCAGAACTAAAAAAGTAAAGCGCCGTAAATCGGCGCTTTTTCTTTTACTAATAAAATAATATACAGCTTTATTTCCCAAGTTTTTTAGGACAGAATTCCGCCATGCAGCAGCTTTCACACATTGCTTTTCTCGCTGTGCATACAGCTCTGCCGTGCAAAACACATCTGTGGCAGAAATCGTTGCTTTCCTCGGGAGGAAGAAGCTTTTTCATTTCCTTTTCAACGCTTTCAGGATTTTTAGTTGCTACAAATCCCAACCGGTTACACAGTCTTATTAAATGAGTATCGGCTACAACTGCCGGTTTTCCGTAAACATCTCCCACTATAAGATTCGCTGTTTTTCTTCCAACACCCGGCAACGTTGTAAGCTCCTCTATGGTATCGGGAACTTTTCCGTCATACCTTTCTTTTATCCCCTTGGCAATTCCCATTATGTCCCTGGCTTTTCCGTGGAAAAATCCGCAGGAGTGAATTATTCTTTCTATATCGGCGACATCTGCATTTATGTAATCATCCAAAGTTTTATATGTTGCAAAAAGCTCAGGGGTTACAAGGTTTACTCTTGCGTCGGTACACTGAGCTGACAGTCTCGTAGCAATAAGAAGTTCCAAAGGGTTTGAAGCTGTAAGAGAACATATGGCATCGGGATATTCTTTTTTCAAAGCTTCAACAGCCGCTTTTGCACGCTCTTTTTTCGTCATTTTTTCACTTTCACACCTTTCAGAGTATAAATTACAGTCAATTATACTCTAAATTATTAAAAATTTAAAGTCTTTGCTCAATAATCATTGAAAAAAACGATTTCATGTGTTATCATTTTAAAGTATATTATCAAATTTTAAAGAGAGGGATTTTTGAAATGTTTCAGGATTTACTCGATACCATCGGCTTTGTAGAGGGCTATGACCCTGAAGTCGGTGCAGCAATGAAAAAAGAGCTCGCCCGTCAGAGAAGAAACCTTGAGCTTATCGCTTCAGAAAACATAGTTTCTCCCGCTGTTATGGCAGCTATGGGAAGCGTGCTTACAAACAAGTATGCTGAAGGCTATCCCGCAAAGCGTTACTACGGCGGATGTGAATGTGTTGACGAGGTCGAAAACATCGCTATCGAAAGAGCCAAGAAGCTTTTCGGCGCTGAGTTTGCAAACGTTCAGAGCCACTCAGGTGCACAGGCTAACTTTGCCGTTTACTTTGCTCTTCTTCAGCCCGGCGATACAGTTATGGGTATGAACCTTGCTCACGGCGGACATCTTACCCACGGCTCACCTGTAAATATGTCCGGTAAATACTACAACTTCTTCTCCTACGGAGTAAACGATGACGGATTTATCGACTATGACGAGTTTGCCAAGAAAGCTGAAGAGGTTAAACCCAAGCTTATCGTTGCAGGTGCTTCCGCTTATCCCAGAATCATCGACTTCAAGCGTATAAGCGAAATCGCAAAGAGCGTCGGCGCTTACTTTATGGTTGATATGGCTCACATTGCTGGTCTTGTTGCAGCCGGTGTTCATCCCTCTCCCGTTCCATATGCAGATGTTGTCACAACAACAACTCACAAGACCCTCAGAGGCCCCAGAGGCGGTATGATTCTCTGCAAAGAGGAACTTGGTGCAGCTATCAATAAAGCTGTATTCCCCGGTACACAGGGCGGTCCTCTCATGCATGTTATCGCAGGTAAAGCAGTTTGCTTCGGCGAGGCTCTTAAGCCTGAATTCAAAGAGTATCAGCAGAACATTGTAAAGAATGCTGCAGCTCTTGCAGACGGACTTATGAAGAGAGGCATCAATCTTGTTTCAGGCGGTACAGATAACCACCTTATGCTTGTTGACCTTCGTTCAGTAGGCATCACAGGTAAAGAGCTTGAACACAGACTTGACGATGTTTATATCACAGCTAACAAGAATGCTATCCCCAACGACCCTGAGAAGCCCTTTGTTACAAGCGGTATTCGTCTTGGTACGGCTGCTGTTACAACAAGAGGTCTCGGCGCTGCTGAAATGGATAAGATTGCAGAGTTTATCTATCTTGCTGCAACTGATTTTGAGAACAAAAAGGAAGAAATCAGAAACGGCGTTAACGAAATCTGCAAGGCATATCCCCTTTACGAATAATTTAAGATAAAGTTTAAGCCCGGCTTAATGCCGGGCTTTTTCTTTAACCTTTATTTGTGTTTATAAAATCAGTAAGGATTTCTATAAATTCATCATCGGTGAAATTAACGGCTGTTACAACAAACTTTAAACCGCCGCTGCTGAACTCGGCAGCGTATTCATTATACGGAACAATTTCTGTATCCCCTGTTTCAAAATCATACTCGCCGTGAGCCTCCATTTTCAATTTTGCTATAAGCACCCGCACTTCACCAAAGTAGGAAGCTTTTGCGTTTTCCGGCCATTCGTACCTGTCGAGCATTGCTTCATCTTCACGGCAAACCGTAAAACTTATGCCTTTTCCGCCATAACCCACGGAAATCGGCAGCTTATCCTCGCCATATTCGTTCCAATAAGTAAAAGTTATTCCGCCGTCAACTACTTTTCCTGTATTTTTATCACGGTAAATTTCATTTTGTGAATTGCTGTAAGAAGCTTTCAGATAATCCGGCAGAAAAGAAAAATCAAGTTTCTTTCCTAAATGCTCAGCAGCTTCCCTTTCATTAAGTACGGTTATATCATAGCTTTTTGGAGAATAGACGCCATCCAAAATAAAATTTTCATACTTCACTTCGTTTATGGCGATTTTCTCCTCTGTTTCCGTGCGTCCTTCTCCACCGCTGTAAAAGCTTCCCATGGTACCGCTTGTAGTGGGCTTGTTCCTTATTTCTCCGACTACTAACAAGGCGCAAAGACAGACAAGAGAAACACATACAACAGATACAGCAGCTCTTTTAACTTTTTTCATTTTTATCTTTTTTTCACTTATATAGTTATCTCTGCGCTTTAATACGCTTTCTGTCATCTCTTCATAACTCTTCATATACAAAACCCTCCTTTTCAAGTTCTGCTTTGAGAGCCTTCTTCGCTCTGTAAACAAGATTTTCTATTTGACGTTTATTCTTTTTCATTACCCTGGCAGCTTCATCATTGGTCAGTTCTTCAAACACTGTCAGATACAAAACCTGCCTGTAATCTCCGTTTAATTTTTGGAGAGAACTGTGAACAGCGATTTTTCTTTCTTCAACAAAGTACAGTTTTTCGAGATTTTCTTCATCATGCAGCAGATTTTCAAAATCCTCAACAGGTTTATCTGAAAATCTTTTTCTGTGTTTTAAATAATTTATCGCTTCATTTCTGCCGATTGTATAAAGCCATGTTTTAAAGGAATAATTCCCCTTATATTTCGGCTTTTTTATTACAAGCTTAACAAAGGTATTTTCCGTCAGTTCCTCGGCTGTATGTATATTTTTTACATAACCGTTTAAAAACATCATTAAACCGTCTCTGCACTCCTTGATGATTTCGCCTATACCCTCATCATCTCCTTCCAGAAAACGCAGATAATTTTTTGCTCCGCTGTCCATACTTTCACCTCTTCCCTTCCTCTTTGACCGGTCATCTATTAAACAATTAAAGCAGGTGATTCTCTCACATAAAATAAAAAAAGAACCACTTATACGCAGTTCTCTTTCTTTTGTTACCACTGATATTTTGTAAGCTGTCCCTCTTCGAGAAGCTTTGGAAAATCCCACTGTCTTAAAACTTCATATACTCCGATTGCAACGGAATTTGAAAGGTTAAGACTTCTTGCATCGGAAATCATGGGGATTCTCACACATCTGTCAGGATTGGCCTTTAAAAGCTCCTCAGGCAGTCCTGCGGTCTCTTTTCCGAAAAACAGATAGGATTTATCAGGATAGGAAATATCGGAATATCTGTTCTGTGCTTTCGTTGAGAAAAAGTAAAAATTTCCGTCCTTATTTTTTTCAAAAAAATCCTCAAGATTTGAATAGTATGTAATATCAAGGAGATACCAGTAATCAAGACCTGCTCTTTTTAATTTTTTATCATCAATTTTAAAACCCATGGGCTCCACAATATGAAGCCTTGCACCTGTTGCAGCGCAGGTTCTCGCAATATTTCCGGTATTCTGTGGTATTTCCGGCTCTACAAGTACAATATTAAGCTCTGCCATTTTAAGTTTACTCCGTTTCGGTTTCAATATACCTGATTATTATAATACACCCTGTCTCTCATTGCAAATTTAAGGAAGCATATATTCAAAAAAATAGCATAAATACATCTTGTAGGACGTGCCATAATAAAAGCGAAACCAAAAGTAATGGAGGGATTGAAAATGACGAAAAAAAGCTCAAACATCGCTAAAGGCGTCGGCATAGCAATGGCAGTAGGCAGTGCAACAGCTCTTATCGGCGGAACTATGATGAACTCTTCAAACCGCAAAATGAAAAAGAGCATGAACAAAGCCGTTAAAGCCGTTGAAAACATTGTCGGGGGCATTAACTCCGCCATGAAATAAAAAACAGGTTTCGGGGGCGGGAAAAATTCCGCCCCTAAATTTTATACGGAAGGAGGCTTTTTATGAAAAAAGCAATCGCCTTATTATCCTGTGCAGCGCTTTTAATAACAATTACAGGCTGTTCGGGAGAGGAAAAAGTGCCTCAAAACACCAATGTTTCCGGAGAATCTCAAAACGACAGCTCCATAATGCAGGATATTGATGAAAATGTTGCTTCCGTAGAGGGAAGCATCAAAACAGAATGTGAAACAGGCAAAGATACCGGAAACACATCAACTTATACAGGTTATGATCCGCTGCCGGAAATAGATCTTGTATCAAAGGCAAATGACGGAAACAAAAATTTAAGCACAAAGAAAATAGGATACAGCTACGGAGTTTCCAAAAATGGCGTACCTCATCAGAACTCAGTAAACGCACAAAAGGAAATGGAAAAATACGGAGGTCTTGCCCTCGACACCAAAAGCAGTGAGAAAGTGCTGTATCTTACCTTTGACTGCGGATATGAAAACGGCTACACCTCAAAGGTTTTGGACGCACTGAAAGAAAAGGGTGTGCCTGCGGCATTTTTCGTAACTCTCACCTATATAGAAAGCTGTCCCGACCTTATTACAAGAATGATTAAAGAGGGACATATTGTAGGCAATCACTCAAACAAGCATCCGTGCTTTGCCGATATTTCAAGAGAACGTATGGCGCAGGAAATACAGGATGTTGACAACTACCTGAGAACAAAATTCGGATATTCCTCCCCGTTCTTCCGATTCCCTGAGGGAGCTTATTCTGAAAATGCCCTTGACCTTGTAAACACAATAGGATACCGCAGCATATTCTGGTCAGTGGCATATGTCGACTGGGACCCCAACACCATAAGAGGCAAGGAGTACACCATAGATACCCTTATGAGCCGCATTCATCCCGGAGCAGTAATACTGCTGCACTCTGTTTCTCCTGACAACGCCGCTGCAATGGGCGAATTTATAGACAAGGCAAGAGCCGAAGGATACACCTTCAAAAGCCTTTCGGAGGCAAAGTTTTAAAATTAAGCTTAAAAGGCCCTTCCTTTTGGAAGAGCCTTTTTATAATACTTATTTACTTTGATAAAATTTATCTCTTTTCAAAAACGCTTTTGGGCTGACCGCAGACGGGACATGTGAAATCATCGGGCAATTCCTCAAAAGGAATATCGCCTTTATAGCGGTATCCGCATACGCTGCAAACCCATTCACCGTTTTCATCCTTTACAAAATCCTCTTTCTTCTCTGTATGAGGCTGTCCGGCTTTAAAAGCTGCAAATGCTTCTCTGACGGCGTTTTTAAGCTGAGGCTTCTGATAATCAGCATAGAGAAGAGGTTCTCCCTCACCCAGCCATGCATCCTCTACTGAGCACAGATAAAGGTCATGAGTATCAAGCTTTGTAACACTCTCTACCTTGCATCTTAAATATGCGGCGGCATCTGTAAGAACAGGTAATCCGTTTACCATTACATGGGGAACATTCTTCCACTTTTCCGTATCACGGGATGACTGGAAACCGAAATTTGCTATAACAAAGGGGTCAACATCCGTTGCCAGAACAGAAACTGTAAACTCACCGTTTTTCTCAATAAGTGAGCTTGTATTGTTTGTATTCATACAGGATATAACCACCATAGGTGTTTTTCCGCTTCCCACCTGCGCAAATGCGTCTACAACGCTTCCGCCATAGCTTTCGCCGTTTTTAACTCCTACTACATAAAGTCCGTAAGAAAGTCTGAACAATGCTGTGTTATCCAATTTTGAAGCCTCCTTTTTTGAATTTTATTTTATCCTGTAAATTTTATATTATTTCAAGAACCTTCTTTTCAAGCTCATCAAGGCTTTTCTGTGAAGGAATGTACTGAATACGCTGTTTTTCCAGTGCAATTTCAAATCCGCAGTCTGCAAGCTCTTTTTCAACAAGACCTATACTCTGACCACCCCAGCCGTAAGAACCGAAAGCAAAAGCCTTTTTGCCGCTGTTCTTAGGTGCAAGTCCCTTAAGATAGGTAAGGAAGCTTGCAACTGTGGGCAGCATCTGATTGTTAAGTGTGGGAGATCCCACAGCAATATATTCTGCTGTCAAAATCTCATTTATAACCTCGGAATTATCCCAGGCCTTAAGGTCGCAGAGCTTTGTATTATATCCCTTTGAAGCAAAGGCTTCAACAATGGTCTTTGCAATTTTTTCAGTTGAATGCCACATGCTGTCAAAAACTACAACTGCCTCTTTATTCATTTTAAGGCTGCTCCACTTTTTGTATTCCTCAATAATCTCAGCAATATGACTTCTCCACATTACGCCGTGGCTGGGAGCGATAAGCTCTATATCAAGTCCCTCAGCGGCTTTAACTGCACCGGCAGCCTGTACGCTGTAAGGCATTACTATGTTGGCATAATAAGTTCTTGCCTCATGAAGAACATCACCTAAAGGCTCTTCGTCATCAAATCTTCCGCCGGATGCATAGTGCTGACCGAAAGCGTCATTTGAGAAAAGAATCTTTTCCTCGGGGCAATATGTTACCATGTTATCGGGCCAGTGAAGCATGGGTGTGGGAACAAATGAAAGTGTACGGCTGCCAAGGCTCAGTGTATCGCCGCTTTTTACAGGCATGAAATCCATCTCCCCGTAATGGGCTGTGAGACCCTTTACACCCTGAGGAGCAGATGTAACTACCTTTGCATTGGGTGCTAAAGCAAGTACATCGGTAATAGCACCGGAATGATCCATTTCAACATGGTTTGAAACAATGTAATCAATCTTTGAAGGATCCACAATGCTCTTGATGCGGCTTATCATCTCAGCTGCAAAAGGAGCCTTTACAGTATCCACCAATGTGATTTTATCATCTATTATAAGGTATGCATTATATGTTGAGCCTCTTTTCGTTGTATAGCCGTGAAAGCTGCGCAGAGACCAATCAACAGCGCCTACCCAGTAAATTCCTTTTTTAACTTCAATTGCTTTCATAAATATACCTCCAAACAAAACTCAGGCGGAGTGGTTACACTCCGCCGCCTTCGATTATTCCGCTGAGAACTGATCCTTACCTACACCGCAAAGAGGGCATACCCAATCCTCGGGAAGATCTTCAAAAGCTGTTCCGGGAGCTATTCCGTTATCGGGATCGCCAACTTCCGGATCATAAACATATCCGCAAACATCGCAAACATATTTGTTCATGGTTTGTACCTCCTTAAATTTATATGTCAAAAAATTTGACTTACATATTCACTGACAAGAGAAACATCCTTTTTGCCAAGGCTGCGATACAAATTGCCGCTTCCCTTTTCCTGAGAATATCCCTTGATATAGAATACTTCCCCGTCACCTCTGAAAGTAAAAGCTCCGTCATATACGTTTGTATCAACATGCCTTGGGCTGAATTTTTCACAAACGTTGAGAGTTCCGCTTTCAGAAGACTCATTGTAATCGGTCATAAAGAACACACTTTCATTTCCGGCGGCATAAAGCTTTGTTACACCCTTTTGGATCTCCTCACTCTTTTTGCCGTTATAGCAATAAAGCGTACCTGTTGTATCCTTCATGTCCTTTACATAGTATACACTGCCTGACGGAGTAAAGCAAACATTTTTAATAAAAACTCCTGCATCTATTCTTGTTCCGGTGGATTTTTTTATTTCCCACTTGACTATATCGCCGGATTCAAAATTTTCATCACAGTTTTCGGCAATGTACAAGCTGTTTTCAGATAAAAACAGTGAATTTGAATGCTTCGCATCTTCATTTATGAGCACAGGCTCTTTATCCGCTGATTTAACATAGAAATACTCACCTTTTGCAAGTACCGGAGTGTTTCCGTCCGGAACAGGCAAACTGTTTCCATAACGGGAAAGCTCGGAAATTTTAACTTTCATATTTTCCGGCATACTGAAAGCAGAATATACAATTGCTCCGTCATAAACTCCGTATACTTTGCCTGTAAATTCACTTACTAAAACAGGCTCTTTGCCGTCATAAACATAAAGCTCTTTTGAAATTTCCTGTAAAGTACCGTCACTTATTGCTGCACGAAGACTGTCACGGGCAGCTTTTGCGTCATAGAGAGCTTTCACCTCATTGTATTCGTCCTCACTGCCATAGTTTTCTCTTACAGGCTCGGTAATATTCCCGTCGCTCTCATATAAATCATCGCTTACAATTTCACTCCATTTATATGAAAGCTCTTTTTCGGATACAAAATATATGCTGTCATTTTCTGCCCCGGAATTTGCTGCATAAACTTCCTTTACATCTGCATTAATAAGAGCAGATTTTTCACGCTTAACTGAGAACAATCCCTTTTTGCCGTCCGCAGATGTTTTAGTATAGGCATAAAGATCAAAGTCGCCGTCAAGTATAAAAATTTCATCTACTGCGCTTTCAATAAAAACAGGTTTTGCATTTGATTTTACTTTACACTCATACAGATCAAGGGCATTGCCGTTTTTCTTAAGGTAAATTACATTTTTTCCATCAGCGGAAATATAGAAATCAACTACATCGGTATCAATAGAAATTTCCTCTTTAAGATTGTGCACCTTGAGCTTTCCGCCCTTATCGCTGGGACTTCTCAGATATGCAATTCTCTTAAAATTCTCAGAGGCTTTAGGCTGAGAATAAACGTTTGATGCAAGGAAAAGACCCTTGCTGCTGTCAGCGGAAGAAATTTCAGAGGTCTCATTCATTATATCCCTATAATAAAGCTTATAGGTATTTGTTCCGTTTTCGGTAGTGTAGCTTTCAGAATAAAGGAGCTTATCTCCATCTTCGTTGAACACTGCTACCAGCTCAGCATTATCCGTCTCAGAAAAATTATCGGATATTACAAATGGGGCGTTTTCTCCCACTTTCTGAGCCATTACGGAATTTTCCTTAACATATACAACCGGAGCGGAATTTTCCTTATCTCCGGAAAAAACAAACGCCGCTGTAACCGAAACTATAACCACAGCTAAAGCAAGCACCAAACCGGCAATAAGCTTTTTCTTATCGGCTTTTTTTCGTCCGCTGTTTCTTGTATTAGCTGTTTGAGCCGTCTGATTTTTCTTTTTATTCTTCTTACCGAAAATCACAGGCAGCTTTTTCTTAGTTTTTTTAGAAGATTTATTTTTAATCTCCTCTTTTTTCTCCACTGTATCCTCACCGGTTACGGTATCTTCAAGATACGCTCCGCAGCTGTCGCAAAAAGCGTTCGTATCTCTGTTTTCCGCACCGCATTTTCCACACTTCATACAGCACCTCCGAAAGAGAGTATACGGTAATTTATCATTCCCGTTTTTAACAATTTTATTTGAATATTATACTATATTTCGTATAATGCTGTCAATTATGCCTACATTTTGACAAGACAATATAAAAAAAGACAGGAGAAAATTTCTCCTGTCTTTAAAATTTAAATATTACTGATAAATCGTGTATTCATCGTCATCATACATATATAAATCTTTTACGCCTACAAAAAAGAACTGATCCATTGCCGTATTGCGGATACTTATTGTAGTGGATTCCCATCGGTAATCAGAAGCTTTTTTATAAGGATATATAAACTCATCATCGTGGGTATATGTAAAATATGAACTTGCATATTCTCCTCGTGAATCACTGGTAACATCGTAGGCAATATATCCTCGAGAGCTTTCCGCATTTTTAGGAAATGTAAACTCACCTACTGCCTGTCTTGTTCCCTCTCCGTTTCCCCATAAGCTATAAAAGATATCATCTGTATTTTTACTTTTTCCGATTACATCTTCTCTGATATTATAAGGAGAAACAAAAACTTTACCATCTTCATCATATAGCACCTGACCTGTAATCTTACCGCTCTTCATCCAGTAATTTTCCTCATCGCAGTACACTGGAGCAAAATGAATACAGTCACTGTGATGTTTTGTCAAAGTTTTTTCCCAGCGGAAAGCATGAATTATTTTCCATGTTTCACTTTCACCCTCAAGCTGTACCATGACTGTTCTTAAAGTCAGATATTTATCCCAATCATTTGCTTTATATGTATCAACATCTTTAACCACAATTCTTACGGGATTTTTACACTGAATAATATCATCATCTGTAAGCAGTTCAAGAATTTCCTCTGGAAGTCCTTTCTCAAGGAGTTGTTTCTCTGCTGAATCTACTTGAGCATTAACAGCATTTTCAACAGGCTTGAAATCCATTGGATATGATGTGAAAAACGTATGACCAATAAATATACCGCCCACCGTTAAAACAGCAAAAAACACTACAAACACAAAATTTGGGATTTTTACTACCTTTGGATCTATAGCATAGCCTGCAACAGAAATTCTTTTGAATATTCTTCTTATAGAAAAAAGTATAACAATAAAAGCCAAAGCAAATATCACGGGAAGCAATACTGCATCTTTCACTACAAAGGCAGCCATCGCCAACAAAAGATAGGCAAAGAAAAACATTGCAAAACTAAGCGTATGTGCAGGTGAATTTGATTTTTTCTGCACCTGTTTGAAACCACCCCACAGACAGATGATAATCATCAACATCAATACCACATTGAACCATCTCATGGACATATAAAATCTTTCCTGAGCACTGCTGTCTAACCACATTATACTCTCTGAGACTCTGCTAACAATCCAGCCAATACATTTTACAAAAGCCATTATTTTTCCGGCCATAAACCATTTGTTTTCACCTGAAAGTATGCGAAAACCGAAAAATACCAAAATCATACCCAGTATAGGCAAAATATAATTAAGATAATATATTGCCACAGTAAAAAGCTGCAAAACAAGTCCCGCAAAAATCATATTGGTGCTTTTTTTCCATGGGTTCACCGATTTCGCAATTCTTTCAGATACATTAATTCCGGAAGCATTCTGCTGAAGAAATCTTTCAAATTCTTCATCACTGAGTTTGTCAAAATCACGTTCACTCATGGCTTTCACCTCCCAGTTCTTCTCTGAGCTTTTTCTTCAGCCGATAAATCCGTCCCTCTGCCGAACGCTGGGTCATGCCCATTTCAGCTGCTATCTGCGAAACTGATTGGCAATAGTAAAACTTTCGGTAAAAGAGCACCTTATCTCTTTCTGATAAATTCTGTACTATAAGTTCAAGCTTTCTCAAAGTTTCGTTCTTAATAAACTCTTCTTCTGGATTGTCATTTGAAGAAGCGATGTCTGAATCGAGACTCTGGGTATCAGGCTCCCTGCGAAGCTTCTTGGCAAAATTAAGGGCAGTGTTTCTCGTAAGCGCCGACACCCAGCTTCTAAAGCTGCCTTTTTCCTCAGAATAACTGCCGATTTTTTCAACCACCCTCATTACAATGTCATTGAAACACTCCTCCTGCTCACGCTTATCTAAAAGAATCGGAGCAATTATGTAGCGTATCATTGGTCCGTAGCTGTTTATAAATTCTTTGGCTCCGGTTTCTTCTCCTGATGCAATAATCTGCACCAGTTCATGGTCTTTCAAAACATCACCCCCAAATTACCGTTACTTCTATTTTCCCTCTATATTGTACTACAACTAAATAATATAAAACCCACACAATTTATTTAAAGTAAAAAATAAAAACGGTGTTCCTTCGAACACCGTTTTTATCAGCCGTCTTTCAGGCAATTACATTCGGTTATAAACTTTGTAGTTATAAATCAGACAATACCCTGAGCAAGCATAGCATCTGCAACCTTTGTGAAACCGGCAATGTTTGCGCCGATTACAAAGTTATCCTCATGGCCGTACTCTCTTGCGGCCTGAGACATACTTGCATAGATGTCTTTCATGATATGATTAAGCTTTGTATCAACATCTTCAAAAGTCCAGCTCATTCTTGAACTGTTCTGGCTCATTTCAAGAGCTGATGTTGCAACACCGCCGGCATTTGCTGCCTTTGCGGGAACATAGAGAACCTTATTTGCAAGGAATACTTCTGTTGCATTGAGAGTAGAAGGCATATTTGCGCCCTCACCTACTGCTTTACAGCCGTTCTTAACAAGCTCTTTTGCATCCTCTTCACTGATTTCGTTCTGAGTTGCACAGGGAAGAGCAATGTTACAGGGAACTGACCAGGGACGCTTGCCCTCAACGTAGACAGCTTCAGGATGATATTTAATATAATCCTTAACTCTTCCACGCATTTTTTCCTTAATATACTTAAGAATTGAAAGATCAATTCCGTTTTCGTCATATATATATCCGTTTGAGTCGCTGCAGGTTACAACCTTAGCGCCAAGGCTCTGAGCCTTCTCGATTGCATAAATTGCAACGTTACCTGAACCGGAAACAACAACAGTTTTGCCATCGAAAGATGTGCCGTGATCACGGAGCATTTCTTCCATGATATAGATAAGACCATAGCCGGTAGCCTCAGTTCTTGCAAGTGAACCGCCGTAGCTAAGTCCCTTACCTGTAAGGATACCTTCATAAAGTCCTGTGATTCTCTTGTACTCACCGAACATATATCCGATCTCTCTGCCGCCGACACCGATGTCTCCTGCGGGAACGTCAGCATTAGGTCCGATAATACGGTAAAGTCCAGTCATGAAGCTCTGGCAGAAACGCATGACCTCTCCATCACTCTTGCCTTTGGGATCAAAGTCAGAACCACCCTTGGCTCCGCCGATTGGCAAACCGGTAAGTGAATTTTTGAAAATCTGCTCAAAACCAAGGAATTTAATGATACTGATGTTTACTGACGGATGGAAACGCAGACCACCCTTATAAGGTCCGATAGCGCTGTTGAACTGAACACGGTAACCTCTGTTTACTCTGGTTTTTCCCTGATCATCAACCCACGGTACACGGAAAATAGTAGCTCTCTCAGGCTCTACTATTCTCTCAAGAAGACCGACATCCTGATAAATAGGATTCTTCTCAACTGCAAGGTTAATTGACTTGAGAACCTCGGTTACTGCCTGGCAAAATTCCGGCTGGTCAGCGTTGCGTGTGCATACGTCTTCCAGCACCCTTTCTACATAACTCATGTTTCATACCCCCTAAAAGTTTGAACAGGTTATATTGTAAGGCATAAATGAATAAAATGCAAGTTTTTTTTATAAATTTTCATTTTTATTTTTAAAAGTGTTGTGAAACAAGTTTTTTTGTCTTTATTTGCAAGTTTTTATACTGTTTATTCATTTCATGTCAATTTTACTTTTTTTATGGTCATATAGTGAATATGTTGTGTGCAAATTAGAAAATTTTTCATAATATATTCGAGAGAAGACACATACAATACTGAAAGGAGACTTTATTTTGGCTGTAAAAATTTATTTAAATCCGGAACATGGCGGAAGCGATGGTGGTGCCTCTTATGGTGGACTTGTGGAGAAAACCTTAAACTTAAAAGCTGCAAAATACTGCCGGGACTATCTGAAAAAATATGACTGTACGGTTTTCTTATCGAGAGAATCTGATACCGGAGATCTTCTCATCTCCCAAAGAATTGCCGATCTGAAAGAAAAGAAATCAGACGTAGTAATAACCATCGCTCACAATGCCGGAGGCGGTCAGGGCTGTGAAATCTTTTATTGGAAAGACGATACAGCATCAAAGCGTTTAGCCGTGCTTATTGAACAGAAATTTAAAGAAATAGGACAAATAAGCAGAGGCGTAAAAGTAAGTTCAGAGGCAGCATATAATTTTGGAATGGTTCGTGAACCCTCAAAAGAAGGAATTCCCGCCGTATTATCGGAATTTGCTTTTCTTGATAACGCCCAGGATAGGCTGCTTGTTGACAGTGATGAAGATTTAAAGAAGGAGGGAGAAGCAATAGGTAAAGCAGTAAAAGAATACCTTAACTTAAAGGAAACTGCGCCTGAACCTGAAAAGCCATTGTCTGACAATGACATACTATACCGTATTCAGATAGGCGCATTCAAACTCAAATCCAATGCCGAAAGCTATGTGGAATATGTAAAAAGACGTGGTTTTGATGCTTTTTACAAAGAAGATTCCTCAGGTGACGGCACAATTTACAGAGTTCAGGCCGGAGCATTTACAAATAAAAATTATGCTCAGGAACATCTGAAAGCTCTTAGAGAAGCCGGTATAGAGGGATTCATATACGAAAGCGCACAATAAAAGAAAAATGGCAGGGACTATATCTTAAAGTCCCTGTCGTTTTTGTAAAACAAAATAAAACCGTGCTATAAAAACAATCAATACTCACCTTCAAACATAGGATAACGGTATTTATCCTCTTTAGTGATCTCACGCAAAACTTTACAAGGAACACCCACAGCAATAACATTTGCCGGTATTGATTTTTTTACTACACTTCCGGCACCGATTACTGTATTATCCCCTATTGTAACACCGGCCAAAATCGTTGATCCGGCTCCAATCCATACATTATTGCCGATAGTAATAGGCTTTGCAATTTCTATTCCCGCTTTTCTCTGTTCCGGGTCAATAGCGTGTTCAGCAGTTGTAAAACAGCAGTTAGGTGCGATAAAAACATTATCTCCAAAGGTCACCTTAGCTCCGTCAGTTATAATCATGTTATGGTTGGAATAGAAATTATCTCCCAGTATTATATTATATCCATAATCACACCAGAACGGCGGAGTAATTATAACATCCTTACCCATTTTGCCGATCAAATCTTTCAAAATCTCTCTTTGTGCTTGTCTATCATAGGGCGAAAGCTGATTGTATCTGTGGCATATCTCTTTGCACTTTTCAATTTCTTTTTCGAACTGCGGATTGTAACAGCCTTGAAAGAAACAATTAATTGGAACTACGGGTTTTTTATCCATAAGAAAACCTCCCGATTTTAAATAGTATCTTTTTATTTTACTGCAACAGAGTGTTGATATAAAAGGGGTGTCTTCGATAATGAAGACGCCCCTGTATGAGTTTAATATTACTTATATTGATTATTTAATATAATCTTATTTTTCGCTCTTTGCCGCTTTTCTCATTCTGATCTTATTTTCAAGAGACGGATAATAACGCTTGGAGATATATGCCGCAATAACTCCGAGAATAGCGCCTACAATTATACCTACGATTACATCGGTGGGATAGTGAACGTGTACATAAATTCTTGAAAAAGCGATGAGCAAGCCGAGAATAACTGCGGGAATGCCGAACTTCTTATTAGTGCATAAGAGAGCTACGGATGCAGCCAGTGAAGATGATGAATGACCTGAGGGGAATGACCAGCTTGAGGGCTTTCCTACCAGTTCGGGGTAATTAAATATACCCTCCCATGCCTCAAGATTAAAAGGTCTCGGTCTTTCCA
Source organism: uncultured Oscillospiraceae bacterium (assembly GCA_900540535.1). GTDB lineage: Bacteria > Bacillota > Clostridia > Oscillospirales > Acutalibacteraceae > UMGS263. Next base: position 10,002 of record UQGM01000026.1, on the reverse strand, counting down.
CAATAGGTTTGATAATCCAGTCAACAACGACAAGGGAACCTATAAGTCCCAGAGCCATTGCAACTCCGCATTTACGGTACTTTTTGCTAATGATAAGAGATAAAGCTATAGCTATCCAAACAGCTCCGCCTTCACCAAGATATGTGATAATAGGCATAATTACATCAAGAACCGGATTCCAGATATAATTTTCCACAAAGCGGAACACTGATAAATCAAAATTTAAAATAGCTTCCATTCTCTTACCTCCTTTCTCATTTAATTCTTCTGTAATCCTTTACCACTCTGATTCTATCCCTCTTTTTACGGTGATTGGATATTACAGTTGCAAGTATGAAAAATGCGACAATAAGAATCACCATAACAACTAAAACCTTGAAGGTTGTCGTATGGGTAAAATCCGCAATTTTTCCAAAGATGAAAAGTATAACGCTGCCCTTTACCTCTTCGGCAGCTACAAGCTCTACTTCGCCAAGTTCAATTTTTTCAGCATTTGCTTCATCGGGAGTATAAACGATTTTTGCCTTACCTATTACCTGTCCCTTTTCAATGGGTGCTTCCATAGTTTCTGGAACAGTGCCTTCAACTGGTTCGAGGGTTATATTGGAAGAATCCATCCAGTCAGGTATAAGAAGCTTTTTGGATTCCTTGGGTACAAGACGTACATGATCTGTTGACCATGAGTGCTCAACATTTATAGCGGTTACCGGCTGAACCGTATCACACACAGACTTATATCTGATGTTTTCAAAAGCCCATTTGAACATTTCTACACATTCAAGGAATGCTCCGTTATCTTTGAGTCCGTCACCGGTATAATCCTGAAAGGGTGCATGCATAATAATGCCTAAATACTCATATCCATCCTTACTGGCCTTTGAGATAACACAGCGTCCGGCATTATCTGTATGTCCGGTTTTTACGCCGGAGGCATATTCGTAATAATATCCGGTCTGATCGTTAAGTATAAGGTTTGTAGTGAGAAGTGTTCTCTCCTCTTTTACAACATTTGTCGCTCTGAGAGTATATTCGGTAGTAGAACATATCTTTTCAAATACAGGGAAAGAAAGGGCATACTGAGTGATTTTCGCAAGGTCGTTTGCAGTGGTATAGTGATCGTTTGCATCAAGACCATGGGGATTTGAAAAATGAGTATTAGTACAGCCGAGCTCCGATGCAAGAGCATTCATCATTTCAACAAATGCGCTGACATTTCCGCCGCCCATATAATCGGCGATTACAACGGCCGCATCATTACCGCTGGCAACCATCATACAGTAAAGAAGCTCAAGCATTGAAAGCTGTTCGCCTGGCTTAATATTTGCAAGAGAACTGTCTGTTCCCACAAGTGAATCAATCGACTCCTGCTTTACTGTAACCATTGTATTTTCAAGATCGGAGCAGTTTTTAAGAACAACTGCCGCCGTGGCGATTTTTGTAAGGGATGCAGGAGCTGTTTTTCTGTCTGCATTTTTATCAAAAATTACCGTTCCCTTTTCGTTGTTAAGGCTTATAAGAAGAGCTACGTCTGCCTTTAGTTCAATTTCGGAATTATATGAAGCTGCTGCCGGCAAAACTGTTCCGACAAGCAAAAGAAAGGTAGTAATGAAAATTAAAAATTTTTTCATGGTAATCTCCCTGAAAATGTTGTATTATATTTTTATGACAATGCTGACTCTTATAGTATAACAGCATCCGGGGAAAAAATAAACATTTTTTATCACAGATTTCTTCCGGTTTTTCATATTGGGAGGTTTGCTTTATGGTTTATATTACCGGAGACACACACGGTGATATTTCTCGTTTTTCTTCACCTGCCATGAAAGATATTAAATCAGGTGACACATTAATTATATGCGGCGATTTCGGTTTCATCTGGGATGGCAGCCGAAAGGAACGTCACAATCTTAAAAAGCTCCAAAAGAAAAAATTCAATATCTGTTTTGTTGACGGTACCCACGAAAACTTTAAACTTCTCAACGAATATGAAGTTTCCCAGTGGAACGGCGGCAAGGTTCACAAAATAGGCAAAAACATTTACCACCTTATGCGTGGACAGATTTTCGATATAGACGGTATTAAAATATTCACTATGGGCGGCGGAGAAAGCCCTGACATTGAACTGAGAATGGGAGCGGGTAACTGGTCAAGAGATGAGATTCCCAGAAAGGACGAGCTTATTGAAGGAGCAGATAATCTTCAGAAGCTTGACTGCAAGGTGGATGTCATTGTCACCCACGAACCCCCGGCAACAATTAAGAGATTCCTTAAATCTTCCGAGGACAGCGAAGTGCGTATAAGCGGCGTAAACGCATACCTTGAGGAGCTTAATAAATCCTGTACCTTTACAAAGTGGTATTTCGGAAGTCTTCACACAGATAAATATGTTTCCTCAAACCACGTTGCAATTTTCACCCATGTTGCCGACTGTCTTACAGGAAAACAACTCAGGGGCAAATAAACAGTAAAGTTAAAGGACACACAGAAAAATTTCTGTGTGTCCTTTTTGTTTAGGTTTAAATTTAAGAACCGGTGGATTTATAATGCTTTACTCCGAACCGCCATATAAGCACTGACGGAATGAGAAACAAAGCCGAAATAACGGGAGCAAGCATATAAAGCACGCTATCGCTTTTCCCTGTGAGCACCAGTAATGGATAATACTGGAAAAGTGCAACAGGTACAACAAAGGTCAAAAATCTTAATATAGCTTTACCGTAAATCGAAACGGGATACTGGGCAAACTCTCTGCTGCCGTCAGTAAAAATGTGCATTACCTCAAGTCCCTCAATGGTAAAAAAGGTAAGGGCGGCATTAATGAGAAAAAGTCCGAAAAACACGGATATTCCGCCTATGACCATAAACACCAAAGTAAAAACTTTATAAGCATTCCAGCTGATATCAGCGACAATCAAGGCATAAATGAACACAAGCACTGCCTGCAAGGTTCTGCCAAGCCTGCTGAATTCCACCTTTGATGAAAGCACCTGAAACACAAGTCCTTTGGGACGCAGCATTATACGGTCAAATTCGCCGTTGCTTATCATGGAAGAAAAATCGTCAAAACCTCTTGCAAAGCACTCAGTTAAACTGAATGCAAGCTGAACACAGCCAAAACACAAAAACACTTCTTCCAAAGTAAAGCTCTTAACGGAATAAAACCGTGACATCATAAAATAGACGCTTAAAAGAGCGGTAAAACTTGTTATGAACTGCCCTATAAACATCATTATTGCAGAGGTTTTATATTGCAGCATACTCTTTATATGTATGGAAAAATAATGTAAGTAAAGCTTCATTTTTTACCCTCCCTGCAAAGCGGCACTTTTAAGTCCCTTTGAAAGCATCACTCTGCCCAAAATCATCAGCACAAAGAGCCAGAAAATCTGAAGCAGAACGCTCCCTGCCATTTCCGGTCCGGCAATATCACCGCCGTAAATTCTGAGAGGAAGATTCTGCATTGACGCAAAGGGGGTAAAATAGAGTATCCGCTCAAGCCAGTCGGGCATAAACGGAATGGGTATAAGCGAACCGCTTAAAAGTTCCGAAGCAGCGGTTACTATAATCATCAGCCCTTTGGGAGAAATTGTGTAAACAGATCCGGCATAGACAATCATGCAAAGTGATAACACTGTCATAAAACTTAAAATCCCTGTTATCAAAAACATGATAAATGCCATAGGTGAAGCCGGAAGAGAAAGCCCGTAAGGCGATGGCAGTAATGATGCTATAATCAGAATCGGGATGCACCTTAAAAGAGCAGCAGAAATTCTCAGGGCTGCATTTTTAGTAAACCACATCCAATAAACGTCGGCAGGTCGTATAAGCTCATAGGCAAGGGTTCCGTTAGATATGAGATTAAAAATATCCTTGTCCCAGAACCAGAGCATAAAAATTGCCAAAAAGGCCTGCTGAAGCCATACATACGAGGAAAGTGCTGAAAAATCCATGGGAAAAGATGCAGGATTTTCATTGTAAAAAGCGGAAAACATCAGTATCTCCATAAATCCCCATACAAACTGGGTAGCGATACCTGCGTAAGCCGCTGTTCTGTACTGAAGGGAGTTTATGAAGCGTATTCTGAAATAGCTTAAATACTTTTTCATATGCCGAACTCCCTGTAAAGAGAAAGCACTATCTCATCTGCGGAGGTCTGTGTAACGGACAGATCTCTTATATCCGCTGTGCGAGAAATACTCTCAATCGCCTGTGAAACGGAAAGAAGGTCGGTGTTGACTTCAATAATTGCAAGTCCCTCTTTATTTTCCTTGAACGTCATTCCTTCTTTTTCCTGTATATCCCCCTCACCATACCGTACAGTGAGAGTCTTAACAGTGGAATAGCGTCTCTTAAGACCGTCAAGGGTGTCGTCAAGAAGTATCTGACCCTTTCCTATCAAAAGTATTCTGTTTGCAAGAGCTTCAATATCCTGGGTGTCATGGGTGGTGAGAATTACTGTTGTACCCTTCTCACTGTTAAGCTTTCTGATAAAGCTTCTAACCGCAAGCTTAGAAGCTGCATCAAGACCTATTGTAGGTTCATCGAGGAAAAGTACTTTCGGCTCATGAATCAGGGATGCTGCTATTTCGCATCTCATACGCTGACCGAGACTCAGCTGCCTCGCAGGAGTTTTAAGTATCTCCTCTATTGACAGCAGTCCTGTCAGCTCTTCAAGATTCCTTTTGTACATATTTTCACTTACCCCGTAAATATCCCTTATAAGCTCAAAGGAATCTATTACGGGAACATCCCACCAAAGCTGGGAACGCTGTCCGAAAACAACACCTATGTTTTTCACGTGCTCTTTACGGCTCTTCCACGGCGTAAGGCCGTTAATGACGCACGTGCCGCTGTCCGGCGTGAGAATCCCGCTCATCACCTTGACCGTACTGCTTTTTCCCGCTCCGTTGGGTCCTATGTACCCTACAATTTCACCCTCTCCGATAGTGAAACTTACATTGTTAAGGGCCTGAATTTCGGTGTAATCCCTTTTGAAAAAGGTTTTTACAGCCTCTTTAAAACCGGCATTTCGCTTTGCAACTCGAAAAGTTTTGTTTATGCCACTGAGTTCAATCATAATAAGTCCTCCCTGCATAAATTTTTCTCGCTGAAACGACCAAATACCCGTGAGATTATATTTGCCCATAACAGAAAATCCCTGTGTGCTCCACGGCGAGCAAACAAGGATATAATTATAGCATTTCAATTTTCTTTTTCAATTGCTTTTTTATACATCATTCATAGGCGTCTTTTGTTCACATTGCTCCATAAATAAAAGCATTGAGCTGTACTCATTATAATACTCCTCACTGCATACAAAAAGTCTTCCTCCTGCACTGCGATTAAAACAGATAAGTCCCAGCTTTTCACAGCAAACACTGCCCTTATTTTTAAGTTTTATTACAGGAGAAAAATATTTTTCCAGCTTTTCTACCGCTCCATTAAATTCAGAACCTAAAAAGGAGTCATCAATAAACACATTATACCCCTCCGGTATCACTGCGGCAGCTAACTTCCCCTGTGAAAACTCCAAACGTATATCACCTAAATTTTCGCAAAAATCCTCTGATAGCTCCTCTCCCTCACAGCCGAGCACACTATCCATTGAATTTCTCAAAGATTCGAACCAAAGCTTTTCTCCTGATATTTCTATATATTCATACGCTTTTACTTTGATAAAAGCAGTTCCATTATCAGCAAACATTTTGCACCGTCCCTGACAGTATTTGTTTTCTAACTACCTATAATACATTTAGTCATTTACAGTTGTTAATTCATTATAACATATATAATTTGACTTAAATCACAAAACAGCAAATATTTTTTGAATATTCAAATTGTCTTGTGGAATAAGATAAATATTCAGGAGGCGATTTGAATGTATGAAGATTTCGTAAGACACAGAATTTCACAGCTTCGTATAAGCAAAGGCGTTTCGGAATATAAAATGAGCTACGACCTCGGTCACAGCAGAGGTTATATTTATAATATATCTTCCGGCAAAGCGCTGCCGCCTATGTCTGAATTTTTTGCAATATGCAATTATTTCGGAATAACTCCCCGTGAGTTTTTTGATGAGGAGAATTCAAATCCGCATCTCGTAAAAAAGGCAACTGAGGAAATGAAATCGCTTGATGAAGATGATATGCGTCTTATCATTCAGTTTATTGAAAGACTTAAAGAGAAAAAATAAACATATCAAACACAAAATGCGCCGAATAAATTTCGGCGTTTTTATATTTTTATGAATCAGCAATAGCAAACATGGAGATTATATCCCCTTAATAGCAAAGATTATAATCCCCATAATGTTAACTGTCAATAATTTTTGGGAGTACTGATTATGATTAAATTTGACAGACTGTGGAAAACCATGGAAAAGAAAAATATATCCACATATATCCTTAGGGAAAAATGCGGAATAGACAGCAAGACCATAAGACGTCTTAAGGCAAACGAAAATATTGAGACCAAAACTCTCAATAAACTTTGCTCTGTTCTCGGATGCCGTCTTGAAGATATCGCAGAATATATTGAGGATTCCACCCAATCCGAGTAAGCAGCCGTGATAAAATAAACATTTAGTTTTATATTTTATACTATGAAACTGTAAGGTGTTGAATTATAATAGTTTAAAAATAATTTTGAGGTACATTAAAATGGAACTTCCAGCTTTTAACAAACTCCATAATCACAGCTATACTGAAATGCGCTATGTCAAACCCAAAGACCCGCAGGTACTCAAATCCCTTGAACAATTTCAGGATAACAAATTCGGCATTATGTTCCACTGGGGACTTTATTCACAGTGGGGTATTATAGAATCATGGGCTCTTCCCGACGCAGACAGAGAATGGGCATGGGGAGATATTGACAGTGATCTTACCTGCGCTGAATTCAAACAGCAATACTGGGATTTAAAAAAGACATTTAATCCTGTACGTTTCAGACCTGAGCAATTGGCTAAAACCGCAAAGGATGCCGGATTTAAGTATGTACTGTTTACCACAAAGCATCACGACGGATTTTGCATGTGGGATACCAAATATACTGATTTCAAAGTAACCTCACCGGAATGTCCTTACAGCAGAAATCCTCGTGCTGATATATGCAAAGAGCTTTTCGACGCATTCCGTAATGAGGGACTTAAAGTACACGCTTACTTTTCAAAGCCTGACTGGCACTGCGAATACTATTGGACTAAGGGATTCTCTGAAAATGAATATATGACCCGCAATCCAAGCTACAAAACAATTTTTCATCCGCAGTTATGGAAAAGATTCTGTGAATACACCAAAAACCAAATGCTGGAATTAGTTTCAAACTACGGTAGAATTGAATGTCTTTGACTTGACGGCGGACGGGTTAATCCCGCCAATATGCAAAACATTCATCTTTCAAAAATAATGGAAGAAGTGCGTAAAATTCAGCCCTGGATAATGGTCGCAGACCGTACAGTCGGAGGAAAAAACGAAAACTTCAGCACACCCGAACAAACTATTCCTGATCATCCCATAACGGTTCCGTGGGAAAGCTGCATTACACTGGGCTCAAGCTTTTCTTACAGATTTGACGACACTTACAAAGATGCAAAAACAGTTATACATATGCTCTGCGATATAGTAGCCAAAGGTGGCAATCTTGCGCTTAATATCGGTCCCCGTCCTGACGGAAGACTGCCCGAACCTGTATATCCGATTTTGCAGGATATAGGAAAATGGCTAAATAAAAACGGATACGCTATTTACGGCACACGACCCTGCTCTCCGTACAGAAAAGATATGTTTGCATACACCTCAAAAGGTGATGAAATGTATGCGATTTATCTGCCTGATGAGAATGATAACTCAAACACTCTTCCCGACACTGTAACAATACCTGTATCCGAGAAAATCTCCCAGGTTTTCTTTAACGGAAATTCACTGGAATTTATTCAGAATGATAACTCAATCACCGTAAATACAGGCACACATCATCAGACAGAAATTGCATATGTATTTACACTTAAAAAGAGCTGATTTACTTTAAAACAAGATTGGCAGATTAACAGTTCATAAATAAAACAAACGCACAGACTGATTGTCGATTAAATAAATCAGAGGATGTTTCAGATCTCGCAAAGTATAATATCGATAAGGTATATGAAATTGCAGAAAACATTCTTGAACCGTCAATAAATCCCATATGCTTTGAAAATATACTGCAAAGAGTATTTACGGATTTTGCCTTGATGATGAATTTCCGGCAATATGTCCTTGTGGGAAGTACGGTTTGCTCTTATCTTTCGTAGCTTAAAGATACAGGTAAAACAACCTCATATATTGACTGCTTTGGCAGAGTATATAAATTTAACAGGAGAAGTTCATATGGCAATTGATAAAGTAAAAGAATATTTCAAAAAATACGCAATGGAAAACAGAATACGTGAATTTAATGTTTCCAGCGCAACAGTTGAACTTGCCGCAGCGGCGCTCAAATGCGAACCATGCCGTATAGCCAAAACCCTCTCGTTTCTGGCAGACAATCAGCCCCTTTTGATTGTTGCCGCCGGTGATGCCAAAATTGATAATTCCAAATACAAGGCGCAGTTTGGAACAAAAGCAAAAATGATTCCACCGGATGAAGTGGAAAAAATCACAGGTCACGCAGTAGGCGGTGTTTGTCCGTTCGCCGTCAACGAAAACGTCTCTGTATATCTTGACAGATCCTTGCAACGCTTTGAAACAGTATTTCCTGCGTGCGGAAGCAGCAACAGCACAATTGAGCTTACAATCGAAGAACTCGAACAGTATTCACACTTTGCCTCATGGATTGATGTCTGCAAAGGCTGGAACTGATATTATTGTCAAACTAAGTTAAATAAAAAAAGCCGTACGAAATTTAACTCCGTGCGGCTTTTTTAGATGCAAAAATTTTATCGCCAGAATTTTCTGTCCAAACTTCTGTACTGTACGGCTTCTGAAATATGGGCTGCGGTTATCTCTCCCCCACCGTCCAGGTCGGCTATGGTTCTTGCAACCCTCAATATTTTATCGTAGGCCCTCGCTGAAAGGTCGAGCTTTTCAAAAGCTTTTTTGAGAATCTCAACAGCTTCCGGTTTCATCTTGCAGTATTCTCTCGTCTGTGCCGAATCCATTTTGGCGTTGCAGGTAACACTTGTCCCCGCAAACCTCTCATGCTGAATTTTTCTTGCAGCATTGACTCTTTCCCGTATCGCCTCTGAACTTTCAGCAGGTTTAATATCGCTGAGATTCTGAAAATCAACGGGAGGCACTTCTATATGAATATCGAGCCTGTCAAGTAGCGGTCCTGAAACCTTTGAAAGATATTTTGCCGGTGTTCCCTTTGGACAGGTACATTTCTTTTCCGGATGGCCGTAATATCCGCATGGGCACGGATTCATGGCGCATACAAGCATTACCGAACAGGGATATGTGTAAGCTCCGGATGCCCTTGCAATGGTTATTTCGTTATTTTCAATAGGCTGACGGAGCACCTCCGTAGTGGCTTTTGGGAACTCAGGAAGCTCATCGAGAAACAAAACTCCGTTATGAGCAAGGGAGATTTCACCGGGACGTGGAATAATGCCGCCGCCTGAAAGACCTACGGGAGAAATTGTATGATGAGGAGAACGGAAAGGTCTTGCAGTTATGAGAGAGCAATTTTCAGGAAGTCTCCCTGCAATGGAATAAAGCATTGTGGTTTCAAGAGATTCCTCATAAGTCATATCGGGAAGTATTGAGGGGATACGCTTTGCAAGCATACTTTTACCAGAACCGGGAGGGCCTATCATCATTACATTATGTCCCCCTGCCGCTGCTATTTCCAAAGCACGTTTTGCGGCAAACTGTCCCTTTACATCGGCAAAATCAGGAAGGCTTTCAGCTCGTCCAAGAGTTTCAAAGCTGCTCTTTTTTACAAGCTCTATTAAGCTTCTGCCTTTGCCGCTTAAAATTCTTGACCAGCGGAGCTTCTCCATTCCGGTTCTTATAATTCTGAAGG
>UQGM01000025.1 GCA_900540535.1 uncultured Oscillospiraceae bacterium | reverse complement strand
GGTGGCGCAAACCTATCACAGTGATGTGACAAGGCGGTGCTTCCCTACTCCACCATATCATTTGGAGTTCAGTTAATCTTAATTGTGACCGAAAGTTCCGCAACTTTTGGGGCAGTACAAAGGCTGTCCGACATTTGAGTGATACTATCTGCATTGAAAACGGTTTATCCATTTTGGAGAATCCACAACCTCATGGAAAGAGCTACAACAAGTGGCTGGGAGATAAGGCAAAACTCTCACATCGTGAACTTCTGCGTGCTGCCATTGATAACGTTTTATCACAGAAACCAAAAGATTTTGATGAATTGCTGAAGCGACTTCAAGAATCAGGCTTCGAAGTATCAAAACGAGGGAAATTTTATCGCTTGAAGCTTCCTGACTGGGATAAGGCAGCACGAATGGATGGCTTGGGTGAAGGTTATACGCAGGAAGATTTGCAGTCCATTATTTCCGAAAACAAGAAGCATACATCACAGAAGAAACCTTTCGTGTCAGCAGATCAGCCAAAGGTTAATCTGCTGGTGGATATTCAGGCGAAATTGCAGGAGGGAAAAGGCGAAGGATATGCACATTGGGCAAAGGTCTTTAACCTCAAGCAAATGGCACAGACTATGAACTATCTTACAGAACATAACCTGCTGGAATATAAAGTGTTAGAGGAAAAGGCTGCGGCAGTCACAGCATATCACAGTGAATTGTCTGCACAGATTAAGGCAACGGAAAAACATATGGCAGAGATTGCCGCACTGCGTACTCATATTATTAACTATTCCAAGACCCGTGAAGTCTATATGGCTTACCGAAAAGCCGGCTATTCCAAGAAGTTTCGTCAGGAACATGAGGAAGAAATTTTACTTCATCAGGCGGCGAAAAAGGCTTTTGATGATATGAAGGTTAAGAAACTGCCTAAGGTTAAGGAGTTGCAGATAGAATACGCTAAGCTATTGGAAGAAAAGAAGAAACTCTATTCAGAGTACCGACAGTCACGCAAAGAAATGCGTGAACTTTTAACTGCTAAGGCTAACGTGGATCACTTGCTGAAGATGGATGCTGAACAGGAAAAGGAGAAGGAGAAGGAGAAGGAAAAGGAAAAAGACCACATCCTGAGCTGATTTGGTTGTGGTTAAAAGCGTTTGCAAAATGCGTAGCCTCAGAATATAATTCTGAGTTAAAAGGGGATTGGGGGCGCTGCTCTCAACAAGCGGTTTGTGGCAATGGATAGCCACAAGCATTGCTTGCTACATTTGCAAATAAATGAAAAGGCGATTTTGATATGTAATTTGTTGATACACAGATATACATTTGAGTTTTTTGTCATAAAGTGGTAAAATAAATCGAATTATATATTGATTTGTAGCCGAAAGCATCGAGCAAATTTGCCATTTGCTTAAGTGAGACGTGGATGATATTCTGGAGTTTGTTCCGGAGGAAAAGGAAGGTAAAGAAGAATGAGCCTGAGTGCCAATGTAAGTGAAAAAGCTGCCCTGATCTGGGCGATTGCAGATAAATTGACCGGCGTGTATAAGCCCCATGAATACGGCGAGGTGATCCTGCCTCTCACGGTGATTCGCCGTTTTGACTGTATCCTGGCCGATACCAAGGATGCGGTGCTGGAGAAGTTCGAAACCGTGAAAAATCTCCCCATGCGGGATGTGCTGCTGCGCAATGCCTCCGGCAAGGCGTTTTACAATACCAGCAAGTTCACTTTTGAGCGGCTTCTGGACGATCCGGACAACATCGAAGCCAATTTCCGTGATTATCTGAATGGATTCTCTGAGAATGTTCTGGACATTCTGGAAAAGTTTAAGTTCGACGGCCAGATCACCACCATGGCCAACAAGGGTATCCTCTACATCGTCATTAAGGAGTTCACCACCCCCAAGGCTAACCTGCACCCGGATGTAATTTCTAATCTGGAAATGGGCTATATCTTTGAGGAAATCATCCGCCGTTTCTCTGAGTCTCACAACGAGGACGCTGGACAGCATTACACTCCTAGAGAAGTGATACAGCTGATGGTCAATATCCTGTTCTACGATGACAACGACATTCTGTCCGGTAACAATGTGGCCAAGACCATCTATGACCCTGCCTGCGGCACCGGCGGTATGCTGTCGGTGGCAGAGGAGTATTTGCATCAGCTCAACGCTTCCACTGAGCTGATGGCCTTTGGGCAGGAACTAAACGACCAGACCTTTGCTATCTGCAAAGCGGATATGCTTATTAAAGGCAACAACGCCGATTTTATCAAAGACGGCAATACCCTTTCTGACGACCAGTTCGAGGGCCAGACCTTCGATTATGTGCTGTCCAACCCTCCCTTTGGACGGGAGTGGAAAAACGAGAAAGCGGCGGTGGAAGCCGAGTCCAAGCGGGGATTTGCCGGACGGTTCGGCCCCGGTCTGCCTGCTGCCAGCGACGGACAGATGTTGTTCCTGCTCACCGCCATTTCCAAAATGAAAGAACCCAAGGACGGCGGCAGCCGCATTGCCATCATCCACAACGGCTCGCCACTTTTTACCGGTGACGCCGGTAGCGGTCCCTCTGAGATTCGCAGGTACATTCTGGAAAATGACCTGCTGGAAGCCATCATCGCTCTACCCAATGATATTTTTTACAACACCGGCATTGCTACCTATATTTGGGTGTTGTCCAACAAGAAGGCTGGAACCCGCCGGGAGGGCAAGGTGCAGCTCATCAACGCCAACGGTCTGTATGAAAAGCGCCGCAAGGCTTTGGGCAACAAGCGCAACGATATCCCGGAGAGCGCCATTCAGGAGATCACCCGACTGTATGGCGACTTTGTGGAGAGCGAGATCAGCAAGATTTTTGATACCGCAGATTTTGGCTATACCAAAATCACGGTAGAGCGACCGCTGAAAGACGAGAACAGTCAGCCGGTACTAAAGAAAGGCAGACTCCAGCCGAATACCGCCTTGCGAGATACGGAGAATGTGCCGCTGAAAGAGGACATACAAGCGTACTTTGAACGGGAAGTGCTGCCATTTGCACCGGACGCATGGATTGATGAGAAAAAGTCCAAAGTGGGCTATGAGATTCCCTTTACACGATATTTCTATAAGTACGAAGCCCCCAAGCCCTCGGCGGAGATTATGAAAGAGATTCTGGCCATTGAAGCGGAGCTGGACGGAGCTCTGGCGGAGGTGTTTAAAAATGAACTATATTTCTGATTGCCTTTGCCATTTTGTAGGCAGATCCTGTGCAAATGATGATGAACGGTTTGAGTTGCTTGTGAAAATAATTAAGGAACATCAACTCAAAGCAAACCTTAAAAATCCAGATAATCCTGAGATGTGTACATCCAGCAGATACAAAGGAGAACGATTAGGTGAAATTTTAGAAAAATGCGATTGCGTTTGTTTTTGTGATATTCCTGATGAAATGCTTCAAATTCACACATCCAAATACAGCAGATTTGGAATGGGATTTAATAAGACATTTTTATCTCAAAATGGTGTCAGACCTGTAATGTATGTGCCTTCTAGTGCAAAAATAAAAGAGCCTTGTAAAACAGATACACCTAAGGAAAATCCAAATGAATATTATTTATATCTACATAAAATTTCTTATAATGTTAATCCTATTTTGATGCTTTTAAATGGTATACTTAATTTTGGTGAAAAGTTACACGCCATTATTAAGGATAAAGAGTTAATAAATCGTACAGGTATACCTCTGTTTGATAAAAGTATATTGCGTGATTTGGTTAATGGTAAAGCGCATTCGTTTATATTCAGTGAAACAATTGCCTTGTCAACACAATGTGCGTATATCAAAATTTTTGATGAGACATTAGCGGATGATGATCCTGATAACTACTATATGGAACGTGAATGGCGTAGTTTAAAGAGCGTTGATTTTGAGCTGTCAAATATTCAGAAAATATATCTTCCTTCCAATTTATATAGGGAAAAGTTTATGACAGAATTTCCCGAGTATGCAGGCGAGTTTTGGTTATTTGATGAGCAATAAGGGAGTGGGCATTTGAGACAAATGAAAGACAGCGGAGTTGAGTGGATTAGAGAGATTCCGGCTGATTGGGACCTGAGCAAAATTGGTGCAGTATATGAAGAACGGAACGAAAAGGTTAGTGATGCGGATTTCTCGCCTCTTTCTGTAACGAAGCAGGGGGTTGTTCCACAGTTAGAGACTGCTGCCAAAACAAACGATGGTGAGAATAGAAAGCTGATTCGCAAAAATGATTTTGTAATCAATAGTCGTTCTGATAGGCGGGGATCTTGTGGTATATCGGAATACGATGGTTCCTGCTCCCTAATCAATACGGTACTAAAACCCAGAAGAAATATGTGTAATGCATATTATAGTTTTGTATTCCGCTCAGAGCGTTTTGCTGATGAGTTTTATAGATGGGGTAATGGGATTGTTGATGATTTGTGGTCAACAAAGTGGTCGAATATGAAGCGGATTTATATTCCTGCGCCTTCTATGCAGGAACAACAACGCATCGCCGACTACCTCAACCGCAAGTGCAGCCAGATTGACGCCATCATTGCCCGGCAGCAGGAAGTGATCGAGAAGCTGAAAGCCTACAAGCTGTCCGTTATCACCGAAGCCGTTACAAAAGGTCTGAATCCCAATGTGCCTATGAAGGACAGTGGGGTGGAATGGATTGGGGAGATACCGGAGCATTGGGTGGCTTCTGTGTTGCGTTATGGATTAGAAAACATTCAAACAGGTCCCTTTGGAAGTCAACTCCATGCGGAAGATTATATTGAAGATGGGATTTTTGTCATAAACCCTGCTAATATTGTTGAAGGGTGTATTGTTCCAGACAATCAGTGTTCTATTACTGAATCGAAGGCTCAAGAATTGTCTCGACATATTCTTAATAAAGGCGATATTATATTTGCGCGTCGTGGAGAAATGGGGCGATGTGCTTATTTTGGTGGTAGTTCTCAACAATATCTTTGTGGAACGGGATGTATTAAAATACAATGCAATTTAAATTTGATGCCAGAGTTTATCTCATGGTTTCTTCATACATCGTGTGTTAAGCAATATCTCACATTAAATTCTGTTGGAACTACTATGGCCAATTTAAATACAACGATTATATCTGGTATTCCGATTGTATTTCCACCAGTATCTGAACAAAAAGAGATTGTCAAATATATCAAAAATAAGATCCGTGAAGTTGATTGTGTTTTGAAAAACAAGTCAAGTATTGTTGATAAACTGACGGAATACAAAAAATCTCTCATTTATGAGGTCGTGACGGGAAATAAGGAGGTGTAAACCTGTGTGGGAATCTTTGGGCGAGGTTGTCAAAGTTTTCTTTGATAAACATCTTATTCCAACAATTTTGAGTTTAGTTTTAGGTACGGTTGTGCTTTTAATAACACCAAAAGACTTTTGGATGCTTATGGAACTTACAAAGGCTTGGTTTTGGCTTTTTGTTTCTGGATGCATTTTCTTGATTATTCAGCTTGTGATTTATCTATATAGTAAGTGGAAGGATTGGAGGTATTCCAATTATCTCGAAGCTAAAAGGAAAACGGCTCAGGAACAGGAAAAGGAAGAATGCATCAGAAACTTATGGGACTATATTGATACATTGAACATAGAAGACAGAGAATATGTGAAACGCTTCCTAAAAAATAAAAATCAGCCAATTACTATCAAAGGAATCGTACATTATAGTTATGGAAGATTGCTTGCATCTAAGCATGTTCGGAAACAAGAAGCCTGGGATGGAAATTGTTTATATACTAAATATATATTAGAAGAAGAATTTTATAATGCGCTTGTATATTCCGCTCAAAGATATGGAAAGATAAGTAGATTTGAGGAGGTGTAATCATGCCCGATTTTGATGTAAAAGAAAAACGCTTTGAGCAGGATATTGAGGAATATCTTATTACATACGGCGGTTATCAAAAGGGCAACCCCGCCGCCTTCAACCGTGAAAAAGCACTGGATACCGGCACATTTTTCTCTTTTATTCGCACCAGCCAGCCTAAAGCATGGGAGCGGTTTGAGAAAATCTACGGCGCTGACAGCGAGCGCCAGCTCATTGACCGTTTTTGCAGGGAAGTGAAGTTGGTAGGGCTCTTGAAAGTGCTGCGCCAGGGTTTTACCGACCGGGGAATCAAGTTTCGGGCCGTGTTCTGGAAGCCGGAGACCTCCATCAACGAGACCAGCCAGGCACAGTATGCTTCCAATATCCTCCACTGCACTCGACAGCTCCACTACTCCCTGAGCAATGAAAACAGCATTGATATAGTCCTGTTCCTCAACGGCATCCCGGTGGTGTCTATGGAGCTGAAATGCCAGTTCACTGGACAGGATACAGCTAACGCCATCCAACAGTACAAGTTTGACCGGGCGGGCAAAGATGCTATTTTCGAGTTCAAAAATCGAGTCCTGGTCCACTTTGCTGTGGATCTGACCAATGTCTATATGACCACCCGCTTGGAGGGTGCGAAAACCTATTTTCTCCCATTCAACCAGGGCAGTAACGGGGCCGGAAACGTGGGCGGCAAGGGCAACCCCATCAATCCGGATGGCTACGACACCGCCTACCTGTGGGAGAACGTGCTCTGCAAAGATCGTCTGCTGGAAATCTTACATAAATACCTTCACTTGCAGCAGGAGAGGGACGATAAGACCGGCGAGGTGAAGTCCGAGCGGATGATCTTCCCCCGGTACCACCAGCTGGATGTGGTGACCAAGCTGTTGGCCAATGTAAAGGCCAACGGCTCCGGCAAGAACTATCTCATTCAGCACAGCGCCGGTTCCGGTAAGTCCAATTCCATCGCCTGGCTGGCCCACCGGCTCACCGGCCTGCACGATGACCATGACGAGAAGATCTTCCAGTCTGTCATTATCGTCACTGACCGCCGGGTGCTGGACAGCCAGCTGCAAAACACCGTCTATCAGTTTGACCATGTGGCGGGCGTGGTGCAGAAGATTGACAAGAACGCCCAGCAGCTTCGGGAGGCCATCGAGGCCGGGACGGGCATCATTATTACTACCCTCCAGAAGTTCCCGGTCATCTATAAGGAAGTGCGCACCGGCAATAAGCGGTTTGCGGTCATTGTGGACGAGGCCCATTCCTCCCAGACCGGTGACGCCGCCCGCAAGCTGAAGCGGGCGCTGGCCGATACCGAGAAAGTTCTAGAGGAGTACGCCAAAGAGGAGTACGAGGAGGAGTCCAAGCGCAAGGACGATGAGGACAAGCTGCTGGATGAATTGGCTGCCCAGGGCGTTCACGAAAACCTGTCCTTCTTCGCTTTTACCGCAACCCCCAAAGACAAAACACTGCAAATGTTCGGCCAACGGGATGAGAATGGCAAATACCATCCCTTCCATGTGTATTCCATGCGTCAGGCCATCGAGGAAGGTTTTATTCTTGATGTGCTGCAAAACTACATGACCTACAACATGTACTTTAAGATTGCCAAGGCCATCCCCGACGACCCGGAGCTGGACACCGCCGCCGGTGTCCGTGCCATCCGGCAATTTGAGACGCTGCACCCACACAACATTTCTCAAAAAACGGCTATTATGCTGGAGCAGTTTAACAATGTCACCCGGCACAAAATCGGCGGCAAAGCCAAGGCTATGATTGTGACACCTTCCCGACTTCATGCCGTGCGCTATTTGTTAGAATTCAAGCGCCAGATCAAGGAAAAAGGATATACTGACATGGATGTGTTGGTGGCTTTCTCGGGTGAGGTAGAGGATAACGGTGAGCCTTACACTGAGGAGAAGCTGAACAAAACAAAATCAGGTGAGACCATTAAAGAGAAGGCACTGCCGGAGGAGTTCCACACGGATGAATATGGAATGCTGATTGTGGCGGAAAAATATCAGACCGGATTTGACGAGCCGCTGCTGCACACCATGTTTGTGGATAAGAAGCTGTCAGGAGTAAAGGCCGTCCAGACCCTCTCCCGATTGAACCGGACAATGCGGGGAAAGAAGGATACCTTTGTTCTGGATTTTGTCAACTCCGCTGAGGACATCCGAAAAGCCTTTGAGCCTTACTATGAGGAGACGGTGTTGGAGGAGGAGACCGACCCCAATGTGGTGTATGACCTGAAAAACACCCTGGATGAGTATCGGCTGTATCAGCAGATGGAGATAGACCGGTTTGCAGAGATTTTCTATTCCTCCAAAGATCAATCCGGCGGCGATTTGGGCAAGCTCCAGGGGACCATCCGCCCGGCACTGGATCGTTTCGAGACGCTGGAAGAAGAAAAGCAGGATCTGTTTAAGTCTACTCTGGCCCGGTTCAACCGTATCTATGCCTTTATTACGCAGGTCTGCCGTCTGTTCGATAAGGATATTCACAAGTTCAGTGTGTACGCAAAATTCCTTTATACCATGCTTCCCAAGGGCGGGCGAGATAAGGTCTATGTGGACGACAAGGTGTTGTTGGAGTACTACCGTTTGGAAAAGGACTTCGAGGGAGGTATCCAGCTGGAAAACACCCCGGAGGGCTTCCGGCCCATCACCGGCGAGGCTGGCCGCAGGGAAAAGAAACGTGATCCGCTAACAGTCATCATTGAGAAGATCAACGAGAAGTACGGCACCGACTTCACCGAGATGGACAAGGTGCTGCTTCAGATGGAAAACGACTATGCCGTTCAGGACAAATGGCACAGCTATGCCCAAAATAACGACCGCAAGACCTTTATGCTGCTCTTCGAGAAAGACTTTCCCAATATGGCGGCTGCTCGTTATGAGCAAAACGAGGACTTCTTTGTAAAGATGTTCTCTGATCCTGACATGATGCGGCAGGTCATGGAAACAGTGGGCACGGTGCTGTATGAGAGGTTGAGGGGTAACTGATTATGGAGTCGATGGAAATTTTAGAAAATGTGGATGAAAAATGTGCTTGTGGGGACAATCATAGCCGTCGCAATGAGAGTCATATACCTAATATGGGAGATGCACAAACATGTGATGCGAATGATGCCTTCACAATTGAGGATTCATTAAATCTTAAGCAAATTGATCAACTACACAATGCCACACTGAATTTTAGCAATAATAGTTTGGAAACCAAAAAGTTATGTGTTACGGCCGAAATCGCTTCGATAACACTGCTAATAGGTTTGCATGAAAACGATAAGATTAACAATTTATTTCTTGTGCTCGGTATCTCCAGCTTGATAATTGCATTACTCTTTTATATTATTGATGTTTGCTTTTATTATTATCAAGATAAACTGAGAGATATAATGGTCAAAGAAGAAAATAAAATAAGATGTCGTCATAGACTTCCAATACAAGAATTTAATAGACGGACGGTGTTAGGAAATAAAATATGTGATAGAGTCATCCGTTCACTGTTAAATGGTTCGCAAATAATGTATTGGATTTTAATAGTTGTTTCGGTAGCGATTTTATTTATATTTTAATCGAAATAACCTGATTAAAATTTTGGATGGTGATTATTTGAGGCAACGTATCTTTATCAGTTATACCATGCGGGATAACGAACTTACTATAGAAATTTTAGCACAACTTAAAGAAATGTTACAAAAATTAGAAGTTGATACTTTTGTTGATGTTATTGATAATAGGATCAGTCAAGAACACCAGAGAAAGTTATATAAGTGGTTAATTAGTGCGGACTATCTGTGCCTTATAGAGACAACAGAAACATATCACTCACCGTGGGTAAAAAAAGAACTGGATCTTGCTAATAGACTCAATATTCCTATTATTAAAATTTCACTTTCTGATATTGAACATTTTATAGCACGCCCAATAGATATGTGCACCAAGGTATTGTTTAATATTAAAAATACATATGAGTGCATTGCTGCTGTCAATTAAGCTACAAAATTAAAATTTTGTATGATTTTAGAAATGGAGAATGTATATCCCATACAGACTTTGTAGACTTGCCAAATATGTTGAACAGATGTAACTTAGAATTTCTGATACATCTACCTGCCTGCTGTTCAGAATAGATCATCTATTTAGTGGACTTTAGGGTTATGACTTAATTTTTTCCTGCGTAGCAGGGAATAGGTATAATTTAAGTTTGCGCATAATCTAAAACAAATTTTTTGTATGGTGAGTATATCTTCGATGTATCTTTTTTCTCAACTGTACATATTTACTCATAAAAGTTGCGATAGCTAATAGGGTAGATATAGTTTGAAATAAACTGCGAACTATGATATAATACCTTTAAGCCACCCAATCGTCCACTTCAAGTAAAACCTTGATATATGATATCCTAGATAGGTTTTTAATAGAGAAAGTCCGAATGGATCTTAAGAAAGATAATCTTCAGAGAATAGAATTACGGTGAATCAAATCTCTATGCAAAAGGTTTAGGAATTGGTTTGACTTGGTGAATGGTAATAATATCCTACTGCTTGTATAGCTATACAAATTAAACCCGACAATGAGTTAGCGTTTACGCTTACTGATTGCCGGGTTTAACTATTTTTATATTTTTGGAGTTAGCAATTATATTTTCTATTTGTGTGCTGAATAATCCCTTAGTAACGGAAAATAATTCATACAATTTAGTAAGATTATTGGCTGAATCTGTGTCAGAAAACTCCTTAGGCGTTCTATTAAGACACTTGTTGATATAAAAAACAGACATAAATGCAAAATTAATTCATTTTTATAGGGATAGCTTAATTGCATAGGTATGCAGATTAAAATATTATATTTATCATATATTGAGACACTTATTTTTCCAATGTGCCGAACTGTAATCTAAGGAGTCTATATAGGAATGCATCTCTGCATTATGTTAGCAGGGACGGCATTCCTTTTTGTTCGCGAGAAAACATTCATCAAATATTGGATAATTGATTTTTACACCATCTTAGAATAAAATAATAAACGTACGGTTAAAGTGTTTAAGATTAATTTCTGAAACCGAAAGGAGTGTAAAAGATGGACAAAACAAGAACATATATTGCCATAGACCTTAAATCCTTTTACGCTTCTGTGGAATGTATAGAAAGAAATCTTAATCCTATGACCACTAATCTGGTGGTAGCGGATAAAAGCAGAACGGAAAAGACCATATGTCTTGCAGTTTCGCCGTCACTGAAAAGTTTTGGACTTCCTGGTAGACCGAGACTTTTTGAGGTAGTACAAAAAGTAAGAGAAGCCAATTCTATCCGAAAGTGGAAAGCGCCTAAGCGAACTTTTACTGGTTCTTCCTGTAATTATGATGAACTGCAGGCTGATCCATCGTTGGAGATTGACTACATTGTCGCTCCTCCTCGCATGGCTCATTATATAGAGTACAGTACCAAGATTTATAATGTATATCTCAAATATATTGCTCATGAAGATATACACACTTATTCTATTGACGAAGTGTTTATGGATGTCACAAACTATTTGCAGAGCTACAATATGACGCCGAGAGAATTGGCTATGACCATTATTCAGGACGTTTTAAGGACAACAGGCATAACTGCTACTGCCGGTATTGGTACAAATATGTATCTTTGCAAAGTGGCTATGGATATTGTGGCAAAGCATATTGAACCCGATAAGGACGGAGTGCGTATTGCTGAGCTTGACGAAATGTCATATCGAAGACTTCTTTGGAGTCACAGACCTTTGACGGATTTCTGGAGAGTAGGCAAAGGCTATGCCAAGAAGCTTGAGGATCACGGCCTATATACAATGGGGGATATTGCCAGATGTTCAATTGGAAAATCGTCAGATTATTATAATGAAGAACTGCTGTATAAATTGTTTGGAATAAATGCAGAATTGCTCATTGACCACGCATGGGGATATGAGCCTTGTACCATAGAGTATGTGAAAGCATATAAACCTGAAACTAACAGTATCTGTTCAGGGCAGGTGCTTAAATATCCATATGATTTTGAGAAAGCTCTTTTGGTAGTCCGTGAGATGGTTGACCTTATGGTTTTGGATTTGGTCGATAAAGGGCTTGTAACCAATCAGATTGTTCTGACTGTCGGATATGATATTGAGAACCTGACAAATGCGGAGCGGAGAAAAAGATATAACGGAGAAGTTACCACAGACCATTACGGACGCAAAATTCCGAAGCATGCACACGGAACGAAGAATCTCGATCGATTGACATCCTCAGCGACTTTAATAACAAATGCCGCAATGGAGCTTTATGATAGAATAGTAGATAAGAATTTACTTGTCAGACGAATTACTGTTACTGCAAATAACCTGGTGGATGAAAGCGGGACAGAGGAGAAAGACTGCTGTGAACAGCTGAATTTGTTTACAAATTACGAAGCGGATAAAAAGAAAAAAGCACAGGAAGAAGCCTTTTTTGAGAAAGAAAAACGTAAACAGAAAGCTGTACTAGATATTAAGAAGAAATTTGGAAAAAACGCAATTCTAAAGGGTATGAGCCTTCAGGAAGGCGCAACAGCTAAAGACCGCAACGGTCAAATCGGTGGTCACAAAGCATAGAAAAATAAATTTTACAGACTTATAAAAGAAAGGACGTTTGTGAATATGGATAACGACACACATATTTATGATGATATTATAAATCTACCTCATCCGACTTCACAAAAGCATCCTCGTATGTCGCTATATGACCGTGCTGCGCAGTTTTCGCCTTTTGCTGCTCTTACAGGACACGATGCAGCTATTAAAGAAACTGCACGTTTTACGGAAAAACAGACAGAGAAAAGTGAAGATCTTATAAGCCGATTGAATGAGAAATTACAGATAATAAGCGATAATCCCGGCACTGAGATAACTGTGACTTACTTTGTGCCTGATGAAAGAAAGAAGGGCGGTGCGTATGTTTCCCATACAGGTATAGCAAAGAAAATAGATGATTATAAACATACACTTGTTATGGAGGATACAACGATTATTCCTATAAGTCAGATAAGCGAAATAGAATGCACGCTGTTTGAGAAAATGGGAATATATAAATAATAATGATAAAAGGTGTATAGTTGATTTAGCGATATATATATAAAGTAATCCCCGAAGGCTTGTATATGGCTTTCGGGGATTTGTGCATTAAGTGACATAATTCTTTCGGGATGCAATAGGTCATTTAACCGTAAAATATAATTATAGGAAAGAAAATTTTGCTTTACAGTAAACAAGTATTAGACTGTTTGACTACCATCTAAAATAATACAATAGATTCAAATACAGCGTTCTAAAAACATCGGTATGATCTGGTTTGCAGTGTGTGAAGTCAAAGTTCACTAAAAAGTGAGCTTTTGTATTTTGCAAAATACAGTGCTCAGCGGTTGTAATCATTATAATTTGTTCATATCTATTATTTAAATTGCAATTAAATAGTAATAATAATAAATTTATAGTCGCAAAATCAAAATAATTATTTTTGTTGATGGTAAGATAAAAACATCATGTTTTGGAAGACTTAGTGATAATTCAATTTCAAAAAAATATAATGTCAGATACATTACTAATCTAAATAATTGAATAGAGATTTTCCAACTAAAATTTAACACATAGGCATCTTTAAGCAGCGAATAGGTACATTGACTTGAAAAAGAATATAAGATTACTATACTCTGTACATAAAGGTACAGAGTTTTTTTGTGTATATTTAATATGTATTAAAAATTGCCATATGAAATTACAAATGTTTTTGAAAAGCAAAATATTAATATGTGGATAATGTAGAAATATATAAATACTGTATTGAAAGTATATACAGGATGCAAATTGGGGTTGTGTTATCAATTACTATTGTTAGTTTTCAATATATTGGCATGTATTGTGTCCTCACGGTATTTATTTCGTTAATTGCAGAAAAAAAGAATCTCGATTATAAAAAACACATATGTCGAAGAGTAAAGAAGTGAATAAACTTGGGACGTAGCTGTGATTAAAAAACAAGTTTGCACGCTTTGTTCTATAAAAAGTTCATCTCAAACTTTCTGTGAACATCTTGAATGGTGTAATAGGGAGATTATACAAGTGGTTTTACAGATGGTGATTTTATGGAAAGGGAGCTGGATGACGAGTTTAACTCTATTAACTATTAAGAACGTAATAAGTTGCTGTATTGTCAGTAATATCGTGAAGGTTTTTGTTGTAAGGGAGGAGTGATTATAAAGAATTTTTATACTTGATGTTTTGGTCTCAATAATATGAATAGTCATACTAGTACAATTTTCATGCAAACATTGTAAGTGCAATGTGATGTGGATTCATATTTTGAACGTATTCGAGTGTTTTTGTTTTAGAAGTATAAAATTAAGGAAGCGATTATAAAAGGAGGATGAGTAAATTATGAAAATGGTATTAAAAAGAATTTTAGCTGGTGTGACGGCAGCCGTTATGATAATGACATTTGCTGTTACAGCGTTTGCAGTAAAATATTCAGATACCAAGACAAAAGCAACTTCTGAGTTTGGTACATTGACGGGAGTTCAAAAATTTGATCTTGGTAATGGTTATGGAAGAAAATTATTTAGACATAAAACTTCAATTTCTAAATTATCGAGTACAAACATTACCACTACTTTATATACGCAAGTTGATATACTCGATTATAAAACCGGTAAATTGGTTGGGAGTGACCAGCTTGGCGGAGTTAAAAATCAGTTGAGTGTTGAATCCGTTTGGGTAGATAGAAATGATGTTGGAAGAAATAATTTAATTAGTGGTTTTGGTGCACATGAAGCGCGTCGCTCAGGTTCTGCTGTTGTGTATACACAGTTGATTGGTTTCTAAAATAATAAAACTATGTTTAATCGCTTCCTTAATTATAATTCAGGAGATGATATTTTATGAAAAAACAGAAAGCAGCAATTTTAGTTTCGATTGCAGTCATTTTAGTATTAATCGCTGCAATTTTTATAGGCATCAAAATAAAATCAGAACATACACTATCTTCTCATGAACAAAGTTCGATGTCATCTTCTGAACAAGATCCGTTTAGAGAAAACGGGACCGCTATTGAAAGAGCACCCGGAAGCAGTAATTATATTACCGCTGATGTTATTACTCCTAATCCTGAAAATATGACACTTACTTATAATGGTAGTCCTGTTTTAGTAACATACCAATTTCAATGTGAGAAACCCTGTACAATGGGTCTTATGATTTTTGTAAATGGAATATTGCAGCCTTATACAGTCGTCTCGACAGGTGAAGAGACAACTATGCATACAGTGGAAATGAGTGAAAAGGATACACAACAATTTCAATTTGAATTTACACCAGTGTGTGGTAAAAGCGGAGATGAATTAGTAGTTATTTTTGCAAATGTATATAACGCTAAAGTTATGGAATTATCGGGTGATGTTAATACTTTTGGAAATAATCATAAAATTTCACAGCCTCAGCCATGGACATTGAAACTTAATGCAGATAGTGAAAATATGGCTTTTGGTATTTCAAATGATTTTAAAACAAAAGAATTTTCTGCAGAAGATAAATCTAACTTTATCAAAACAGATCTTAACGGAAACAGGAGAGATCAGCTTGATAATTGTTGTTATATAGAAATAAGGCAAAATGGTGTATTGCTGGATTCACAAGCTACTATGAGCCAGTCATCTGGCAATAATCTCGAATTATATATATACGGTAATTTGACTGGGAAATATCGCATTTCTCTTTATGGGGATTTTTCACGAATTCCTATAAACGGTTATGATTATATTGAAGTGGACATAAAAAAAGGAGAATATACAGTTGTTCCATTTGTTTTCAGTGCTGATGATGTAAAAAAATATAAAAATGTCTTTGCGATTTTAGCACCGATGGAATTTGAAAATTCATTATCAAAATCGCCTTCAATCTATATTAAGAATAAATAAACTAAAAGCATAGAAGCAATGGAATGGCTATTAAATAAGAACATAATGAATTAAGAAAACATTAAAGAAACTTATGACAACCGTATTTGCAGTAGTAATGACAGAGACTTCGGCAGCAACGGAGTTTGCGGTGTGAACCACAGATACTGAGACGAAAAACAATGTTCGGATGTGGTGCTCTGACATAAAAGTGATGATATGCCGAGTGCATTGGACGGGATAAAAAAGTGGACTTATCTGAAACATTTATGCTATAAAATTTTGTTTCTATGAAATCTCTGTACCGTGACAGAGTAGAAAGAAGATATATGAAGAAGTTATTATCATTCATGTTAATTTTTACTTTTATTACCGTTATGTTTTCAGGATGTACGGAAGAACTAAAGAATGTAGAAAGCAATGTTTCGAACAGTACAGAGAAAACACAAAAACAGCAGTCGTATAATTTTGATGAATCAGATGGTTATAAGCTTTTTAAGGCAGAGTTAGTGTCGGACAGTCGTATGGTTTTGTTTTATATCAATATCGATAAGGACACCTGTCGGTTTCGTCAATACGATTTAAAGAGTAAATCATTTACTCATAAGTCGAAAGAGTTTAGCACGAATGATTTTAGTCTGGAAACAATATATTTTCTTTCGAACAATTTCTATATTCTCTCTGAAAACAGTTGTTTTGTGTTTGACTTTGACTGTAATTTAGTAGAGCAATTACCTATTCCCGAAAATGTTTTATCTAATTTCGAAATGGCGGCGTATTGGCTGTCTGATGATTTGAAAACAATAGCATATGTAAAGAATCCTAATTTACAGGCTGACTATCTCTATATCGCCGATTCGGACGGAAAGAACGAAAAACAAATCCGAGAGCTGAAAGATGACTTGGTAATGATAACAAATATGTTCTTTTCAGAGGATTCCACTTATATCGGTTTAGAGAGCGGCACAATACCTCAGGGCAGTGATACAAGTGTCGATTGTTACGGTTACATAAATTTAAAAAATTATGAGACAACTGTTTTTCAGGATGACAGAACATATGCGATTTATAAAGACGATATGATGTTAATTTGCGATAAGATGGTCGAATATGGTGAGCCGAGAAGAGGTATTGTAAAAACACTTGATCTTAAAACGAAAGAACGTAAAGAAATTGCGACATTTTATGCTGATGAATGTGAAGCCATAAATTTTGCTTCTGATACTTCTTATATGGTTGGTATGCATAAGGAAGAAGAAACTCATAGTTTTGCATTTACGATTTATAAAGACCGTAAAAAAGTAAAAGAAGCCGAATATGTTTGCCCATCGGAGAATGTGTATACAGATATCTGTTCCATTTCGACAGAACTTCGAATGGATATGGAAACAAAGCAGATAATGGTATTCTATTATAATTCAGAACAGCAAAGATACGACATCTTAACTATTCCTTTTGAGTGATAAACAGGAGGGTAATATGAAGCTGACTATTCGGGAGCTTACAAAACAGTACGCCTCTAAAACAGCTTTGAATAAATTGAGTTTAGAGCTTAATAACGGTATATATGCGTTGTTAGGTCCGAACGGTGCGGGCAAAACTACATTCATAAATATGTTGGTTGGTATTTTGCATCCTACATCAGGCGAAATCCTTTGCGACGGAAAGTCAATTTTAAGCTGTGAGCGTGAATATTTAAGTCGAATTGGTTATCTCCCGCAAAATCCGTCGTTTTATAAACAGTTTACGGCAGAAGAATTCCTGAAATATATGTGCCTTTTGAAAGACATTCCGAAAGATGAAATATCGTTAAGAGTAGATAAACTTTTGGAAGAGGTTAATCTTTCTGATGTGAGAAAAAAGAAAATAGGTTCTTTTTCAGGAGGAATGAGGCAGAGGATAGGTATAGCGCAGGCGCTTATTAATAACCCAGCTCTTTTAATTCTGGACGAGCCGACCGCAGGTTTAGACCCTAAGGAAAGAATCCGTTTTCGGAATATTCTGTCGAAATTGTCAAGAAACAGGATTATTATTCTTGCAACTCATATTGTATCGGATGTTGAATATCTGGCAGATCGTGTAATTCTTTTAAAAGAGGGTCATCTGATTGCTGAGAAAAAGCCCACAGAGCTTCTTGAAGAGATTAAAGAAAATGTCTGGAGTCTTTCTGTCAAAGAGGAGGAGCTTGAAAACTATATCAACACTTTCGGTGTGAGCAACGCAACATTTGAGGATGGATTATATCATCTTCATTTAGTAAGCAAAGTAAAACCGTCTGATAAAGCGGTTCTCGCTCCGCCGACGTTAAACGATGTTTATTTGGATTGCTTCGGAGAGGATGAAACGGCATGAGCCTCTTTTCTTATGAAATAAAAAAAGTTTTTTCCAAGCGGCTCATATGGATAGTTTTAGGTTTCTTTCTGCTTCTTGATATTGCAAAAATTGTGATGCTATATAATGACACTATCGTCAAAGATACATTGTCGGACGGTAGGCAGGCTGTTATAGACGAAATAAAAGGACCGATTACGAATGAAAAAATATCATTTGTAATCGGTAAAAAGCGTGAATTAGATGATCTTGTAGAAAACCGCACATATAAAACAGAGTATGACAGCTCAACGTATACAGGTTACCAGTTTGGTGATTCAGTAGTATTTGATAAAATCTACGATGATTTGGATTATGCGTATCATTATACCGAATCATTAAATAAGGTTAAAACAAAAGCGGAGGAAAACCTCACCATATATCCGAAAGGTTCATATGAAGCGGCTAGGTCGCAAAAGATTTTAGATACATACGGAGAAAGAAAAATAGAAAGCTATTACGATACCACAGGTTATGAAGCATATTTTTCCTACGATTTTTCAGTTTTGCTAATTTTATTATTTTTACTTATTTCAATCACACCTGTTTTTTCGGAAGAACCTGAAATCGGAATGAATTTGCTTATATTATCTTCCCCAAACGGCAAACGTTCAACAACAAAAGCAAAGTTATCATCAGTTGCAGCAATAACTTTTGGTGTTACAATTCTTTTTTTACTGCTTGATTTTTTCTTATTCTTTTTCCTGTTTAATTTAGAAGGTGGGAGCAATCCACTATACAGTTTAAAAAGTTTTGCGTACACTCCATTGAACGTGTCGATTTTGCAGTATGTATTTTTATCATCATTCCTAAAGCTTATAGGAAGTCTGTTTTTCAGCTTGCTTTATGCATTTTTTTCATCTGCTTTTAAATCGGTTTTGACGTCGATGGTAGGAGCAGTGGGAATGCTGTTGTTGTTAATTTTATGTAATGAATTTATTTCGATTGATTTATTTGAATATTTATCTCCCGTTTCGCTTCTTACAAATCGTATTCTGTTTCAGTCATATACGTCGTTAAATTTTTTCAGAATACCTGTTGACAGTAGCGTTTTGCTTTTGCTGTTTACAGTTGTTTTGATCGGTGTCATGTTTGTTATGATTCTGAAATTCCAAAATAATATTGGTATTTCAAAAAGGGAAAATCAGAGGACAAAGATATGAGAATTTTTTTAGCCGAACTTAGAAAAAGCTTTATCCATAAAAGAGGATGGATGATTTTATTATTTCTGCTCGTTTCTCAAATTTTTGTTTACGGCTTCGGTACTCAAAGCTATAATTTCCAAGCAGAACGGTATCGTGAGCAATATGAGTTTTATCTTGCTTCCTTTGGCGGAAAAATAGATGAGCAAAAGGAAAAAGCGTTAAGCGAAGAGGAAGAACGAATTTCTTCCGCTGAAGAAGAGTTGCTTTCTTTGTTTCAAAAAATGTATTTTGGTGAATGTACACCTGAGGAGTATGATAAAGGTCTAAAAGAGTATCGGAATCTATATCAGGAAAAAATATCGTTCCAGCAAATTCAAAACCAGTATGATTATGCAAGGCAGGACGCAGAACATCGTTATATAATTGATGAAAATGGCTGGTTTGCATCAATGCAGGAAAACCGTTTGAATTTTTTGCTTACTTTTTGCGTTATCCTCTTGACAGTGTATGTTCTTTCCGGTGAATATGAAACGCAAATGTACGGTATTATTTCTTGTACACCTAACGGAAAGAGACGTACGGCAGTGGGTAAAATAGCTGTCTGTTTAATGTCAGTCGTTATGTTCGGTATTATCACAGCCGCAGTCTGTATTTTATCAGCTTTTGTCAAATACGGACTTTCTAATGGTTCATATCCCTTACAAAGCGTTCAGTATTTTTCTGCCTGTCAATATAACTTAACAATTTGGCAGGGGTATTTATTATCATGGTGCTTTAAAATTTTTGCATTGTGTATTATCAGCATGATAGCTTCCCTTTGCACGGTGCTTTTAAAGTGGGGTGTATATGCATTTTTTATAAGTGTACTTGTTGTTATTTTACCATATTTCATTTTTGATATTGATTTTATATTAAAGTTTATTCCGTATTTAGGTTTATCCTTTGGAGGACTTTATTTCAGGGGTACCGAAGCAATCTCACCGGAAACAGATATGATTCAAATGCAGCCTATTCCTTTGACGGAGCTTTTAATTGTTTTGGCAACAGGTTTTGCACTGTTTTTAATCTGTTTGTTACTAACCATAAGAATATGGAATAATCGTCCGCTGAATCGGAGGAAAATGAAATGAAGAAAAATAGATTACGAAACATGGTTTGGATATTTTTAGCATTTTTCTTGTTTTCGTCCTGCGGTGCAGAAAATGATTATGCGGAAAAGAATTCTGATTTTATTTATAACGGATTATCTTCCGATTGGATGACATCAGATAGAAATTACATATACAGTCGTACTGAAACTCCTGTCCAGATGATTGATTTGCAAACTAAGAAAAAATATGATTTTGTTCGTGATCCTTTTTTTGAAGAAGATGTACAGGCACCACCAATTATATATCTTTTTTCTGATGAAAAGAGTGTTTATTATCTTCTGTCAGATGATCAAAGTGAATATCAGATAATTCGTCGTGATAGCGAAACGCTTTCAGAAAAAGTAATATATGAAAAAGTTATTTTCAGAGAACAGAGGAATTTATTTTTGGGAGCAGTTGAGATTCCATCGCCTGATATGGGAACATATGGTATATCGGATATTCCCAATAGATTCGCCGTGTTTGAAAACACACTCTTTTTGTTTCAAAATGATTCAATCAAAGCGGTAAATCTTAAAACTAAAAAAGAATTTATTGTTTTGGAAGATGGAATTTATAACGGGAATTACAGCTATTATAATGGGAATTTGTATTTTATCAGCTTTGCTTATGATATTTATATTTATCACATCCAAAGCGGAGAGCTAAAACGACTTAATGGTTACAAAGCGCAATCGCTTTTGGTAACGCCTAACGGAATTTATTTTGCAGCTGCAAACGATGAAGGAAGGCTTCACTTTATTGATTTCAGCGGTCACAATGAAAAGATGTTCCCCAATAAAGCAGTTACTTCAATGGATTTCAGCGGCAGGTATTTATATTTTCTTTCTGAAGGTGATGACGGGATCTATCGTATGAATATGGATAACGAAGAAATAGAGAAAGTATATGATTTACCGGGAGCTTTTGATGTTTATTGCTTGAAAAATAATAACACGAACATCGTGCTTTATACAGATTCAGATGGAAAATTTACGGTGCATCTACTTTAATAAAATTGTATTAGTCGATTTATTAAAATCATGCATAATCTAAAACAGTTTCTGAGCAATTCTAATTTTTATCCCCAAAATATCAAAAAATAATAGCAACTTAAATTTTTCATTTGTATATTCAAAATGCTTAACTATATTATGCAACACATCAAAAATTATTATCTATAAAAATGGCCCTGATAAGGTGGATAATAAGCAGGATTTATTGTTGATTTTATTTTGTGTCTCTAGACGTGGGAGCAATTATCTGTTTTTATGCTTATCAATAATGTACTCATATTTAAATTTTACTTTATTCTATATAGAAGTATAGACTAATGTCTTGCAATATTTAAATTCTAAAATGATATTTATATACACATGATGATATATTGATTATTTTGTCTAAATTAAAAAGATTAAATAGTTGCAAATAGGTCTTGAAAACTAACGAATAGGCGTCAAAGTTTGAATACCCAATGGATCTATGATATGTTTCAATTGAATTAAGATATTTACTTATTTAAAATGTGTTTTTTAAATAGTACATTCTATTTTACTTGGATTAAAATTTTATATAGTAATATTGAGATACAAAATATTGTATAAAGGCGGCGGTGATTCCAATGTGCTAATATTATTAAATTAAAGGAAAAGCTTTAAAACCAAGACATGAGCAAAGGAGGTAATTTGAATGAAGAAAATATTAAGAAAAATGAGCGCTGTTATGCTAGCTTTAATGTTAGTTGTTGGCTGTGCAACATCTGTTTCAGCAACTGTTACTAAATCAAATTTTGAGGGTGTAATTAATTATGATGGTTATCATAAATTACCAGCACGCGCTCAACTTGCAAAAGCTACTATAACTAAAAATTCCAAGACTATGACTGGATATCATTATACCATGCGATCATATGATAATGAATGGTGCCTTGTATGGACTTCTACATCTTTCCCGGAAGAATGTACTAATATAAGAGCTGTATATGAAGTTACTGATTATCTGACAGGAGCTACTATTTATAAGAATCGTGATGATAGAAATAATTCGGTTATAGCATATGCCAAAATGCATATTTGGCAGTATTCAAGAAAAATTTCCAATTTTGGTTGTGTTGAAGCGGTATATAATGGTGTTGTTTATACTGAATATCCTACAACAATTGGTTGGTAAATTAACTAATATTTATGCGTCAAGTGCGCTCCACAATGTGGAGCGCACATCATAAAATATATAGAAGAGAGGTTATCAAGTATGCAAAAAAAATGTTTTTTAATTTTATCAATATTTTTGATGTTTATTTTAAGTAGTTGTAATATAACAGATGAATCGAAATCTGAGCATACAAAAAGTGATACTTCTCAACAGAAAATTCAGGATGATTCTGATGAAATTTACTATTCTGTTTCACATGGTTTTACAAGCGAAGAAAGAGAATTTATTTTTGATGGAGAGCATCCAGTCACTATACCTTACTTTATAAAAAATGGACAGTTAGACAGCGAAATAGGGCTGTGTATTTATATCAATGGAGTACAGCAATTATACACATTGGACGTACAACCAGAACAGTCATTAATGCACATATTTTCATTTTCTCCTAGTGAAGGAAAAGAATTCGAAATAAAATTTATTCCGAACATTGGGCAAAAAGGTGATGTTTTAAGTGTTAATATTTGTACGATGCTTAATCCCAACTATATGCTTTCTAATACTAACAATGTGAATTTTTTGCCAAATCATAATCTCTCCAGTAATACAGCGGTAAAGCTCATCATGAATGAAGCTTCAGTGCAAACAAAAACTAATAATTTAGAATCAAGTAAAAATTATACAACAAGTCAAATCAATTCTGAATTAAAAGAATCCTTTATCAGAAAAGATGATGAAGAAAATACAGAGAGAAATATGTTGGATACAATAACTTTTTATTATATATATCAAAGGAATTATGATGATGGTTTACTTGAAGTGAAAGACGATATATTTAGTGGAAATGTCGATATTTTGGGTAAACCCGGTAAATATAGGGTTTCAATTTATTATAATCACACTCTTGTACCTGATGCATTTAATGGATTACCTTTTTTGGATGTTGAACTTGAGAAGGATAATGTAATAACATGTAATGTGCAATTCAAAGTTGATACTACTAAGAAGTTAAATCATATTTATATAATTGCTACACCTATTCCGGAAGTTTTTGATGAACATACTCAGGTTGAAAAAACAAAAACAAAATTAGTGGAGGTACAGCAGTGAAAAAGCTTTTTTTGACTATTTTCATTTCCGTATTGCTTACGATGATTTTATCGTCGTGCGGAACATATTCAAAAGAATCGGAAGAAAAATCGCTTTCGAATTCAAAAGGACAAAGCGATGCAGGAAATTATGCACACGATTCAAATGTACCTTTATTATTAAGTAGTGAATGGACAGGAAGCAGCGGCATTTATAAGTTAGTAGGTCTTGACACAAGTCAATCTAGGTTATTGCATTATATTGATAAAGAAAATAATAATGAGTTTGTTCTATGTAATAAGCCTAATTGCAAGCATGATTCAGAGTCCTGCAATGCTTATTTTGTTCCTAGTTATATATCATATTATGTAGATAACAGCTTGGTTTTTGAATACAAAAATAATATTTTTGTAAAGATAGGAAACCGAATTGTTAAAATGAATATGGACGGTACTGATCACGAAAATGTCATAGATATTCCTGATAAGTACAATTTGTCAAGTGCATATTTACGGGATTCACTGTTATATATTCAGGCTACAGCATGGCCAGATGGCAATGATTCAAATTTAAATGACGATTCGCCGTTGAGCATAATGCTGGAAGTAGATTTGGAGGATGAAAGCTGCCGTGAATTGTGGAGTTTTAAATATAAAGAAGAAGAGTCGCTACTGGGGATTTACGGCAAATACGGCTACTACCTATGGCACACTCCGACGCAGCCATTATCAGGATATAATCAGGAGGCTTTAAATGCCGAAGAAAATAACAAAGATGTTATTTTATATTCTATTAATATGGAAAACGGAGAACGAGAAGAGCTTATTAAAGCCACTTCATTTAGCATCGATCCGGTTGTCATGGCAGGAAAGTTTATTTTTTATCACTCCAGAAAAGATGAAAAACTGATTCAATTCAACGTAGAAACGAAGGAAAGCATCGAATTGGTATGCGATCTTCCCGGTTATATTCGATTTTTAGGCAAAGGTAATGACACTATTCTCAATAATAAATTGTTTTACATTATGGCTAATGATATGACAGATGCATATGCTGACCCTCCTAAAGGAAACGATACCTTTTATGTAGATCTTGAAAATGAAACCAATACAAAAATAAATTTCAGGACGAAAAAAAGTAACGGAAAAAGTGAAAACTTAACGACATTACCCGAAGAAAAAGATGGCTACTATATTTTACCTGTACAAAAAGAAGTCAAGAAAGAGATAATGCAGGGAGGAGAAGTTCCTGTAGAATCTACACTTAGGGTACAATACGGCTGTATTAAAAAAGAAGATTTTTGGGCAGGTAATTTTGATAAAATTACGAATTTGGAATGGAAAGATTATATGTCTCAGTCCACTTATACTCCTTGATTTTTAGTAAAGCGGTATCTTATGCTTATTATTAGCAGGTTTGTAAGCTGTAATGAAAGATTATTTTATCATTGATAAAGATAATAGCGGAAATTTAGTGGCAGTTTCAAAAAATGCTTTTTATAAAGGCGCTGAGAATTTTATTTTCATTGAACAGAGGTGAAAGAATGCTTAAAACAGAAAACCTTACAAAAAGGTATGGAAAAACTCTTGCCCTCGATAATGCAAGCCTTTCTCTGACACCGGGAATATACGGTTTGCTGGGGCCAAATGGAGCAGGAAAATCTACTCTTTTGAATATAATCACCCTTGGTTTAAATGGTGATTCAGGTTCTGTTTTATGGAATGGGGAATCAGTTTATAAACTCGGAATAAAGTACCGCTCAGTTTTGGGGTTTATGCCGCAGCAGCAGGGGCTTTATGACGGATTTACAGGTTTTGAGCTGCTCAATTACCTTGCAGTGCTCAAAGGCATTCCCAAAAAAGAGATTAAGAATGAAATAATACGAACTGCCTCTCTTACAAATATGACGGAGCATTTAAAAAAGAAGGTTTCGGCATATTCGGGAGGAATGAAGCAGAGGATACTTTTATCCTGTGCTGTTATGGGAAATCCGCAGCTTCTGATTCTTGATGAACCTACGGCGGGACTTGACCCAAAAGAGCGTATAAGAACAAGGGAGCTTATAAAATCTGTTTCAGAAGATAAAATTGTAATAGTCGCAACACATATAGTATCTGATATTGAAAAAATCGCAGATGAAATAATTCTTCTTAAAAACGGCACAGTGGCGGAAAAGGATAAGTACAATGTGCTTTGTGAAAAGTACGGCGGAGGAAAAGGTCTTGAAGGTGTATATATGCACTTTTTTGCCCAAGAGGATTTTTAAATGGAACTGATAAGATTTGAGCTTAAAAAGGTCTTTTCAAACAGATTCTTTTTAGGGATACTTGTTTTTGCGGTTTTCCTCAATCTGTTTACTTTATATCAAAGCCGAAATTCCGGAGATTTTTCCGAAGAAAAGTCGGCTTACAGTACATACGATGAATTTTTGAATTCAGTTAAAGAGAATGCAGAGCAGTCGCTTTCCATATCGATTTTCAGCGACTCCCTTTCCGATTTTTCAAAAAAGAATATTGAGAAAACAGCCGCAGATTTTGAAAAAATGCAGGGTATTGAAATAACTTCCGACAAAAATGGCGGAGTTATGATGCTGCTGGATTTTGCGGTTTCAGACCTTTGTTTTTTGCTTCTTCTGATTTCAGCAGGGTTGTCTCTTATTGTCACGGAAAAAGAAAAGAAGCTTTTTAATTTAATCAGAAGCACGAAAGAGGGGATCATACACACTTTTTTAGCAAAGCTCGGCGCTCTTTTTATAATCTGTTTTTTTATAAACGCGGTGATTACAGCCACAACGGCGGGATATGCCTTTTTTGCTTGTGGCTTCGGCGATCTTTCGAGAAGCATCCAGTCTGTTCCAGAGCTTATAATGTGCTATGTAAAGCTCAGTGTACGGGAATTTATTCTTATGTTTTTTTCTGTTAAAACCTTAGGGCTTTTTGCTGTGGGAACAGTAATTTTGCTTTGCTGTCTTTTTGCAAAGCGAGCCATAACAATGCTGGTTTTTGTTTTTTCCTTGGCATCTTTAAGCTTTGCAATGACTTTTATCCCCGAAACATCAAAGTTCAGTTTCTTTAAATACATAAACCTTTATTCTTTACTTAATCCCTATGAGATTTTTCGCTCTTATGTAAATCTCAATATATTCGGTGAACCTGTAAACGTAATCACGGTTTTCGGGATTTTTCTCTTTCTGATATCTGCGGCGGCGATTATTGCAGCCACTATCTATTACGTTAAAAAGCGTCCCCTTGAAAACAGCGATAAAAAATCTGTGAGCTTTTCTTTTAAAAGCAAAGTTCACACAAAGCTTTGGTTTTTTGAAGTAAAGAAAATACTGGCAATAAATAAAGGTGCGGTAATAATTCTGCTGTTTCTTCTTCTGCAAATATATTCAGTTTTTAACCAGGTCAATTTCCAAAGTACTGAAGATTATTATTATAAACACTATATGGAAATGCTTGCAGGACCTCTGACTGAGGAAAAGGAGAAAATTATTCTTTCTGAAAAGGCTAAAATAAATGAGGCTGAGGAAAAAATATATACATTAAATGAGCAGAGGAGACAGGGCAAAATTTCAATACAGGAGTTTGTTTCCCGTCAGGAAAAGTATTCGGAAACACTTGAAAAAGCCGATATGTTTAATAAGGTCTATGAAAAGTATCTCTATGTTAAGGAAACTCCCGGAAGTGAATTTATTTATGATTCCGGCTATGAAAAGCTTTTCGGAATCAGCGACAGGGATTTTTCAGCTGTAAATACCATTTTGCTGCTGAGTATATTTTCGCTCCTTTTCTGCTGTGTTTATTCTTCAGATTACAAAAATGATATGTACAGGATTATCTGTGCAGCAAAATACGGAACCGATAAAACAAGGAAAGTAAAAACAGGGGTAACAGTGGGATTATCTGTTCTGATTTTCCTTATTGCCTATATTCCGGAGCTTATTTATATTGGTCGGTTCTACGGCTTTGACGGAATCGTCAGCAAGCTTATAAATATTCCCTCTTTAGCTTACTTTAGCTCTTTGCCCATATGGTTTGCAGTTTTTGTGCTTTATGCTTTAAGGCTTGTGGTTTTTCTCATGCTTATTCCCATTATATCCGCGGTTTCTCTTAAAACTAAAAATAATGTGACTGCGGCAATTATATCGCTTCTTATATTTGCGGTTCCAATAGGAATATACTATGCCTTTCATATTGAATTTTGGTCAAAATTCAGTCTTTGGGATCTGTTTTCAGGTGCTGTCTTAATAAATGAAGGTTCGGTATATTTATTTATAGTCGAAATGATAATTTTAGGATTGTTTTCCGTTTTAAGCAGAGTATATGTAAAGAGCAAGTTCGGTAAAAGTGAAACATAATTATATCTTTAAATAAGATAAAGTAAAAAGCCGCATTTTAAATTTATTCTAAAATGCGGCTAAACTAATTTTCTGTATGTATGGTGAGTCGAAAGCATTGAGCTGATAACTCGCACAGTGTGTTGATGTTTTCTATTTAAAATGGTTAAAAGGAAAAACAGCTAGGTTTCTAATTGATTTCAATATACAAGTGCCTATTCGTTTGTTTTTACGCCTTATTTGCATGAATTATGATATTGATACGCAGACATTTTTTCTGTACAATTAAAATAAGTTGATATATTTCTGAAGAAGGAGACTTTACATTGAAAATTGCTGTTTGCGACGATGAAATCCGCGCAAGAGAACAGATGAAAGAATATATTGAAAATTATAACTGCGGATTAGATTTTGAAATAGAAGAATTTTCTTCTGGGGAAGATTTGATATTTAAATTAAGACAGGAGCATATTGATATCATTTTTCTGGATATTGAAATGGACAAAATAGATGGCATAGATACTGCGAAATTGATTAGGATAAATGATAAAAAGGCTATTATTATTTTTGTATCCAGTCATAAAGAGCGTGTTTTTGACTCATTCGATTGTGAAGCTTTTAATTTTATTACAAAACCTTTTACCAAAGAAAAATTCAATGATGTTTTTACCAAAGCTATTGAAAAATATAAATTCTTAAATAAATCACTCACAATAAGTTGGCGAGGAACAACTGTTGAATTGCCGATAGAA
The DNA here is from genome assembly GCA_900540535.1 of uncultured Oscillospiraceae bacterium. Lineage (GTDB taxonomy): Bacteria > Bacillota > Clostridia > Oscillospirales > Acutalibacteraceae > UMGS263. Next base: position 9,780 of record UQGM01000025.1, on the reverse strand, counting down.
AAAATCAAATACTTTGAAAGCTATAAGAAGCATATAATTTTTCATACATATGATGGTGAATTTCAGATGGTTGCAAATTTGTCGGACAAATTAAAAGAATTGTCTTCATATGGATTTTTGCAAATTCATCAAGGGTATGTTGTAAATATGAATTTGATAAGCAGATTTGATGGTTTGGATATTATTTTAGTTGATGGAACAAAAGTACCTATGAGTTTAAGAAAAAAGTCAACTGTATTATCAGAATATGCAAAATATGTTGCGAGGTATAAAATATGAATATAGCCCGAATGCTTATTGAATATGCAAGCTGTTTTTTAGAAGTTGCTTTTTGTGTTTACTTTTTTTCATCTTTTGAAATAAAAAGATTTAATTCAAGAATCATATTACTTATACTATCCGTTATTTCACTGGTATATGGAAGCGTAGTGGTATTTTCTCAAATAAAAAATGGAGAACTGATTTTCTTTAGTCTGATTATCACTTGGGCTGTTTCTTTTTGTTATCATTTTAAATGGTATACGGCAATATGTATGTCACTAATATTTTCAGTAATATCTGTGCTTTCAGAAATGCTGGTTATGCAGGGAATAGCTTTTATAGGTGACGAGAATTTTTATACTTTAAATGCAAATGTATATACATATATTTGTGGTTTGCTTGCGTGTAAAACTATAACATATATAATTATTCTGATTATCAGAAAACAGAGACACAGATCTTTTGAAAGTGTTAAAGGTATGCGATTTGTAGGATTATTAATGCTTCCTTTATCTACAGCTTTTTTGTCAATGATATTTTCATATATGATGTTTGAATATGATATGAACAACTTTTTGAAAATATCGAGTATTATTGCTTTGATTTTTTTGCTGATTTCTAATATTATGATTTTCTATATAGTTGATAAACAGTATGAAATTATCAGTGCTAATGAAAAGTTAAAAACAAGCGAAATATTATTTATAAATCAAAAACAATACTATGACGATGTTTTTAAATCACAGCAAGAAGTTCGAAAAACACGCCACGATTTGAAAAACTTATTCATTGCTTTACTAAGTGAGCTTAACAATGGTAACGTATCTGATGCCAAACATATAATAGAGAACAAGCTTAGTGAAATGAATCAAACTGTTGATATATCAAATGACATAGATAATATGGTAGATGCCGTAATATACTCAAAAATAGAGGATGCAAAAAAATCTTATATTGAGTTAAACGTTAAGAAGAATATAGATAGACCTGTAAATATAGAAAGTTTAGATTTGGCTGTTTTAGTTGCCAATATTCTGGATAATGCAATAGAGGCGACTGCAGCTGTTTCGAAAAAAAGAGAAATAGAATTTTCATTGTTTACGGAAAACGACAGTTTAATAATATTATCTCAGAATCCTACTGTTAATAGCTTTTCTGGGAATAAGCCTAAAACAACTAAGAAAGATAAAAAGCATCACGGCTTTGGAATATTGAGCATAGAATCAGTGACCAAAAAATATAACGGAGATTATATTCTTGAGTGTGAGGATGGAATGGCAACTGCTACAGTAATTTTGACTAATGATAAGCGAATAAGCATTTAGAATAAGCGAATAGGCATTTTCGCTTGAAATATTATGATGACTTTATTACCCTGTAATTAGTTACAGGGTAATTATATTTTATATGAATCAATAACATTGTCTTGGTGAAAAATATGTATCAATTATTATCTGAAAAAATTACTGTTTCACTAATTAAAAAAAATATAATACATTATGCAGATAGAAAAATTTATGAATACAGTATCGAGGTATTACTGTCTGATGTGGTATATTTTTTAGTTGCTGCTTTAACTGCTATTTTTACAAATTCCATTTTAGCATCTATAGTTTTTTTAATATCATTTTTTTCAATAAGAAAATTTGCTGGTGGTTATCATGCAGATACTTATTTGCGCTGTCATATTATATCTTGGGTGAATCAAATTTTAATGGTTTTATTGTATAAAATTGTTCCAACTATATTTTTAAAACCCCTAACTTTGTTTTTTATTTTAACTGGTACTATTTTCATTTTTTTATTTGCACCGGTTGAAAATAAAAATAAGCCTCTAAGTGTAAAAGAAAAAGAAAAATATGCTGTTATGAGTAAATTAATAGTGGCTTTTGCTGCAATAATGGTCATAGTTCTGAGTTTCACAAATACTGCGTTTCGCTATATGTTGATAGCTGTATTTGGGATATTTTCAGTATCTATTTCGTTAGTTGCAGAAAAAATAAAAAATCATAAAAAAGGAGAAAAAGAAAATGACAAAGAAAGAGCAGACAATTAATCGAATCGGTAAAACATTTGCTAAGGCAGCGTTAAAAGTTGGAATTACTTCATGTAATTCTGCTTGCAGAGTGGGATACTATCAAAATAAAATACCTAACGAAATGAACAGATTTAAAAAGTAATTATTACACATTAATTTAGAGAAACATATTTCTAAGCTTTGACAAAAAACATTATTGGATCTTTTCTAAATTTGTAGTTTTAGGAAGAAGGTATAAAATATGAAAAAAAGGTTAATCAGTATGTTATTGTCTACATCACTGATTTTAGTTTTTTTATGTTCATCAATTGTAACGTCATATGCCTATTCTGAAGAGCTGTATGCGCACTATGGCCCTGGAGGTTCCACTAATTCTTGGGCGTCAACACGATCTGATCCTTCATATATGACTGCTACTCGGGCACCGGTTACACCCAATAAAGTATCTTTTTATTATAAGCCAAGTACTTTAAGACCACTTCCTTCGTCTTTTGTATCATCCAATGATAGAAAAATAAGGATTTATCTTATGGAAAAAGACACTTTGTCTGATGATGATTACGCTAAGTTTTATGAAGGAAAATTTAATGGTAAGTATATTAGCAGTATTCAGTTCCATTCTACTGTGAGTGAAGATGATCTGGAGGTAGGCAAAAGTGTGGAACTCTTTATTAAGCAATATGTTGAAGCGATAAAAGGTGACAAAGATTCAAAGTATACATCTCTGTTTAGTTATTACTGTGGAATAGATTAAGATTAATTTTCAGATTGGAGATAAGCAGAAAATGGATATCTAATTTTTTGCTTATCTCCAATCGAAGTTTATATTTGAGGTATTTTTATGAAAAAAGTATGTGAATTAATTATAACTGTTCTTTTTTTGATGATTCTATGTGCCTGTAGTAATACTGAAGCCGAACCTGAACTTGAATATTCGAGGCAAGATAAAAATGCTGTTCTCAAGTTGTCAGATGGATGGTACTTATATTATGAACGTGAGGAAGTATATGATTCAAATGGTGCTTTTACTCAAGCATATTGTTCTTGTGACGGTGTTAATTTAAAATACAAAAATCTTACCGACTTTAATATACCCTTAATTGATATGGATTCAGGAAAGGTTACGGGAAGTGTTCCGCCTTCAGTACATTTCCTTAAAATGAATAAAATTTACGAAGAAAAAATGAAGCCGATAGAAAAGGTTCTTAACAGCCGTGCTACAGTAGATAATTTAACCGTAGAAGAACTTCAAGATGTAGATATATCAGGCTTGATTTTCTCTTTAGATGATGTTGTAAATGTGTATAATAAGGCAATGAGTGGTGGAACAAAAGAATATGGGAAATATATGAATATAAGTTCGTCCAATATCGTTAGTGATACATTGTTGGATGGGTATCAATGGCAAGTAGGATATTTTATTCTCAGCGGACATATTGTTGCGATTGATATTGAGGTGATTTACGATGACGGACGTTATTTATCAGATATAAATGAAAATCAGCTGTCTGACTCACAAAAGGAGCTTTTACAAAAAATAGAAGATATAAGAGATAACATTCTTGTGAATGGAAATTTTTTAGGTTCCGATTTGGATTTTGAAGAAGAAATTGATGAAGTAAACTTCATCCGTCTTTATAAACTCTTAAAATCTTTAGAGGTAGAAAATGAAAAGAGTCTTGGTTAATCTTGATAAAATTGTAAAACAATACGGATCAAGAAAAATACTGAACGATTTTTCCTATTCATTTTACGAAAATGGTTTTTATCTTTTGTTTGGGGAGAGCGGATGCGGTAAAACAACGCTTTTAAATATACTTGCCGGAATGACTGAGTTTGAAAGCGGATGTATATCTATAACCAATAAACAGTTCCATAAATGTGTGGATTGGAATCAGATACGTAATTTAGTTGGATATGTTACACAGAATAGTTTTTTTATTGATTATTTAACTATAGGTGAGCAGCTCGAGCTTACAGGATGCGAAAAGTCGGATATACCGATTTTTTTGGCAAAGTTTAATATGTTGGAATATGAACATAAATATCCGCGTCAGCTCAGCGTTGGAGAGAAGCAACGGCTAAGCATTGTTCAAGCTTTACTTCAGAATAAAAAAATTTTGTTGTTAGATGAACCCACTGCATCTTTGGATGAAGAAAATAAATTGTTGGTTTTCAATGCACTGTCTACGGTAAGCAAAAAGGTGCTTGTAATATGTTCTTCTCATGATGATTGTGCCAAACGCTATGCTGATTCTATTATTGATTTCACAAAATTGAATGAAAATAACGCAGAATCACATAGTAAATTTTTGAATCATAATAATGAGTCAGATGTTGTATCTGAAAGAAGAGCAGGTGTCAGCCTATATCCGTATTTTAAGAAATGGTTTTCATATAGTGGTCGTGAAAGAAAATCGACAATAGGAATATATCTTATTTATTTTGCAACTTTTATTGCTGTTTTTTTGGGAGACATTCCGTCGCACAAACTTTCTGAAAGTATAGAACATGTATATAAGATTAATCAATGTGCCGTAACGGTAGAGGATTATGGTAAACAGCTGTTTGAAATTTTAGATGGAACTGAAAATGTATTGGATGTTGGTATGGTCTATAACGGATGTGCGCCTGATATAACGATTTATGGAGAGGCCCATGATACATTAATATACGGTGTATTACCATTAAATTCAGATGCCTTTGCTCTAAAAGATCGCATTGAATTCGGAAGTTATTTTAATTCATCTGATCAGGTAATTCTTTCAGCAAATAAAGCTGCGGAATACGGTGAGCCTTCGGAAATCATTGGACACACAATTACATTAAATACTTATGAGGGATATCGTAAATTTGAAATAGCAGGTGTATTTGAGACATTTTCTGATACAGATATACAATATTTAAGACAGGGAATAAATATGTATGCCAATGACTGTATTTATATAAACACTGGCTATACACAACAGTTTCAGGAAGACAAAAATTTTAATTGGCTGAATCGAAGAACATATGTGGTTTATTTTTCCGATTATAAGTCAATGTGTGAATTTAAAGATAAAGCATCTACCCTTGGAATCAGAGTGGCAGAAGATCAGATCGCAAATGATATCACGGAACAGTTTTCCATTCTCTTTTATGTGCTTATGCCACTAACCATTATTATTATGATTTGCTCTATCTTGTTTTATTACCAGACAAGGCAAATTGAACTTTCCTATAATAAGCATCTTTTGTTGATTTATGATTATTTGGGCTTTGATAAACATGAAATCAAAAAGTGTTTTCTACGAGGATTTTTTACTGAAAATCTTCGTATTCTTTCCATTACATTGATATTCGCTTTGATTTTTTGCTTTATTGTCAACTTTATTAATGAGTATTTCCAGTTGGTTGCGTTTAGGATATTTACATTTAGTCCGATATTTATTTTATCATATTTGTTTTTTAACATTCTATTTTCTCTGTTTGCATCATATCTTTTTGTTTTAAAGTTAAATAAATGGAAATGGTATGATTTGTTTATGGAAGAAAGAGATTTACTGTAAAGGAGATTTTATGCTAGCCAAAAATATCCGAAAGACATATGATAATATTCATTATGTTTTAAACGATTTCTCGTATACTTTTCAGAAAGGTAAGATATATGTCGTTAAGGGTGTCAGCGGATGCGGTAAGACAACACTTATCAACATTCTTGGTGGAATTGATAAACATTATGAAGGTGAAATTTTGTATGAAAAGGATCGTTTTGCATTTGTTACGCAGGAAAATATGTTATTTGCAAAATGGACAGTTTTGGAAAATCTTACCTTTATAAAAAACGATATAAGAAAAATCGAAAATTTGGCTTGTAAACTTCGTGTGGATAATTTGCTTAACAAATATCCAAAAGAGCTGTCAGGTGGAGAACGGCAGAGAATTTGTATTATAAGAGCTTTGCTATCGAATCCTACGGTTCTTTTTGCTGACGAACCAGCTGCATCTCTTGATGCAAGGAATTCTCAAACGGTTGCAGAAGCATTTAAGGAGCTTCGTAGGGAAAACATAACTATAATTATCGTTTCGCATAAAAACTGCTTTGATGGCATAGCAGATGAAGTTATTCATCTCGATTACGGAAAGATTAAAGGGATTCAGTATAATCATCCGGATAATATTAATTATCAGGAACCCGAAATTATCGATACAGAAAATCAGAAGATAAATTATGCATTTATATTTCGCAGCTTATTTAAAAAAAATCGTGAACAGTTTGCTTTTAAAAAGTATTGGGCAATGTCAATAATGTTCTTTCTATTCTTAGCATGCTTGTCTCTTAGGCTGAATTTTGAAAATGAATACGCAAATATTTTGACGAAAGAATATCCGGCCGATGTTTTCTTCGTTTCTTCAACTGTATCTGATTTATTGCAAGATTCCTTTCAGGCTACAATTTATGAAAATTATACGCTGCAGGGTGACGGCTTTAAAGCCTTGGGACTGTTGCCGGGTGATGACAGCGGATTTTACTATAAAGATATGATTTTATTTGGTTCTTTTCCTAATAATGATGATGAAGTACTTGTGGATGAAAGATTTGCAAAAGATGTGCTGCATGAATCTGATTATGCAAATGTAATTAAAAAAACTATATCAATATCCGGTAAAATATTTTTTATAGTCGGAGTTGTTCCTTCATTGAATTTTGATAGTTCAAATGAGTATATAACTTGTAATGTTTATTATCAAATTACTAATGATGAGTTGTCAGGTAGCACAATTTTACCACGAGTTTATATACCTTATGATACGATTTCAAAAATTGGGACATTGTCTTTGGAACCGTTTAAAATGGTTAAAATAGAAAATCTTTATGGCGGCAGAGAAAAAATTTACAAAGATGTACGTGAGAAAATCCAAGAACCAATTTTTCCTTGGGATTCTAAAGTTTCAAACATTCAGTCGGCACTCAATATTATTTTTATTGTAATATTGGGTATGACGATTCTAGTTGGTTTAATTACCTTTTTATTTCAGCAAAACGAAGTGAAACTTGAATATTTTTACAGAAAAAAAGAAATTGGAGGATTAAGGTTAATAGGTGTACGTAAAGGAGTTATATTTCTTTTTTTACTGTCTGAGCGTTTGATTAGATGCTGTTATGCATTGTTTTTTTCTTTTGTCTTCTTTTTAGCACTGTGTTTAATTGTTTATGTAGTGCTTAAAATTTGGCTCTTTATACCTGCTTATTTCCTTGCTGCTGTTTTTGCTATTGTTTTACTCTATAATTCTTTACTTGTTTATTATGCAGGCAGAAAAATTCTTAAAGTTGATTTAATACAATTAATTTAACTTTTGGATGGAGCTTAGAATGTAATATTCAATTGATGAATGCTCATTTTTTCTTAGTTTAAAAATTTTAAAATCAGTGTTTTGTGTTTATAAAAACAGAATAATTTGATTATTGATTGTTTTTATGGCAGAAAGACACGTTCAACATTGTCGTTCTCCACCTCCATTCGATTTACGCTTATAAAGTCTGTAAATCAATGGAGGTAAACTATGAAAAAAGTTAATCTTCGAGAATTGTATCCGGAAATATATAAAACGGATACTTTTATAGAAGTCACTGATGATGTGGAAATGGCATTCAAAGTGTCTAAACGTTTAGAGGAAGCTTACAATCGCAAGAAATATCGATATAAAGCACATTATTCTCTTGACAGAAATGATGGAATTGAATGCGATGCACTTTTGTTACAGATTACTCCTGAGCTGATTTTAGAGGAGATGCAGTTAAAGGAACAAGTTTTTACTGCCGTTATGGCTCTTCCAAAATTGCAGGCAAAGCGCATTTATGCTCATTTTTATTTAGGCATGAGTATTACGGAGATAGCCATTGCTGAGGGAGTAAGCAAAAGCCGCGTCAGTGAAAGCATACGTTATGGGCTTAAAAATCTATCAAAAAAATTAAAACAGGGGGAACAAAGTTAATGTATTTGTCATGGTTATTGAAAGAAGAATTATATATTCTATTTCATGTGTACTTTGATAATTACATATACAACATTTCAGGTACACACCCTATGTGCGAGCGAAACGGGCGCGTCGCCAAGATGGACATGCTGTTCGGAGCGAATAACGTAAGCCTGTAACCTGAAGGCGGCGCTTCAGACGCGATGACTGTGTAGGGTTTTAAAGATACTTGTTCACGCCTGCCCACAGACTTGAGGCAGAACCCTACGGTATACGGGAAACGATTCCGCAGAGTTATGACGTCCGTGCCAGCGGAGACCTGAAATGTTCCCAGCACCAGGGGGCGTGGCAAATATGGTGAGAAAGTAAATATCATAATCAGTAAAGCTGCGCCTGTTTTTTGTAAGTAATATTACGTCAAAAAGCGGGTGTAGCTTCCTTTTCGAAGTCAGATACCATGCGACGATAACTTATGTTATCACCGTATTAATGTGATTTTGAAAGCTGCAGCATTATCTTTAACGGAAAGGAATGAATATTTATGAAGGATTTGTTTACTCGCAATCAGTTAAGCTGAGGTTACCGATGACAAAATATTTACCGTGATTCCCCAAACATATAAAAGTGTCCTGAACCTATTTCCATTACGCATTTGACGATCGCAGAGTGACTTGCTTTAAAGCAGGTCGCTTTTCTTTTACCAGAGGACAGGCAAGATAAGTCGATTTTTTGCATACGATGAATACAAGGAGGGAACGGGTTTGAAAAAGAAAGATTTGCCTGTTGTACATTGTACTTACTGTAATACTGAAAAGAGCGTATCCGAAATTTTGGAAAAATCTTTTCGGATTTACCTTGGCCGTATCCTTGTGTCAATGGAGCAACCCATTGTACAATGTAAGCGATGAATGGCCGCTTATCTCAGGAGGTATATAGTATGTACTTAGAGATAAGCAACCCCATGGATTACCATGTGGCTTTATACATCAGACTGTCAAAAGAAGATGAAAGCGAAGGACCATCCCAAAGTGTTCAGAATCAGGAATCCCTGCTACGGGAGTTTGTGCAGCAGCACCGTCTGTCAGTATTTGACACATACGTTGATGACGGATGGAGTGGTACAAACTTTGACCGTCCAAATTTTCAGAGGATGATTGGAGACATTGAAACCAAAAAGGTCAATATGGTTATTACAAAAGACCTTTCACGCTTGGGACGTGACTATATTATGACCGGACACTATATGGAGAGGTATTTCCCGGAGCACCGTGTGCGGTACATTTCTTTATTGGACGGCATAGACACCGGTGTGGACTCCACTGCAAATGATATCACTCCATTCCGTGCAATCATGAACGACATGTACGCTAAGGACATCTCTAAAAAGATAAAAAGCGTCAAGCGAGATAAACAGCGGAAGGGTCAGTTTATCGGCGGCAAGCCCATGTATGGGTACAAGATGCACCCTACGGAGAAAAACAAGATCGTCATTGATGAGCAAGTAGCTCCAATAGTACGACGTA
>UQGM01000024.1 GCA_900540535.1 uncultured Oscillospiraceae bacterium | reverse complement strand
GGACGGAAAACAAAGGCTGTCCGGGCTGCGGGAAAATCCGCAAAGAAGAATTTGAACAATTCATTTTCTCGGCCATGCAGGAGAAGTTCAAGGATTTTCAGATACTCCACAGCACAGAGGAAAAGGTCAATCCGAAACTGACAGCCTATCAAGTAGAGCTGGCGCAGGTGGAGGTAGAAATTGAAAAGCTGCTGGACACGCTGACCGGAGCCAATGCGACCTTGCTTGCTTACGCCAACAAGAAAATCGAAGAACTGGACACCCGCCGTCAGACCATTTCAAAAGCAATAGCCGATTTGAGCGTCGAAACCATATCGCCCCAGCAGATAAAGAAATTGTCCTATTATCTCGACAACTGGGAGAGCATAGATTTTGACGACAAAAGAAAAGCCGCCGATGGCTTGATTTCTACAATCAAGGCCACCAGCGACCGTGTTCAGATAGAGTGGAAAATCTGATATTTCCGCTCTATCGCCCCTCATTTCTATTTTATCTCGTTTGTACCCCTTGTACACCGATGCTTAACTTTTTCTATACACATTTTAAGAAACATTGCTGTCCCGAATGTGGCAGAAGAGTGCAGACAAGGTATATTGATAAAAGTGTGAATTCAAATTCGCCTGAAGCTAAGGAATATGATTTTTCGGATACTGAAGGCGAAATAAGATTCAGGACAATTTATTTTTACTGCCTTGATTGCAGGAAAGATATATCTCTTGATGATATGAAGGGTTTTGAAAAAAACAAGAATTTATAATTTTTCAAAAACAGTTTTGTTTTACGACAAAGCTGTTTTTGCTTTGTGGGAAACTTTTTCATTGAAATTGGAATTTTTTAATATTTTTAAGCTATAAAAAAGTAAAAATCGTTGAATTTGCCGTAAATTATGATAGAATAACATCATAACAACTTGCATAATGCTGCTTTGGAGGTAAACGATGCACCTTGTATTAAAAAATGTTAAAAAGAATTTTTCAGAAAAGGAAGTACTAAAAGGTATAAACTTTTCTTTTGAAAAGGGTAAGATTTACGGACTTCTCGGAAGAAACGGAGCGGGAAAAACAACGCTCTTTAACTGTATAAGTGAAGATATAAAAGCTGATGACGGAAAAATAACCGTTGAGGAAAACGGAAGGGAAAGAGATATAAGTTCTGCCGATATTGGTTATGTCCTTTCAACGCCTGTTGTTCCTGAATTTTTAACGGCAGGGGAGTTCCTTAAATTTTTTCTCGATATAAATAAGCCAGAAAAATCAAATCAGCAGGCGATGGATGAATATTTTGACCTTATGAAAATTGCCCCTGAGGACAGAAATAAGCTTATGAAAGATTATTCTCACGGCATGAAAAATAAAATGCAGATGCTTGTGAATTTCATAGCTGATCCGGCGATTTTGCTCCTCGATGAACCTCTTACATCCTTTGATGTTGTTGTTGCCGATGAGATGAAGCAGCTTTTGAAGAGCTTAAAGGAAGAACATATTATAATTTTTTCAACTCATATTTTGGAGCTTGCACTGGATTTATGTGATGAAATTGTCATTCTAAACGACGGTGTCCTTGAGGGTATAGAGAAGGAACACCTTGACAATGCAGAACTTAAAGAAAAAATTATAGCTGCTTTGAGAGGTGACGGGGATGTTTAAAACTTTTGCTCATTCCTTTCGTCTTGCCAATGCTTATAAAGTAAATACTGTAATATTTTCTTTAAAATCAATACCTCTTGTAAAGCGCCTTTTGCCTGACAGTTTGTATTCAAGTAAGGGACTCAAGAGATTTGCAGCGGTAATAAGTGCCATTTGGCAGTTTTTGATGATATTTGTCGGCAAAGCCATTTACATAGGCCTTATGGTATATTTGCCTGCAAGCCAGATGAAAAATCCAGCTGATGCCTTTTTGAATATCCTCTTTTTCCTTACTCTGGCGGGAGGAATTACAAATATAGGAATGTTTGATCCATCCCGTGATAAGTATTACGCAATGTTTATAATGCGTCTTGATGCAAAAGACTATACTGTTTCAAATTATATCTATTATCTTTTGAAAACATTTGTTGGTTTTACTGTAATCGCACTTGTATTTGGTCTTATTTGCGGTGTGAATGTTTTTTACTGTCTTGTAATTCCGTTTACTGTCTGTGCGGTTAAACCGATTTTCGGCAGTTTTTCACTGATGTATGATTCAAAGCATATAACTAATTTGAAACATGAGGGATTTAAGTATTCTGTGGTAATGGTAGTTGATGTGGTGTTTATTGCCGCAGCATATATTCCTGCTGTTTTCGGTTTTGCAATTCCCGGTGCAGCAGTTGTAGCGGTGACTCTTCTTCTTATGGTTGGTGCTGTATTTGCTTTTTCATATATAGCTAAATTCAAGGATTATCGCAGCATACAGCTTTTTGTTCTCAATCCTCAAAATCTTGCAATGAATAAAAGCGTTGAGACTCAGAGAACACAAAGTATGTTCCAGGGTAAAATTGATAATGATGTAAATATTACAAGCAATAAGACCGGTTATAAATATTTCAATGAGATATTTATGAAGCGTCACTCTAAAATACTTACTAAATCTGCAAAGAAAATAACCGTTGTGCTGGTTGCTATTTTTGCTGTTTTAATTGCGCTGAGCTTCTTTATTCCCGATATAAACGGAGAAATTAATAAGTTTATTTTAAATAAGCTGTCTTTGTTTTTAATTATAATGTATTTTATAAACAGGGGACGTACAATGACCCAGGCTATGTTTGTAAACTGTGATCACAGTATGCTTTTGTATCGTTTTTACAGACAGCCTACGGCTATATTGAACCTGTTTATACAAAGATTAAAGTATATCGTGCTTGTTAATTTGATGCCTGCGTCAGTTATAGCAGTTGGTATGCCTTTACTGCTTTATATAAATGGCGGTACAGATAATATAGCGCTTTATCCTTTGATATTCTTTACAATAATAGCAATGTCGCTTTTCTTCTCAGTACATACTATGGTGCTTTATTATTTGATGCAGCCTTATAATGAGAATATGGAAATGAAAAATGCAGCTTATGGAATCGTTAATACAGTAACCTATTTTATATGTTATTTTGTTATGGATAAAGAGATACCTGTAATGATTTTCGGAATAAGCGTCTGTGTTTTCAGTTTGATATATGTCTGTGTTTCCTTTGCACTTGCCTATCGACTGGCACCGAAAACATTTAGAATAAGACACTGATAATTAAGACACCGACATTACTTTTATTAAAAGACTTGTCTGCAATGCAGATAGGTCTTTTGCATGTAAAAATGAATTCATTAAACCTAATTATTTTTTCAATAGAGAATTAAAAACTGTATTTATTTTGATTAACTTTTTACTATTCAAAAATAAAAGTTTAGTTATAATTTGTTGATTTCAGTTATCGTTTTTTCATGGAAATACATTTACGAAAAAATTTTCGGTTGAGAAAATGATTTATATGCTTTATACTGATATATGTATTAGCAGCGAAAAAGTATATGTTTTGCAAAAAACATTTAGGGAGAAAAAGAAGAATGCTGGTTTTCTATCTGAGCGTACTTGACACTACAGAAGGGAGATCAAAATTTGAAGAACTTTATATAAAATATGGTAAGCTTATGAAGTACGTTGCCTATAATATTCTCTGCGATGATGCCCTTGCAGAAGATGCAGTGCATAATGCTTTTTTGAAGCTGATGAAATATTTAAATAAAATAGATGAGGTTAATTGTCACAAAACTAAGAGTTTCATCGTTATAGTTACTGAGAGTGTATCAAAAGATATGTACATGAAACGTAAAAGGGAAGCGACAGTTAACATTGATGACAATGAGCAGGAAATTTATGTTGATTCTCCTGATTTGGACAGTATAGATACACATGTTATTGCACAGGCAATAGAGAAACTTCCCGATATTTACAGAGATGTACTTATTTTAAGGTATGTACACCAATACAAGGATGCCGAGATAGGAGATCTTCTTGGTATAAGTGCCGTTACTGTGAGAAAAAGATTGCAGAGGGCAAAGGAGAAATTGATGTTAATACTTGGGGAAGAAGGAGATTTTGATGTATTGTAATACGAAGTACGACGAGAAACTAACAGCAGCTCTCATGCTTTATCAGGAACAATGGATGAATTCTCTGCCGAAAGATGAAGAGCTTGAAAATATAACTTTTTCAAAGAAATTCAAAAATAAAATGCAAACTCTTTTATATTGTGAGTATGAAGATAGCAATAAAGGTCATGTAATTTATTTTACTTCTGCATTTAGACGAATAACATCACTGGTGTTGGCATCTGTTATGTTTGTTTCATTGGCGCTGTTCAGTGTAACTGCTTTGAGAGATTCATTTTTAGGCTTTTTCAAAAACACTAATAATGGTATATCTACAACTATAAACCTTAGTGAAGATCCGGCATACGATCCAAAAGCTGTTTTTACAGAGACTTATTTTTATGTTCCTGCTGATTTTGAAAGAACAGAATATAATTGCAGTACTGATTATTTTCGTAAAGAATATGTTAATGGTGCCGGAAACTATATTCATATTTACCAAGGGGCTGTATATGGCGGAGGAGTGTTAACTTTAGATACTGAAGACAGCAAAATAGAATATGTTGAACTTTTCGGAAGCGATGCTTTATATTATGAAAAGAGAGGAAACAGATTGTTTTGGCGGCAAGGATCCTCCTATTATATAATGGTGAGCGATCTTCCTAAAGAAGAAATACTTGAAATTGCCCGTTCAGCGCACAATTGATTTTTTAATTTTAATATTAAAAAGCCTTATGTTTTCATTTAAGAAATCATAAGGCTTTTTATATTGCATATTTTATTATTTATTTAAGAAACATCAAAGAAGAAGCTATTAAAAACTGAGCGGCATAATATGTAGTATGATTAGTTATTATGTCAATTGGTCTTTTCTTATTTTCTCCGAAATATGTTCCCGAAAGGATAAGATCAGAAAGAGCAAAGAATATACCGCCGGCAAACATAAGGTTGAGGGTCATTATTTTAAATCCGTTCATTAAGGCAAATGATCCTGACAAAAATGCCAATAGAGCTACTATGAATGTATATACGACTGTTATCGCTTTGAATTTTCCGTATTTCATCTTTAAAGGTTTTTCTAAAATTAGCATACCCACAGCTGCAATAAGTGAAATTATAACAGGAAGTACAATATAAATAATTTTATTCCAGTCTGCGAATCTGTGTAATATTGCTGCAATAAATAATATGTGACCTACAATAAATGAAAAGAATCCGGAAAAAGTGTATATATCATTATCATCTTTGTATATCCATTTTAAATCCAGCCATATATCGCCTAAAAGTCCGAAAACAAGTCCCATCAAAACTAAAATAGGAAATACACAATATCCGTGTTTTAAGGCGTTGGCGCTTCCGATAGCACCACAAAAAATAAATATTATACTGGTAACAGTTTTCAGCAATAGAGCTTTAATACCACACTTTTTTACTCTTTCTTTCATAAAAAAAATAGCTGAAACGATACCAATAGCTAAAACAGCACTAAACAACATAATTATTCCTACTTTCAAAACTATTTTAGTAATTATAGCAAAAAAAATAATGCAATTTCAACAGAACAAATGGGGACATCATGCATAATTAACAATTATATTATATTCTTTTCGAGGATGTAAACGTATGGGGGTTAAATTGCATGTGTAAATATATTTGATGTATTTTTCTTAGTTTTTCGCTACCATTTTAAATCAGATCAACTATCTTGCTAATTTAGTTTATTCATGCTATCATGATTAAAATCGTTTTGAGCGGAGGGATAAAATGGCGGCGACAATAAATCAGATAGCAGAACTTGCAGGAGTATCACGTGGAACTGTGGACAGAGCCTTAAATCATCGTGGTCGCATTAATCCCAAGGTAGCTGAAAAGATTCTGAGTATAGCCGATGAATTGGGGTATGTTCCAAAACACCGCAAATCAGGGAATAAAACCGTAGACGGTGAGCGTGGAAGCGATACCATGTGCATAGGTGTAGTTACTCAGCTTGCCCGTTCTTCTTTCATGCTCCAGGTAAATAAGGGAATACGTCATGCCAGTAAAGAGCTTAAGGAAAAGGGTATTGAGATTATTCTTAAAGAAAATGAAACTGTGGACGAAGAGCAGCAGATGAAGGCTATTAAGGAGCTTGAAGAGCTTAATATAGATGCCCTTGCTATAATGCCAGTTGACTGTGACGGAATACGAGAAAAAATAAATGAACTTATTGATGTAAAGAAAATTCCCGTGGTTACTTTCAATACGGATATAGTCGGCACAAAGCGATGCTGTTTTGTGGGGCTTGATAACAGACGCAGCGGAAGAACTGCTGCCGGGCTTATGGGTCTGATGATGAGAGGAAAGGGAAAAGTTCTTGTAATTACCGGTTTTTTTTCAAACCTTACAGGAAGCTGCCGTGTTGACGGATTTGTAGAAGAGCTTAAATACGGTTTCCCCAATATGGAGCTTATTGGCGTACAGAGCAGCTTTGACCAAAGCGACGAGGTGGCAAAGATAATTGTGAACGCCATGACAGCTTATCCTGATTTAGAAGGCATTTTTATGGCTTCGGGCGGACAGAGCGGAGTCGGACGAGCTTTTGAGCAGCTTCAGCTAAAGAAAAGGCCTTATGTTATAATTTATGACAGAACACCATATAACGACAGAGCTTTAAGTGAGGGAACAGTGGATTTTCTCATTGACCAGGAGGCATATGAACAGGGATACAGAGCGTTAGGGCTTCTGGCAAAGCTTCTTAAACAGGGGAAAGAACCTGAGTCGGAATATATGTATACGGAAATTAATATAAAAACAAAATATAATTTAAAGTAAAGGCGGTGTGCAAAAGCACATCGCTTTTCGCTTGCGTGCCAATTCACAGCACGCAAAAAGCACGCTAAAAATCGTTTGTAAAAATCACATAAAAAAACCTTTTGCTTTGTCTGAAACATAGAAGTTTTGCGGAAGCACAAAAAGCTCTTGCGGCTTAAATTCAAATATGTTATTCTCTACATGGAAAAATATATACAAAAAGCACGCAATTTTAAAAAGCACGCAAAACCATACAGGAGGAATATTCAGATGAAGTACATTGAATTTGATGAAAGCAGACCCCTTGACCTGGTGCTTCTGGGTCGTGTGGCAATTGACTTTAACCCGGCATATAACGATCAGGTTAAAGAAGATTTTAAACCTTTAAAAAAGGTTCATATGTTTGAAATGTTTTTAGGCGGTTCACCTGCAAATATTACAGTAGGCGTTACCCGTCACGGACTTAAAGCCGGATTCATCGGTAAGGTTTCCGATGATCAGTTCGGCGAGTATGTTGTGGATTATTTTAACAACATCGGCGTTGACACATCACACATTACAAAGTGCAAAAACGGAGAAAAGCTTGGACTTACCTTTACCGAAATGCTTTCGCCCTCTGAAAGCAGCATTCTTATGTACCGTAACTGCATCGCTGACCTTCAGCTCCATGTTGACGATATCGACGAGGATTACATAAAGAGCGCAAAGGCAATTCTTATTTCAGGTACTGCTCTTGCACAGAGTCCTTCCCGTGAAGCTGCAATGAAAGCAGTTCTCCTTGCAAAGCGCAATAATACACGCATTATTTTCGATATCGACTACCGTGCATATAACTGGGAAAACGATGATACTATTTCCATTTACTATTCTGCTGTTGCTAAGGAAGCCGATATTATCATGGGTTCCCGTGAGGAATTCAATCTTACTGAAAAGCTTATTAAACCGGGCATGACCGATGAGGAATCAGCAGCTCTCTGGCAGAGCTATCATGCAAAAATCGTTGTTATCAAGCACGGTATGAAGGGTTCAACCGCTTACACCTGTGACGGACAGAAATTTTCAATTAAGCCATTCCCGGTTGAGGCAAGAAAAGGCTTTGGTGGCGGAGACGGATACGGTTCAGGTTTCCTTTATGGCCTTTACAGCGGCTGGGAGATTATGGACTGTCTTGAATTCGGTTCAGCAGAAGCTTCCATGATGGTAAGAAGCAACAACTGCTCAGATTCACTTCCCGGACCCGATGAAGTCCGTGCATTCATTAAAGAAGAAAAAGAGAAGTACGGCGAAATGATCGCCCGTGTTTAATTAGGAGAGATAGATATGGCTGATACAATTCGTTTAACCACAGCTCAGGCAATTGTCAGATTTCTCGATAATCAGTACGTTTCAATGGATGGAGTGGAGACAAAATTTGTAGAGGGATTCTTCACTATTTTCGGTCACGGCATCGCCGTAGGACTTGGTGAAGCGCTCGATACAAATCCCGGTGAGCTTCGTGTAATGCAGGGCAGAAACGAGCAAGGAATGTGTCACTCTGCAATCGCTTTTGCAAAGCAGAATAACCGTAAGAGCATTATCGCCTGTGCCTCTTCGATAGGCCCCGGCGCTGCAAATATGGTTACTGCCTGTGCAACGGCAACGGTAAATAATATTCCGCTTTTGGTTTTCCCTTCGGATACTTTTGCTTCACGTCAGCCCGACCCGGTGCTTCAGCAGCTTGAGCAGAGTAACAGTCTTGCTACAACTACAAATGATGCATTTAAACCCGTTTGTAAATACTGGGATCGTGTCTGCCGTCCCGAGCAGGTTATGACCGCCCTTATTAACGCAATGAGAGTTTTGACAGATCCTGCCGAGACAGGAGCCTGCTGTATAGCTCTTCCTCAGGACGTTGAAGGTGAATCTTATGACTATCCCGAATATTTCTTCAAAAAGCGTGTACACCGCATTACCCGACCCGTTGCAGTGGATGAGGAGCTTGAGGATTTGGCAGAGGTACTTTCTCAGGCTAAAAAACCACTTATCATAGTAGGCGGCGGCGTTAAGTATTCTGAGGCAGGGGAGACAGTTGAAAACTTCTGTGAGGAGTTCCATATTCCCTTTGGTGAAAGCCAGGCAGGTAAGAGCGCATGTAAATCGAGCCATCCCTATTGCCTTGGCGGTATCGGAGTTACAGGTACACTTGCTTCAAACGTAATCGCAAAGGATGCTGACGTTGTGCTTGCTGTTGGTTCACGTCTTTCGGATTTTACCACAAGCTCAAAGCATCTTTTCCAGAATGAAAACGTTAAGTTCCTCACTATAAACAATAACCGTTACCATGCATATAAAATGGATGCCGTAAAGGCTGTTGGTGATGCAAAGGTCACTCTCGAAGCTCTTGCAGAAAAGCTTCGTGAGAGAAAATATGTTTCCTCATACAGCGGAGAAATCGAAGCAGCTAAAAAGGCTTGGGATGAAGAGTGGGATCGTCTTGCAAATATCGAATATACAGGCGAGGACTTTGAACCTATTGTAAAGGCACGTGATCCGAGAACAATTCCGGAATTTGTAAAACTTACAGACGGAAAAATTACTCAGACAGCCGCTCTTGCAGCTATCAATAATACAATCGATAAGGATGCCGTAATTATCACTGCCGGAGGTTCACTTCCCAGCTGTATGCAGCGTATGTGGCGTACAGATAAACGTGGCGGATATCACGCTGAGTATGGATATTCCTGCATGGGATATGAAATCGCCGCAACATTGGGCGTTAAGTTTGCCGAGCCGGAAAGCGAAGTTTACTGTGTAGTAGGCGATTCAAGCTTCCAGATGCTTCACAGCGAAATCATGACCATTATGCAGGAGCGCAAAAAGGTCAATATTCTTATTTTTGATAACTGCGGTTTCGGCTGTATCAATAACCTTGAAATGAATAACGGTATCGGAAGCCTTGCAACGGAGTTCCGTTACACCGACGGCAAGAAGCCCACAGGTGATCTTATTCCTGTTGACTATGCAAAAATCGGTGAGGGCTACGGACTTAAAACCTATACCTGCAAGACTATCCCTGAGCTTGTTGCAGCTCTTGAGGATGCAAAAAAGCAAAATATAGCCTGTCTTTTTGACCTTAAGGTGCTTCCCAAAACCATGACCGACGGCTATGAGTCCTGGTGGAATGTAGGTATCGCAACAACCTCTGTTAAAGAGAGCGTCCGTGAAGCCTGCGAAGATGTCATGACAGGCCGCAGAGAATCAAGACAGTATTAATAAGGAGTAATTGAAATGGGTAAAGTATTCGGTTATCCGGAATTTGATGCAAACGGCGAACAGATTCTGACAACCTATGACAATGAATATAAAGATATGATGATGGACATTCGTATCTATCGTATGAAAACAGGGGAGAAACGCAGCTTCGGCCGTGAGGGTGAAGAGGTAGCCGTACTGCTTTTATCAGGAAAAATCACATATAAATGGGAGGATAACTCTCAGACAGTAAGCCGTAAGGATGTCTTTACTGAGGGACCCTGGTGCGTACATGTCTGCACCGGCAAAGAGGTTACAGTGGAAGCTGAAAGCGATGCTGAAATCCTCGTTCAGTGCACTAAGAATGAAAAAGAATTTGAAAGCAGAATTTACTCTCCAGAGGATGCTCCATGGGGCTATTCCTGCAAAGGAAAATTCGGAAATGTTGCAAAGCGTCGTGTAAATACAATTTTCGACCACGACATAGCGCCTTATTCCAATATGGTTTTAGGCGAAGTCCTCAACGACAGAGGCAACTGGTCGGGATATCTTCCTCACCGTCATCCCCAGCCGGAAACCTACTATTTCAAGTTTGACCATCCTGAGGGATTCGGAGCAAGTTTTGTAGGTGATCAGGTTTTTAAAAGCACTGACGGCAGCTTTTCGGCGATCCCCGGCGGAGAGCTTCATCCTCAGGCTGTTGCACCTGGTTATCAGATGTACACCTGCTGGATGATCCGTCACCTTGACGGCAATCCGTGGCTTCAGACTGACCGCTGCGAAGATGAACGATATACATGGCTTCATGAAGCTAAATTTGACTGATAGACAGGAGAACATAAAATGGCGAGAGAATTTATTGTCCCGGGAAAAATAATTTCCGGTTCAGGAGCTTTGGAGGCAGCTGAATCAGCTCTTAAAGCCTTTGGTAAAAAAGCTCTTATTGTAACAGATAAAGTTATGATAGACCTTGGCAACTGTGCAAAGGTTGAAGCTGCCCTTAAAAATGAGGGAGTAGATTATGTTATCTATTCCGATATAACAGGTGAGCCTACCGATGTTATGATTGACGGCGGAGTAAAGGTATATAAGGAAAACGGCTGTGATTTCATTGTAGCTTTAGGCGGTGGCAGCCCCATTGATTCCATGAAGGCAATAGCTTCCCTTATAGAAAACGGCGGAAGTATTTCCGATTATATGGGAAAGGTTATCGATGTACCCGTACCGCCCATGGTTGCAATTCCCACAACTGCCGGTACAGGATCTGAGGCTACCCAGTTTACAATTATTACAGATACAAAAAAGGATATAAAAATGCTCTTAAAAGGCGCTGTGCTCATGCCTACGCTGGCAATTATCGACCCGCAGTTTACAATGACCGCACCGCCTAAAATCACAGCTGCAACAGGCCTTGACGCCCTTTGCCATGCAGTTGAGGCTTACACATCCCGTAAAGCTCAGACTCTTTCTGATACTTTTGCGGTTTCAGCTGTTAAGCGTATTTTTAAATTCCTTCCCGTTGCTTTTAAAGACGGTAAAAACGAAGAAGCAAGAGTCGAAATGTCTGTTGCCGCTCTGGAAGCAGGTATTGCTTTCAATAACGCATCAGTAACAGTTATCCACGGTATGAGCCGTCCCATAGGAGCTCTTTTCCATGTAGCACACGGCCTTTCAAATGCAATGCTTATGAAAGAGTGCCTCAAATTCGCTCTTCCCGGCGCATATGACCGCTTTGCAGATCTTGGCAGAGCAATCGGAGCCGCAAAGGCAGAGGACAGCGACGAAGCAGCCGCAGAAAAGTTCCTCAAAGAAATCGAGAATATAACAAAGGTACTTGAAACTCCAACACTCGAAGAGTACGGAATAGACCGTGAAAAATTCTTCAGTGTCATAGATAAAATGTCCTTTGATGCAATGGCAAGCGGAAGTCCTCAAAACACAAAGCGGGATGTAAGCGAAGAGGATGTAAAGCAGATTTACAGAAACCTTTGGTGATTAAACCATGATATAAAGGAGAATGAAAAATGATAAAAGTAGGAATCATCGGCGCAGGCCGTATCGGTAAGGTACATATTACAAGTATCGCTACCAGAGTTAAGGATGCAGTTGTAAAATCAGTTGCAGATCCCTTTATGAACGATGAAACGGCAGCATGGGCAAAGGCTATGGGCGTTGAGGTTGTGACAAAGGATTACAAGGAAATCCTTGCAGACCAGGAAATCGCCGCTGTACTTATCTGTTCTTCAACAGATACCCATTCACCTATTTCCGTTGAGGCAATAAAAGCCGGTAAGCACGTTTTCTGTGAAAAGCCCATTGACCACGATATCGAAAAAATCCAGCAGGTTATAGAAGCGCTTGAGGGCACAAACCTTAAGTATCAGGTTGGCTTTAACCGTCGCTTTGACCACAACTATGAAGCTGTCCAGCGTGCAGTTGCAGAGGGTAAAATCGGTAAGCCAGAGATAATAAAGATTACATCCCGTGACCCTGAGCCACCTTCAATTGACTATGTAAAGGTTTCCGGCGGAATGTTCCTTGATATGACAATACATGATTTTGATATGGCTCGTTTCCTTGCAGGCTGTGACGCTGAGGAAGTTTATGTACAGGGTGCAAACCTTGTTGATCCCGCAATCGGTGAGGCAGGGGATGTTGATACAGCAGTCATTACGATGAAAATGGAAAACGGCGCAATTGTTGTTATCGATAACAGCAGAAGATCAGCATACGGCTATGATCAGCGTGCAGAAGTATTTGGATCTGAGGGAATGGTTGCCTGCGAAAACGACAGTCAGTCAAAGGCAGTTCTCAGCAATGCTGACGGCGTAACAGCTGAGAAACCTCTCTTCTTCTTCCTTGAGCGTTATATGGACGCTTACGGAAAAGAGGTTTCAATGTTTATTGATGCAATTGTAAACGATAAGGAAGCTCCTCTCAACGTATATGACGGACTTAAACCCGTACTTATGGGTCTTGCAGCTAAGAAGTCATATGAAGAGCATCGTCCCGTAAAGATTTCTGAAATCATGTAATTACCTTACCGAAAGGGGAATAAAGTATGTTTGATAAAAGCAAAGTAAAGCTCGGAATAGCTCCTATCGCCTGGACAAACGACGATATGCCCGATCTCGGCAAGGAGAACACCTTTGAGCAGTGCGTAAGCGAAATGGCTCTTGCAGGCTTTACTGGTTCAGAGGTCGGCAATAAATATCCGAAAGATCCTGAGGTTCTCAAAAAGGCTCTCGATCTCAGGGGAATGGAAATCTGCAATCAGTGGTTTTCATGTTTCCTTATTACAAAGCCCTTTGAAGAGGTTGAGAAGGAGTTTCGCAGTCAGCTTGCGTTCTTAAAGGCAATGGGAGCAAAGGTTATCGGCGCATCTGAGCAGAGCCACAGCGTACAGGGGGAGCTTAACACACCTATTTTCGGTCATAAGTATGTTATGAACGATGATGAGTGGGATACATTCTGCAATGGTATGAATAAGCTCGGAAAAATCGCAAAGGAAGAGTATGGAATTTCTCTTACATTCCATCATCATATGGGTACAGTTGTTCAGACTGCCGCTGAGGTTGAGCGCATGATGGAGGGAACAGATCCCGAATATGTAAGTCTTCTTTTTGATACCGGACATTTTGCTTACTGCGGCGAAGATCCCCTTGAGATGGTCAAGAAGTATGTAAACCGCATTAAGCACGTTCACCTTAAGGATATCCGTCCTGAAGTGGTTGAAAAGGTAAAAAAAGAAAATCTCAGCTTCCTTGACGGCGTACGTCTCGGTACGTTCACAATCCCCGGCGACGGATGCATAGACTTTGATCCCATTTTCAAGGTTCTTGAGGATGCAGGATATGAGGGATACATGCTTGTTGAAGCGGAACAGGATCCCGCAAAGGCAAATCCTCTTGAATATGCAATGCGTGCAAGAAAGTTCATCGCTGAAAAGACAGGACTTTAATAATGTAAAAGCCGCCGTTTAGGCGGCTCAGAGCACTTATATTTAAAGTAAGGAAGAGATAACATGGCACTGGTAGAAATGAAAACTCTCCTTGAGGGTGCTGCAAAGAAAAATATCGGATGCGGAGCTTTCAGTGTAGGCAATATGGAAATGGTTATGGGTGCCATAAGAGCTGCTGAAGAAACAGACACACCCATAATTTTGCAGATAGCCGAAGTGCGTCTTAAAAATTCGCCTTTGCACCTTATGGGACCTATGATGGTAAGCGCAGCAGAAAATGCTAAAGTAGATGTTGCAGTGCATCTTGACCACGGTCTTACTCTGGAAACAGTACAGCAGGCCCTTGATCTTGGTTTTACGTCTGTAATGCTTGATGCTTCAACACTTCCCTTTGAAGAGAACATAGCAAAGACTAAAAAGGTAGTAGAGATGGCGAGGGAGTATGGTGCAACCGTTGAGTCAGAGCTGGGGCTCGTAGGCGGAAGTGAGGATGGCAGCAGCGACCACGGAATACGCTGTACTGATCCGGACGATGCAAAAATCTTTGCTGAGGAAACCGGCATAGATGCTTTGGCAGTGGCAATCGGTAACGCTCACGGAAATTATCCCGTAGCGCCGACTTTAGCTTTTGATGTACTGGAAAAGATAAATGAGAATGTCAATATACCTCTTGTTCTTCACGGTGGAAGCGGAATAAGTGACCGTGATTTTCAGAGGGCAATTTCTCTGGGAGTCCGCAAAGTAAATATTGCAACTGCCAGCTTTAACAGCCTTGCAAATAGTGCGGAAAAATATATGCAGGGCGAGGGCAAACACAATTACTTTGACCTTAGTACGGCAATGGTAAACGGAATATATGAGAATGTGATACGTCATATTAATGTTTTTAATACACCGTATCAGAAATAATGATGGAATACATATTTTGAGGGGTATGTTTTCTATATAGTAAGCAAAGGGTGCATCCAGTTTGGATGCACCCTTTGTACATTTAAAAGTAAAAAAAGAAAGGATGCAGTAAAATGCATCCTTTCTTAAGTATAAGTAATATTAACTTATTTGCCTGCTTTGAGAACAAGATCTTTTGTCTCTCTTGCGATAACAAGCTCTTCGTTTGTGGGGATAACAAAAGCTCTGACCTTTGAGTTGGGAGTAGTGATTTCCTTTTCAACTCCATGGAGAGCAGCTGCGTTTGCCTCTTCATCGATCTCAAATCCGAGGAAAGAAAGCTTTGAGCAAACGTCTGTGCGAAGGTCGTCAGTGTTTTCACCGATACCGCCTGCAAAAACAAGAGCGTCAATACCGTCCATAGCTGCAACGTAGCTTCCGATGAACTTTCTAATCTGATACCACTGAATATCTCTTGCGAGCTTTGCACGCTCGTTGCCTTTAGCAATTGCATCTCTGAGGTCTCTGTCGTCGCTGGAAACACCGGAAACGCCGAGAGCGCCTGACTTCTTATTGAGAAGAGTATCTGTTTCCTCAGGAGTAAGTCCCTCTTTCTGCTGGAGGAAGATGATAACTGAGGGGTCGATTCCGCCGCAGCGTGTACCCATCTCAAAACCATCAAGGGGAGTAAGACCCATGCTGGTGTCAATAACCTTGCCGTTTTTAACAGCAGCTATTGAGCAGCCGTTGCCAAGGTGGCATGTGACAATTTTAAGATCTTTGATATCTTTGCCCATAAGCTCAGCGCAGCGATGGCTGATGTATTTGTGAGATGTACCGTGGAAACCATATCTGCGGATTGCATACTTCTCATAATACTCATAGGGAATGGGGAAAATATAAGCCTCGGGGGGCATTGTGCTGTGGAATGCGTTATCGAAAACTGCAACCTCAGGAACATTGTCGCCGAAAACTTTGCGGCAGGCGTTGATACCCTGAATATGTGCCGGATTGTGAAGAGGAGCAAGGTCGCAAAGGCTCTTGATACCCTCAACAACGCTGTCGTCAATGATAACGCTCTCGTTGAACTTGTCGCCGCCCTGAACTATTCTGTGGCCTACAGCTGCGATTTCGGAAAGATCGGAAATAACAGCATATTCGCCTTCTGTAAGATACTTTTTAACGTCGAGGAAAGCGTCAGTGTGGTTGTCCATTTTAACATCGACATCAAATTTTCTTCCGTCGAAAGTGCTTCCCTTTATACGGCCGTCAACACCGATTCTTTCGCAAACACCCTTTGCGAGAACCAGCTCGTTTTCCATATCGATAAGCTGGTACTTAAGTGAGGAACTGCCTGCATTGATAACAAGAATTTTCAAAAAAAAACCTCCAATGTAATTTGTACTTGAACTAATTCTATAACTAATATATTATATCATTGATGAATCATTTTCAATAGTTTTGCGTTAAAGGGGGAGAAAAAAGTGAAAACTTACGGTATAGTAGCTGAATTTAATCCCTTTCATAACGGTCATGAATATTTGATTGAGCAGGGTAAAAAAGCCGGCGCCGAAAAAACGGTGTGTGTGATGAGCGGAAATTTTGTCCAGCGTGGAGAACCGGCGGTTTGTTCCAAGTGGCGAAGAGCCGAAATGGCTCTTAAATGCGGGGCTGATCTTGTTGTGGAATTGCCTGTTTCATGGGCTGTGTCCTCGGCGGAAAGATTTGCATATGGTGCAGTTTCGGTTTTAAATTCCATGGGCTGCGTCGATAATCTGCTTTTCGGATGTGAAAACGCCGACTCGGATTCTCTCTTTTCAGCTGCATCTCTCTGCATTTCAGAAGAATATAGCAGGGCTTTAAAGGAATTTCTTTCAGAGGGTCTTTCCTTTCCCTCTGCCCGTGAAAAGGCGGTACTTTCCGTTGCAGATGAAAGAACAGCGGATATTTTAAAAACTCCCAATAACATCCTTGCAGTGGAATACTGTAAAGCTATTTTGCGCCTTAACTCTTCCATTAGTCCGGTATGTGTAAACAGAACCGGAGTCGATCACGACAGCGAAAATTTAAATGAAGCTTTCGCTTCGGCCTCAGCCATAAGAAAAATGCTCTCAAGTAATTTTAAAAGAGTAGCCTATTTTATGCCGGAAAAAACTTTTGAGCTTCTGAAAAAAGCCAATGATGAGGGAAGACTCTTAAAGGATTTTAAAAATCTCGATTTGCCTTTAATTTCCATGCTCCGAAGAGCAGATGCAAGTGAGATTTCTTTAGTTCCGGATGTCTCTGAGGGGCTCGAATACAAAATAAAAGAAGCGGCAAAGCATGGAACCTCTTTTGGGGAAATAGCTGATTTAGTTAAATCAAAGCGGTATACACATTCAAGGCTCAGAAGAATACTTTTGCTTTTTTATCTTGGAATATACAGTAAAGATTTAATTGAGACTCCGCCGTATATCCGAGTTTTGGGCTTTAACAGTAAGGGTCGAGAGCTTCTTTCACAAATGAAAAAAACTGCTTCACTTCCGGTGATTATGCGGTATAATGACATTGTAAAGCTCAGCGGTCAATGTAAAAGTGTGTTTGATACCGAATCACGGGCTGTTGATATGTACAACACGCTTTTTGATGATATAAGACCCTGCGGCGAAAATATGACTCATAATCCGAATATTTTAATGGAATAAAGGAGGAACATACAATGAAAATAGTAGTTTTGGACGGAAAAACCACCACTGCATCAGGTGATTTCTCGTGGGAGTGGCTCTCTAAATATGGAGAATATACGGTCTATGACAGAACTCCAAAGGAAGAGACTGTCAGCAGGGCAAAGGATGCAGATATAATTATTACAAACAAAACGGTTTTGTCGAAGGATATATTAGAGCAGTGTAAAAATGTAAAGTTTATCGCTCTGCTTTCTACCGGATATAACGTAGTTGACTGTGAATGTGCTGCACAGAGAGGAATACCTGTTTCAAACATTCCCTCATACAGTACAGAGGCAGTTGCACAGATGACTTTTGCACTTATTCTGGAAATAACAAACGCCGTTGCACTTCATTCTAAAGCTGTTCATGACGGAGAATGGTGCCGCTGTGAGGATTTCTGTTTCTGGAAAACGCCTCTCACTGAGCTTAGCGGAAAAACTCTTGGCATTGTGGGCTTTGGAAAAATCGGAAAAGCAGTTGCACAGATAGCCAGAGCATTTTCTATGGAAGTGCTTGTCTATGCTCCTCGCAGACATGGTTTCAGAGGCGGCGATGGGGTACATTTTGTAACTCTCGAAGCATTGATGGAGAGAGCCGATATAATTACTTTCCACTGTCCGCTCAATGATGAAACTGAAAAAATGGTAAACGCCGACTTTATTTCTTCAATGAAAGACTCAGCTGTAATTATTAATACTGCGAGGGGACAGATAGTAGACGAGAAGGCTCTTTATGAAGCCCTCGAAAGCGGAAAAATCTCTGCGGCAGGAGTGGATGTTCTTTCAGTTGAACCTCCTAAGGAAGACAATCCTCTTTTAAAGGCGAAAAACTGTTATATTACTCCTCATATATCATGGGCAGGCTATGAAACCAGAGCGAGACTTCTTGAGATATTCAAGGGAAATATTGAGGCATTTGTAAACGGCAGCCCGAGAAATGTAGTCAATATGAAATAAATCATTTTCTTAAAAGGATTACACAATAAGAATAGATTAAACTTTTGTATAAGCCAAATAATTTAATTAAAATGCTGACCGACGCTTTTACAGCGTCGGTTTTTTGTTTATAGAAAAATTTAATAGTGCAGTTGACAAATAATATTAAATGGTTATATAATAGCAAAGGTTAGTGGGCACTAATAAGTGCCCTGTTTTAATAAAGCGCGGTTAGTTTTTTCTAACTTTGTCTGTATTTGCAATTTGAATGTTTAATAGAAATTGCTTTTTACATTTTTATGCATAGGTTAGTCTAAACTAATAATTGAGAGGAGAAGAAGCTGCAATAGTGAAAAAAATTAAAATCAGTCCTATGGGTTAGGAATAGTGATATTTATGTGTGGTGAATATACCATGAATTTTTAATTTTATGATTTTATCCCATTTGATTTGCTTTTTTTATTGGGAGAAAGCTGTAATTGTGTAAGAAAAATAATGAAAAAATTAACAAAGGGAGCTGATAGATATGATGATAAATAAAAGGCTCATAAAAACTGTTGAAGAGAGCCGAAAATATATTGGAGGCAATGTTGTCTTTCAGTGGTTTTCTCTTATGTCTAATGTGTGTGCTATGTTCAGTGTTACAGCATTTTTGCAAAAGCTTTTTTACAAAAGTGCATCGGTTAAGGATTTATCTTTTGCTGTCGCTGTGGTTGTAGTGGCTGTTGCTGTAAGATTTTTGTGCGCTTTAGGTGCGGGAAGAATGAGCTATCTTTCCTCTAAGGCAGTAAAAAAGAAACTACGTGAGCTTATCTATAAAAAACTTCTGAGGCTTGGAAGTTCCTATAATGAAAAAGTAAAAACTTCGGAAGTTGTACAGGTTGCTGTAGAGGGCACAGAACAGCTTGAAACTAATTTTGGAGCATATCTTCCTCAGTTCTTTTATGCAATGCTTGCACCTCTAACTCTTTTTGTGGTACTTAGCTTTGTTAATTTCCTTTCAGCTGTAATTCTTCTCATATGCGTTCCGCTGATTCCCGTTGCCATAGCAGCGGTACAAACCTGGGCCAAAAAGCTTTTGTCAAAATATTGGGGACAGTATACGACTTTAGGTGATACATTTCTCGAAAATCTTCAGGGACTTACAACTTTAAAAATATATAAGGCTGATGAATATAAGAACGAAAAGATGAACGAAGAGGCGGAAAAGTTTCGCAAAATAACAATGAAAGTACTTACTATGCAGCTTAATTCCATTACCATTATGGATCTTATTGCTTATGGAGGAGCCGCTTTAGGAGTTATTGTTTCTGTTTCGCAGTTTGCTTTAGGAAAAGTCAGTTTATCTGGATGCCTGCTCATAATTCTTTTATCTGCTGACTTTTTTATTCCCATGCGCCAGCTTGGAAGCTTTTTCCATATAGCTATGAACGGTATGGCGGCAAGCGATAAGATTTTCAGACTTTTGGATTTACCTGAAAAAGAAAACCGAGGCTTGCAGCAGTTTCCGAAGGAACATGAAATAAAGTGTGAAAACGTGAGCTTTTCCTATGATGAGGACAGAGAGATATTAAAGAGTATTTCAATGTCTTTCCCCGTAGGATCCTTTACGGCGATTGCAGGAGAAAGCGGATGTGGTAAATCCACAGTAGCTTCACTTTTGACTGGTAAAAATACAAATTACTCAGGAAAAATTACTGTCGGCGGTATACCAATTTCAGAAATAGATGAAGACTCACTTATGAAAAACATAACCTATGTAAGCCATAACAGCTATCTTTTCAAAGGCACCGTATATGATAACCTCATTATGGGAAATCCTGAAGCTACTGAAGAGGATATGTGGGAGGTACTTGATAAAACCAAACTTTCACAATTTCTGAAAAGCGAAAAGGGACTGGAAACAGTTGTTGCGGAAAAAGGTTCAAACCTTTCAGGGGGACAGTGTCAGCGTCTTGCTCTTGCTAGAGCACTGCTTCATGACAGTCCTATTTATATATTTGATGAAGCCACATCCAATATTGACGTTGAGAGCGAAAACGACATAATGGAGCAGATACAAAACATTGCCGAGGAAAAGACGGTAATACTTATTTCTCATCGTCTTGCGAATACCGTAAAGGCAGATAGGATTTATGTTTTAAACGACGGAAAGATTGCAGAGTGCGGGAATCACGATGAATTAATTAAAAATCACGGCGTTTATGAAAAAATGTGGAATGCTCAGCAGAGTCTCGAAAACTACGGAAAGGAAGTGATCGCAGAATGAAAAAGCGAAGCAATATTTCTATAATGATGCGTCTTTCAGGTCTTGTAAAGCCTTTGTCGGGATATATGTCTGCGGCAATTTTTATGGGACTTGCAGGACATCTGTGCGCAGCTTTTATAACTGTTTTTGGAGGCTTTGCAATGCTCGATGTACTAGGCTTTTCGGTTCCGGTATCTAAAACGGCAGCTTTTGTGACAGTATGTGTATTTGCTGTAGTAAGAGGTGTATTGCGATATGGTGAGCAGGCGTGTAACCATTTTATAGCTTTTAAGCTCCTTGCTCTTATTCGTGACAAGGTTTTCAGAGCATTAAGAAGACTTTCTCCTGCAAAGCTCGAAACCAGGGATAAAGGTGATCTTATTTCCATTATAACTTCGGATATTGAGCTTCTTGAGGTTTTCTATGCCCATACCATTTCACCTTCAGCAATAGCTCTTTTATTTTCTCTTATTTTGTGTTTGTTTATTGGAAGCTATCACTGGAGTTTGGGACTTCTTGCTGCTTTAGCCTATGTAACAGTAGGTGTTGTAATTCCTGTAGTTACTTCAAAGCTTGGAGGAAATACAGGCATGAATTTTCGCAATAAATCCGGGGAACTGAGTGCATTTGTCCTTGACAGTATGAGGGGGATTTCCGAGACAATCCAGTATTCACATGGTGAAAAAAGACTTAGTGAAATGAATCGTCGCAGCGATGAATTATCATCTGATGAAAGAAAGATGAAAATAGCTGCCAGCAAAAACACAGCTTTTACAAATACCGTTATTTTGCTTTTTGATCTTGGTATGCTCTCTCTATCATCTTATTTATACATGAAAGGAATTATCGGTTTTGAATCTGTGGTGATTCCTACAATAGCTTTGATGAGCTCTTTCGGGCCGGTAATTGCACTTGCCGCTTTGGGCAGCACTCTTCAGCATACCTTCGCCGCAGGAAACAGAGTTCTGGATATTCTCGATGATGTTCCCGTTACGAAGGAAATTGAGGGCAGAGAAAACATACAGTTTAAAGGTGCAAAGGCAGAAAATGTCACTTTCTCTTATGGTGAGGAAACGATACTTAAAGATGTTTCAGTAGATGTTCCGGAACATTCCATAGTCGGAATTGTAGGTAAAAGCGGAAGCGGAAAATCTACCCTTTTAAAGCTTCTGATGCGTTTCTGGGACGTACAAAGCGGGAGTGTGAAAATTTCTGATACAGATGTTTCGGAGATAAATACAGGAAATTTAAGGGATATGGAAAGCTTTGTCACTCAGGAGACACAGCTTTTCCATGACAGCATTGCAAACAACCTGCGTATTGCAAAGCTTGATGCGACAGATGGAGAAATAGAAACTGCCTGCAAAAAAGCTTCTGTTCATGATTTTATAATGAGTCTGCCAAAGGGATATGATACACCTGTTGGAGAGCTTGGAGACACTCTTTCCGGTGGAGAAAAGCAGCGCTTGGGACTTGCCAGAGCTTTTTTACATAATGCGCCTTTTATCCTTCTCGATGAACCTACAAGTAATCTTGACAGCCTTAACGAAGCAGCTATTTTAAAGGCTTTAGGGGAGGAGAGAGAAGGTAAAACCGTAATACTTGTATCTCACAGAGAATCCACCATGAGAATAGCCGATAAGGTTTACAGTGTGGAACACGGGAGAATGAGCTGATGAAAAGTGTTGATGTAAATACTAAGCGTGAGCGGGAAAAGGAAATGGTTTCTCTGATGATAAAGCTTTACTGCCGCAAAAATCATGCCTGCAAAAACGGGCTTTGCCCAGAATGTGCGCAGCTAGAAGAATATGCAAGAATGAGGAGCGATAAATGTCCCTTTATGGAGACAAAAACCTTCTGTTCAAATTGTAAGGTTCATTGCTATAAACCTGAAATGCGTGAAAAAATACGTGAGGTTATGCGGTTTTCCGGTCCGAGAATGATTTTTTACCATCCTGTTTTAGCATTAAAGCATGTAATCGAAACGAAAAAAGAAAAGAGAAGATTGGAGCGTAACAATGAAAATTAAGAAAGCATTATATGTTGTTTTAGGATGTATAGGTGTTGGTTTAGGTGCATTGGGAGCAGCTTTGCCGCTTTTGCCGGCTTTTCCGTTTTTACTTCTTGCAGCTGTTTGCTTTGCAAGGAGCTCACAGAAGCTGAACGACTGGTTTATAAATACAAAGCTCTATAAAAACAATCTTGAAACTTATGTTAAGGGACAGGGAATGACTTGGAAAACAAAAATCCGTATAATGGTAATGGTAACTTTCCTTATGAGTATAGGCTTTATAATGATGAGCCGTGTACCTGTGGGCAGAATAATTCTTGCCTGTGTATGGCTGTTCCATATCCTTTACTTCACCTTTGGAGTTAAAACAATCAAAACGGTGACGACAGTGAATTTCTCAGACAATGATATTAATTCCTGTGCTTACTGCTGTAAGATAAAAGTAAACGGAATGAAGTGCGAAAACTGTGCAGAGAAGCTAAAATGCGCTTTGTGTCAGGAGGGAAAATACAAAGCCGAAGTTGATTTAAAAACAGGAACAGCAACTGTTTACGGTGATTTGCTTCCTGAAAGAGCGCTTATTGCCGATATTGTCAGAAGAGCGGGATTCAAAGCTGACGAAATCTGCGAGCCGGTAAAACTTTGATCTTTATGTAAAATTTTACTTGATACATAAATTCAATATCCGTGAATGAAACCATAATCACCTTCATAAAATCACTATGAAGGTGATTATTATGAGTAAAAAAACAAAGCAGTTTTTAATCTGTCTTGCAATACCTCTGCTGGTCGGAGGATTGTCTGCATTTATAACCCGTGGAGGCATGGATACCTTTGAAACAATCAATAAGCCGTCACTGTCGCCGCCTGGCTGGCTTTTTCCGGTAGTATGGATTGTTCTCTTTATCCTTATGGGTATTGTCTCATATCTTGTCTTAGTATTGGGAAAACCGCAAATGGAAATTAACAGAGCCCTTCTCATCTACGGTATACAGCTTATATTTAATTTCTTTTGGTCAATTTTCTTTTTTAATTTTTCCCTTTATCTTTTTTCTTTTATCTGGCTTGTACTTTTGTGGCTGCTTATTTTGGCGACAACGGTTCTCTTTTACCGTATTTCAAAACCGGCAGGCTATTTAATGATTCCCTATCTTTTATGGGTCACATTTGCCGGATATCTTAATTTTCAGATTTATCTCCTTAACTAAAACGCCAATAATAAAAGCATCGTTCAATGCCTGTGCATAGAAACGATGCTTTTACTGTTTTACAGGAAACTGCGTATATCTATTGCAAGTCTTTCCTCAAGATTAATAAGACGTTTTGTAATATCCTTTGAAACCTCGTCGGCAGCCTTATACTTGTTCAGATACTGATTGAGAGATTTTACTCCAATATTGCAGCCGTCAGTCATAAGATCGGCAATGGTTTTATCGGAATCATCCATACCCATTTTCATGTTTGTCTTTATCCATGACATTCCCTTTGCAATTGAGTTAGGCTCTTTTCCGCTGTCGTGATATTTGCTCAGCAGACCGTTGATTTCGGTTTTAAGCTCCACATGTTCATTTTTGCATTCTGTAAGATATTTTTTAAGTGAACTGCTTGAAACCTTATCGAGAACATCGTCAATGGAAGAGACACCCATTTTAACTCCTGAGTCGCATTCACGAAGCAGCTTTATTGTATCTTGTTCGATCATCTTAAACACTCCTTTATATAAGATAAAGTTAGTTTAAGCGGTTTTAAGTTCTTTTATTCTTTACCTTCTGTCAAGAAAACAAAAAAGCTTTTGCGGAAATATTTTCCGCAAAAGCTTTGTAAATGCAATATGTTTTTGTTTTTATACTCCTGAATAAGCGGAGAATCCGCCGTCGATGGGAATAACAATACCGGTTACAAATGATGAAGCATCATCATCTATAAGCCAATCAATTGTTCCGAGAAGCTCTTCGGGCTTACCGAAACGTCCCATAGGAGTCTGGCTGAGGATTTTTCCTGTACGGGGAGTAGGAGTTCCGTCGTCATTAAACAGAAGCTTCTGATTTTGAGCAGTTACAAAAAATCCGGGAGCAATTGCGTTGACTCTGATTCCGGTTCCAGCGAAGTGAACTGCAAGCCACTGTGTAAAGTTGGAAACTGCAGCTTTAGCTCCGCTGTATGCGGGGATTTTTGTAAGGGGACGGAAAGCGTTCATTGAAGAGATGTTGATAACGTTGCCGCCGTTTTCAATCATATCCTTCATGAATACCTGACTGGGCAGGAATGTTCCCAAGAAATTAAGATTGAATACAAAATTGATTCCATCTTTGTCAAGGTCAAAGAAACCATTATCGGTATCTTTGGTGAAAAACTCGTCTGCTGTTGTACATTTAGGATGATTTCCGCCGGCGCCGTTAATAAGGATATTAACTGTACCGAGCTTTGCATTAATCTGCTTTTTTGCCTCCTCTAAGCTGTTCTTATCCAGTACATCACAGGCAAAGTAATCCGTTGTGCAGCCTTTAGCGTTAAGCTCTTCGCTTATTGCTTTAACTGCGTTTTCGTTTTTGTCGAGAAGGGCTACTTTGAAACCTTTCTCTGCAAGTGATCTTGCAATGGTGCCGCATAATACGCCGCCGGCACCTGTTACGGCTACGAGTTTGTTATTATTATTTTTCATAATAAAAATATTTTATCACTTATGGAATGAATGTCAACAGAACAAAATCTAAAAAATTAATGAAGTTCAATCTCTCCATGTCTTGACGAATTATTTGTTTGGTAGTAGTATATCCGTTGGCGGAATAAATAAAAAAATTTAAAAGTGCAGGATTTTTAAATGGATAAAATAGATTTAAAGGAAAAAATATACAACGAAATGCTGGCTGATATAGTAAATCTCAAATATAAGCCGGGAGAGTTTGTAAAAGAGGTTGAACTTAGCGAGCGTTTTAATGTTTCGAGAACACCCATGCGTGAGGTTATAAAGAAACTTGCCGTTGAAGGATATATAGACGTTTTGCCTCGTTACGGAAACAGAGTTTCACTTATAAGCATAAATTCCGTTAAGCAGATTCTCGAAATGCGAATAGTACTTGAAAATCAGGTTATAGATGAGCTTAGAAGAAATATAACGGAAGAACAGCTTAATAATCTGCGAGAGCATATTGAGAGTCAGCAGGCATTTGTTGACAGCGGAAACCTTGAAAGCTTCTGGCAGTCTGATAATGATTTTCATGAAATGCTTTTCAATCTTGCCGGCAGAGAGTTCTGGTGGGATGTTATAAGAAGATATGAACCTCATTATATGCGATTCAGAAAGTTTGATTTGCAGATTAACAGAAATGTGGATTTGCTTTTTGTTCACCACAAAAGGATAATCGAAATGATTTCAGATACAGCAGACTGTGATATAAAAGGACTTGTCCAGTCGCATATTTCAATCGGACTTGAGAGAATACCTGTACTTCTTGAAAAATGTCCCCAATATTTTACAGATTAAAAGTTGCCTTGTATACAAGAACGCAGAAAATGCGTTCTTTTTTTCTTGTTTATTGACATTTGGTATACAAGAATGATAATATGTAAGAGAAGTAAAATGAGGGAGGTTAAAAAATGAAAATAGTTTTCAGATGGTACGGAGAAAACGACAGCATTACCCTTGAAAAGATAAGACAGATACCTGTTGTAGAAGGCGTTGTAACCGCAGTTTACGACGTTAAGGTAGGAGAGGTATGGCCTGTTGAAACAATACAGCGTCTTGTAAACAAAAGTGAGGAGAACGCTCTGAGTTGTAAGGTTATAGAGAGTGTTCCGGTTCATGAAGAAATAAAACTTGGCGGCAAGGATGCTGAAAAGTATATTGAGGCATACAAGCAGAATATCAGAAACCTTGGCAAATGTGGTGTTGAGGTCATCTGCTATAATTTCATGCCTGTTTTTGACTGGACAAGAAGCGATTTGAAAAAAGTCGCTCTTGACGGTTCCAATTCACTTTCTTACAGCCACAGCGAGGTTGTGGGTATTAATCCCATGACTGACGATGTGTCTCTTCCCGGCTGGGATGAGAGCTATACAAAATCAGAGCTTCAGGATCTTCTCAAACGCTATGAAAGCGTTTCACAGGAAGATTTATGGAAAAACCTTTCTGTTTTCCTTAAAGAGATAATCCCTGTTGCAGAAGAGGCTGGAATCAAAATGGCTATTCATCCCGATGATCCGCCATGGGGAATTTTCGGTTTGCCCCGTATAATCACCAGCAAGGAAAATGTAAGACGTATGCTCGATATTGTTCCCAGTGAATGTAACGGACTTACACTTTGCACAGGTTCTCTCGGCGCTTCCAAGGATAACGATATTGTGGATATTATCAAAGAGTGCAGCGACAGAATGCCTTTTGTACATATAAGAAACGTAAAGAGAAGCGGAGAGTTTGACTTTACAGAAACAGCACATCCCTCAAAGTGCGGCGACCTTGACGTTTACGAAATTGTAAAGGCTCTTTATGATACAGGATTTGACGGTTATATCAGACCTGACCACGGCAGAATGATCTGGGGCGAGACAGGTAAACCCGGATACGGCCTTTATGACAGAGCTTTAGGCGCCTGCTATATCGGCGGAATAGTTGAAGCCGTAACTAAAAACGCAAGAAAGTAATTAAGTATAAATTTAAAACAGGAAAGGTAAAGATACCGTGCACAAAACAAGCCTTTCAACTCTTTTGTGCAAATTAGTATCCGAGGGTGATTAATATGGATAAAAGATTTTTGAGAACCCATGAAGCACGGAAAATCTATGAAGAAATAAAAGATCTGCCAATTGTGGACTATCATTGCCATTTGAATCCCAAAGATATTGCAGATGATTATGCATATGAAAACATAGGGGAACTTTGGCTTAGCCACGACCATTATAAATGGCGTGCAATGAGAATCTGCGGTGTTGACGAAAAGTATATTACAGGCGATGCATCATGGCAAGAAAAGTTTATGAAGTACGCTGAAATCATGCCTAAGCTTGCAGGTAATTCACTTTATTACTGGAGTCATCTTGAGCTTGAGAAACTTTTCGGAATAACTGAGCATATGAGTAAGGATACCGCCGAAAAGATTTGGAACGAGTGCGAAAAGCATAAGGATGAGCTTACTGCAAGGCAGATAATAAAGCGTTTTCCTGTTAAGTTCGTAGCTACCACTGATGATCCTGTTGACTCACTGGAGTATCACGGAGAATATGAAGGAATACTCTTTACTCCTACTTTCAGACCTGATAAAGCTTTTGAGCTTAATGATGAATATTACAGTAAGCTTTCCGAAGTAAGCCAGGTTGAGGTAAAGGATGTAGATAGTCTTATTCAGGCTCTCGAAAAAAGACTTGAATTTTTCATTTCTCAGGGATGCAAAATTTCAGATCAGTGTTTTTCAGTTACTCCGATTCTTGCTGATTATAGCAGAGCTCAGAGCATCTTTGAAAAACGGAATGAAGGAGTATCTGAGCAGGAGATCAGAGAGTTTAAGGGATATGTTTTCAGCCGCTTAGCTGAAATTTACGCTAAAAACTCAATAATAATGCAGGTTCACCTGAACGTTAAGAGAAACATCAATAAAAAGATGTTTGAAAGTGTCGGTGTTGACAGCGGATTCGATATTGCCGGAAGTGAGCTTTATCCCCACTGTCTTACAGAGATTTTCAGCTTCCTTGATTATAACGGAAATCTTCCTAAAACTGTTATCTATTCTCTTAATCCTTATGATGAGCGTATGCTTTTCCAGGTTGCCGGTTCTTTCAGAAATGTAAAGGTCGGTGCACCATGGTGGCATAATGATTCTTACAGCGGCATTAGAGGACATTTTGAAAATGCATCCGAATATTCAGCTCTCGGCTGTGATTTAGGAATGCTTACAGATTCAAGAAATTTAGCCGGATATGTACGCTTTGATTTTTACAGAAGAATGCTTGCTGACTATCTTGGAGAGCTTGTATCTGAGGATAAGTTAGATCTTAATTGTGCCCTTGATATAGCCAAAGATATAGCATATGGCAACGTAGTTGAATTTTTGAATTTAAAATTTTAACTTAATATACTCTTATTTAGCAGCGTCGGATTAACGGCGTTGCTTTTTTATGTAATTTCAACAAAAGTTACAATTGTTTTAAATTTATGTTGCAATGCTTGACAACAGTTATACGATGTGATATATTGCGACTGTATTAATTGAATTAGTACGCTTAATACAAAAGGAGGGGCAATGATGTTTACATTGGAACGCAATGCAGGTGCACTGTATGAGCAAATTGAATATTCAATAATAAAGTGCATTGCCAGCGGCGTTTTCAAAGCAAACGATCAGCTTCCCTCTGTACGCAGCATGGCCAAGGAACTTAATGTCAATCCCAATACTGTTCAGCGTGCATACAACAATCTTGAAAGCAAGGGAATAATTTATACTCTTGTAGGAAAAGGCGTGTTTGTAAACTCCAACGGGGAAGGGATAGACAAAATAACTGCAATGGCTAAATTAAAACTGGAAAGCGCAGTAACTGATGCAAAAAAAGCCGGAATGTCGCTGGAGGATGTTATTTCCGAAGTGAAAAAAATCTATGTGAACATATAAACGGCTTAAAAGTAAATTATCCTACTATATAAAGGAGGAAACAGGATGATTGAAGTAAAGAACCTTGTAAAAAGGTTTGGAAAAAAAGTTGCTCTCGACAATGTAACCTTCAATATTGCCGAATCGGGAATATTTGGTCTTGTGGGTTCTAACGGAGCCGGAAAGTCAACTTTTTTACGTACTCTTGCAGGAGTCTACAAACCTGATGAAGGACAAATTCTTGTTGACGGAAAGGAACCCTTTGAAAACTGTGACGTAAAGGGAAATATGATTTTCATATCTGATTATCCTTACTTTTTCCCGCAGGCAAGCATTGAGAAAATGGCGGCCTTTTACAGAACCATATATCCTAATTGGAACGAGGAAAAATATAAATATTATTCG
The DNA here is from genome assembly GCA_900540535.1 of uncultured Oscillospiraceae bacterium. Lineage (GTDB taxonomy): Bacteria > Bacillota > Clostridia > Oscillospirales > Acutalibacteraceae > UMGS263. The sequence continues at coordinate 9,635 of UQGM01000024.1, read as the reverse complement.
TCTGTATTTCCTCTTGATAAAAAGATGAAAATCACATCCATGTCAAAAGGTATGCAGCGGCAGGCAGCGCTTATATTGGCTTTGTCAGCGGCGCCGAAGTATTTCCTGTTTGATGAGATTTTTGACGGACTTGATCCGGTTGTCCGTGAGGTTCTCAGAAAACTTCTCATTGATTTTGTAGTGGATAATAACGCTACTATTATTATTTCCTCTCACAATCTTCATGAGCTTGAAGATTTCTGCGACCATGTAGGACTGCTTCATAAAGGAACGGTTATTATGGAGCGTGAGCTTGATTCTCTGAAGCTTGAAGTCAACAAGATTGTTGCTGTATTTGACAATGAAGAGGATGAAGCACAGGCTAAGTCAAAATTCAATGTTGTCAAAGAGAGCAAGAGAGGCAGACTTGCCGAATGGACTGTTCACGCAGAAAAAGAACAGATAGAAAAGATTATGGATGGCTACAAAGTAGTTTACTACGAAGTGCTTCCGCTGTCTTTGGAAGAAGTATTTATCAGTGAAATGGGGGCGATAGGTTATGACATCAAAGGCGTTATCGAATAATGGATTTAAAAAGCAGTTAATGTGGAATTTAAAATCACAGAAGTGGTTTATTATTGCATTTGTTGTGTTGAGAACTGTTATTGCAGCTTTAATGAGCATGCTTATATGCTCTACATCAAGAGCAAGCGGCGAAGAAATGATTGATTCTGCTGTTGTCAAGCTGTTAAACGATGTTACTTACAGCCTTACTTCACCTTTGGTTGTTATAGATATAATAATAGGTACTTTGTGTTCCTTTATTATTCTCAATACCTTATTTGCTTTCCTTTACAGCAAAAGAAAAACCGACTTGTACCATGGCTTTCCTATAACCAGAGGAGCCTATTACTTGGCCGCATTAGCTGTTCCTGTAATTATAAATGCAGTGTGTTTGGTCAGTGAATTTGCTTTTATTTCAATTATCAGCAAAGTTTATTCTGCCACATCCTTTGCGGATTTGGGAGTAATTTTCCTATATGAACTTTTGATTTTTGTAATTCTGGCTGCTATAACAGGAATTTTAGCTCTTTCTATTTCAGTATCAGGTATGGTGGTTAGCTATATAATAAATGCAGTACTGATTCTTTTAGCTGCACCGTTGGCTGTTTATGTTCTTATAATGAGCTTTGAGTCAATCATTCCTGCTTTTGCAAATTCTTTTGAAAATATATGGGCTTTGTTCCCTTACGGATTACTTTTGTCTCAGATGATCGGAACTGATATTTCATTCGCCGTTTCGATTCCTGTAAGTATAATTGTTGCGGTAGTATCTGGCTTGTTTGGACTTTATTTTTATCGTACAAGAAAAAGTGAAAGTTCTGAAAGTTATCCCTCAAGTAATGTACCGTTCTATTTTGGAGTAATGGGACTTTCGACTTTTATAGGTGCCATGATATACATGATAGCACATAATATTTTTATAGCCATTGCAGTAGCTGTTGTAGTGTCTCTGCTTATAATGTTCATAATGAACTTGATTTCTGAAAGGAGAATAAGAAAATCTACTGTACTGTATTGGTTAGGATTTTCATTCGTTTTTGCAGGCGTAATGCTTACAGCAAAATACGGTACATCTTCTTATACAAACAGAATACCTGAGGTTTCACAGGTTGAATCTGTTGAAATAGACACCAATGTTTACGGATATGGTTCCGCCAATTTCCTTGATAGAATCTTTGGCAGCGCTTATACGCAAGATCAAAGTGTTAAGCTTACAAAGGAAGAATCAATAAAGTTGGTTAATGCTTATCATAAGGAAGCTTTGTCAAAAATAAATACTGAAAGCGCAAACACTTTATATGCGAAATTAACCTATACTCTTAAGGATGGTAAAACGGTTACAAGAGTTCTCCCTTATTTGTTTTATATCTTAGAAAACAGAGATGACGGAGGCTTAAATACAAAAGAATTAAAGATCGAAACCTTTGAAAAATTGCAGAAATGCGAAGAATATGTTCAAAGACAGGCAATGCCCTATGATTCCAAAGATTTGGCATCAGTTTATGTTTCTTTAAATAACAGATCTTTGCTTTTGAAAAATGAGGATGCAAAGAAATTCTTTGAAAGTTATATGGAAGATGCATCAGGCAACGAGACTGGAGAAAGACCTGTAATTATAAATCATACGGGGGAAATTGCCGTAGATCAATCGGTAATTAATAATAATGGATATGACTTAGATGTAAAGTTTGTTTTCTTTACTGATAAAGCCACTGATGCTGCCAAAAAAGCATTTAAAGATATTCCTCTTAATGCATATAAATCACTGTATCAATCTAACAAAATGATTAATGTATTGATGGTTTCAATCAACACTGCATCCTTTGAAAATATTGAGAAGATATTGGAAGATAAAGGAATGTTTGCTCCTGCTGCATCAATTGATGAGGTTAATGAAAATTGGAAGGTAGTTATTGCTTCTGTTGAGTATTCATCTTATGAAGATCCGGAATTTGGAATGCGAGAACAAGTTTATCCAAGAACCGGAGGTAGTTCATGGTCAATGTCAGAATTTGAGTCTAAATTGAAAAGTGATGAGGCAGGAGATCTGCTGTTCAAAATTTATGTAAACGAAAATTACAGTTGTGATAGAAATTATCTTCTGGAAAATGCAAAGAATTTTGATGTAGATAATGCGCTCAATACGTTTAGGACTAATCAGACAGGATATATCTATTATTTCACAAACGATGCAGAAGGAGATTCTTCCGTTTCGACAAAGATGTATTTTGCACCGAGAATTAAATAAAGTTGTAGGTACAAAAAGAAATATTGATTAAAAAAGCAGTCGCTATAAAGCGGCTGCTTTTTTATGTTAATAGTTATTCTGAAACTCGTTAGATCTGTCATTGCGTTCATTTCGGAAAAATTTAGGTGATACGCCTACTTTTTTCTTAAAGATTCTTGAAAACTGAAGTACATCGTCATAGCCCACAGAGGAGGCGATAGTGCTTACTGAAAAATCTGTTGACCATAAAAGGGTTTGAGCCTTTCGGATTCTGCAATCAATCAGATGAGCTTGAGGTGAGAGGTCAGAATACTTTTTAAATAGCTTGTTAAGGTAGTGGCGTTCAACATTTTCAGCGTTGGCAATGTCTTCAATTGTAATATGCTTTGAAAAGTTATTGGCTATAAATCTGAGAGCATTTTTAAAATGCTCCTCAGCTCTCGAATATGAAACTGAGGAATAATTCAGGTCATCAAAATCCTTGCTGAGTATACTCATGATGTTGTAAAAATAGCTGTTTAGAATAAGATGCTTGTCGTTATACATCCATTCACCTTCGATGATTTCTTCAAAAAGAGCAGATATTTCTTTAATTCTTGAATACTTGAAAGTTTTTTTATTTTCGGAAAAACCAACTCGTTTAAATACTTCGTCGGAAGCAGTACCGGAAGCGTTCATCCAGTAGTAGACCCAAGGATTTTCGGGATTTGACTGATAGACTGCAAGCTGCCCCTGTTTAACAACAAAACCTTCTCCGGCTTTGAGGAGCTGTCCTTCAAACCAACCTTCACCGGATATTACAAAATGAATTGTGTTGTATTCGAAAACGTGAGTAACAACAGGTTTTTCGGGGAAACAGATTTGTGTGCCTATTTCGTAAATATATAGTTCATCTGACATGGGTGATGTGTTATAAGTGACTCTCATACCCTTTTCCATAGTGTGCCTCCCTGATTTTGGATACATTATGCCATATAATGGATTAATGATACTATTTTTTTATAACAAAAAACAATGTACAATTTCAATAAAAGAATAAGCAATGTTAAATGTTTTTTATACAATGATCAATATATGACTTTATTTTTTATAAAAAATAAAAGTACGAATGGGGAAAGGGAAAGTGGCTGTGGATAAATTAATCAATAGAAAATTCAAATCTTTACCTTTGGGAACTGTAAAACCTTCGGGATATCTTAAAACCCAAATGCTTTTGCAGGCTAAAAATCTCACGGGAAATATGGAGCTTTACGATGAATTTGGTTCCAACAGCGGCTGGCTTGGCGGAAGCGGTGAAAGCTGGGAAAGAGGACCTTATTATGTAAGAGGACTTGTAGCTCTTGCCTATGCTTTAAACGATAATGGGCTTATAAAAAGAGCTGCAAAATGGATTGATTATGCAGTAGATAATCAAAAAGATAACGGAGATTTCGGAAGCAGTGAGATATTAAAAAAAGAGATTTACTTTAAAAGCCGTCATACAAATACAGAGCAGTGGTGGGCTCGAATGCCTATGCTCATGGCAATCAGGGATTATTACGAGGCGGAGTTAAATCTTGGCAATGAGGATAAGCGTATTTTACCATTTTTCGATAAGTACTTCAGATTTCAGAAAAAGTATATAAAACTCTTTCCGCTGTCAAGCTGGGCGAAATACAGAGGGGCAGATAATATTGAAATTGTCTTGTGGTACCGTGATAAATGCTTAGAAAAGGGTATGTGCTCAGATGAAGTAAAATGGCTTGCGGAGCTTGCCGAAACTATTCTTCGACAGAGCTTTGACTGGGCTGAGTCTTTTGAAAAGACAAATACCAGGGAACACGTTGTAAATACCACACAGGGTTTTAAATATCCTTTTTATAAGTATCTGCTTACAGGTGATAAAAGGTATCTTGAAAGCCTAAAAAAAGGCCTTGAAAGAACAGGCGCAGACCACGGAAGAATAGATAATCTTCCTAACGCTGACGAAGGAGCTAAGGATAATCAGGCCACAAACGGAACTGAAACCTGCGCCGTTGTTGAGGGTATGCTCTCCTTTGAGCTTGGGGGAGAGATAACAGGAGAAAGCTATCTATACGACCTTCTCGAAAGCTATGCATATAATAATTTGCCAAACTGTTTTGATTATGAAATTTCAGCATATAACTATTTCCAACTTGAAAACAGCGTGCTTATGAGCCACGGTCAGCATGGCTTTTGTAACGACCATGGTGACAGTAACGCCCTTGGAATAAGCGGATTTGAATGCTGCTTCAGCAATATGCATATGGGTTATCCTAAGTTTGTCCAGAATATGTGGGTAACCGAGGACGATACCCTTGTACTTACCGCTTACGGTGCAAACGAAATGGAAACACAGATAAACGGCAAGCGAATAGCTTTTGAAGAAGTTACAGACTATCCATACAGGGATACAGTGAAACTTGTTTATAAAGGCGAAAAAGCTAATTTAAAGCTTAAACTGCGTATTCCCAGCTGGAGCCAAGAGACACACATATATGTTAACGGCGAAGAGAAGAGACTTAATGTCTGTGACTCATATGCTCTTATAGACAGAGAATTTAATGTTTCTGATGTAATTGAAATAGTTTTCAGAAGTCAAATTAAGGTGCGGGACTTCCATCTAAACACAATGTATGTAAAAAAAGGAGCCGTTATATACTGTATGCCTGTTGCCGAGGATTGGCGTCAGATTACAGACTTTGATTATCGAGGCATAAAATATGACGGAAAGGAAAGTACCAAAAACTGGGAGATATATCCTAAAGAGCCATGGAACTTTACATTCAGAAAGAACACTGAAATGAAGTATGAGGAAAATGATAAATACAGTAGTCTTTTACCGGCTTTGCCGCAAAATATACCGTGTAAAATCTCTCTTAAAATGGAGCAGGCGAAAAACTGGAATCTTTGCGGGAATAAGGCTGCGACAATAGCTGCGGCAAAAACTGACGGAAAAGAGTATGAGAAATATCTTATTCCGACTGCTTTTACAAGACTTAAAATATCAGTCTTTCCTAAAATTTCAGATAAAGAAGTAACCGATACAGACCGTGATATAAAGACCATTGAAAAAATCAAAACTTCTCTTGGAAAAGTTCCTGAATTTAAAACATCCATGACAAGAGGATATGGTTTGGCACAGCTTTCTTTTAAAGCTAAACATTCTCCCAATTATTCATACCGGATAATCTGGGGAGAGCAAAGCGGGGTATATACAGATATTTCTGCTTTGTTTTCTGAAAATCCATATTCTTACGGAGGCGATCCATACGGCGCAAGAATTGCAAAGGATAAAATTGCGGTAAGCCTTGAAGATGATAAAACCTATTATCTTCGTATAGCCTGTTTCTTTAAAGGGAAAATTTATGAAATTTCCAACGAAGTACGCTTTAACTGATTAAGTCAGAAAAAATAAATAAAAGAATTTGGAGATGATGAAATTTGCAGGCGTCAAAAAAGATAAAACAGGGGATTGACTTTCTGAAGCTGCGGTGGTCAACACCGGCTCCCGGAGAAAAGACAAATCTTAAGGAATTCCTGTCCTATTGTGTGGGTACTTTAGGTATATGCGGATTCACTTTTGTGTGCAGCGAAATGGTAGCTTTTACTGCGGGATATTTTTGTGGTTTCATTATGGAAATAAAGCTTATGGATTTTACCATCATTACCTTTATAGCTCTTGTGGTAAAATATGCAACGCTGTATATTGAATCTATCAATATGACCATATTTGAAAACTTAGGTCATCTAACAAGCAGCAAGGCCAAAAAAGCTGCGGCAGCTTACATAATATGTACGGTTATAGGTATTGCGTTTTATTTTGTTCCATCGGCTCCTTTTGATTCAATAATCAAAGGTCTTCCCGGAATTATCGGTAATACGCTTACTGTAATGGGAGCAGGCGGACTTGTAAACTGGTATTTAAGGGGCAAACTTTGTAAAAAGTACGGCAGATATAAGCCCTTTATGATGATTTACGGAATCCCGGTAACTCTTATTACAATTGCCATTACATTTGTTCTGACAACTCTTGATTATACTGTAAAGCTTGTGCTTCTGCATTTTCTCTTTACGTTAAGAGGAAGATTCACTTCAATTTATTGTGATAATCCTACTGCCATTGTCGCTCTTATTACTCCCAATATGGTAGAAAGGCAGAAATATTATTCTATCGGCGGAATTTTTACAGGAAATCTGCGTTCAATTTTCAGAATAATCTTTCCGATTCTCATAGTTTCAACAGGCGGTTATCTGGCAGTAGAATCATACAGAGTATTTATCCCGATTCTTTCTGTTATCAGTCTTCTTATTGGTTTAACGTTCGTAAAGGTTAAGGAGAGAGTAGCTGTTAATCAAATTGAAACTCCGAAAATTGACTTTAAAAAGAGCGCAAAATCACTTTTTGAAAACAAATATTTTTGGATTATCAATCTTGCAAATACTTTTGCTCTATGGAATGCCCCTGCCGACGGAGTTATAAATTACATATTTATCTACCAGCTTCGTATGGAGTGGATTGTGGGCATAATTTCTATTATCAACGTTACAAGCGCCGTCGGTAATATTCTCACGCCTTGGCTTATTAAAAGATTTGAAAAGCGTACATGCATACTCATAATGCGAAGCGTGTGGATCGTAATGATAGCTCTTTATCCTGTTGCATTGAAGCTCCAAAGTGTAATTATGCTCATGGTGATAATCTTTATACGTTCAGCAATTTCGGCAGCCTGCAACGGCATTACAGCTAATATGGGAGCGGATGTACTCGATTATCATCAGTGGAAAACAGGAGAGAGAGCTGATAATATGCAGTCAATATTTGCATGGTTTACAACTCCGGTTGCCACAGTTTTAGGACTTGTGTCACCTTGGCTTTTGGGAAAATTCGGCTATACTTCCGACTGGGACGTACTCTTTGATGCTTCTATTTTCAGTAATATTATGTATGTTTATGTTTTCCTGACTATCGGAGGACTTGTTATTTCAACAATTCCGTATCTATTCTATAACTTTACAAAGGCGCAGCATGATAAATGTGTTGAAGAGATACGACTTCGTGAATCCGGAGAAGAACCAGTACTGATACAGGAGGGAGCAAATTAACATGAAAAAGATTAAATTAACATTGCTTGCCCTGTCGGTTTTACTTATAGTTGTTTGTTTGTCCGGATGTACTTCTTCAAAAACAGCTGATGGCATAGAATACAAAATAGAAAATGGTACAGCTACAATAGTAGGTTATACGGATACAACAACACGAACCGAAATAATTATTCCCGATGAATTTGAAGGTGTTCCGGTTACTGAAATTGCTGATTTCGGGCTTTTTAATGCTGAATCGGTGGAGAAAATTGTAATAGGCAAAAATGTGCAGAAAATCGGCGGATGGTCCATGACAAATGAGCAAAAGCTCAAAGCATTTGAAGTGGACAGCGAGAACCAGTATTTTACAGCCGTTGACGGAGTGCTGTTTTCAAAGGATATGAAAATACTCATTTATTATCCGCCGGCAAAGGGAATAGAATTCAACAATCTCGGTCAGGCAAAAGAAATGACCCAGTATGTCATTCCCGACGGAGTTGAAACTATAAGGACTAAAGCTTTTTATAAGTGCTACTATGTTGATAAAATTGAAATTCCCGATAGTGTAACAACTATCGAAGAAAAAGCTTTTCATAGGTGCAGTGCTTTAAAGGAAATCAACTTGCCTGATGTATTGGTTACAATCGAAAAAGATGCCTTTGCCTATTGCTCGGAGGTAACATCTGTTACAATACCTGCAAGTGTTGAAAGTATAGGGGAGTATGCCTTTTTCAATTGTCCTAAGCTTAAAAAGGTCGAGGTTTTAAAGAGTGAAGATGAAATTGAATTAGGAGAAAAGTGGTATCCTACTGATAACGGAAGAGAGATAAAAGATATTAAGATAATTTGGAAATAAAATTATAAGATGAGGTTGCTTTATGGCGGTTTTTAGAGTTGGAGCAAATATTTTTGTACTTGAAACTGAAAGTTTTCAGTATGTTTTAGGAGTAGGCAGCGACGGATTGCTGCGGCATCTTCACTGGGGCGAAAAAGTTCAGGCAAAAGATTTTGAAATTGAAGTTTTTGATGATATCAATTCAAATCATTCATATTTAGATGTGATTTGTCAGGAATATTCGCCTTTCGGCGGAAAAATGTTCCGTGACTGTGCTTTTAAATGTCAATTCAGTGACGGAGTACGTGATGCAGTTTTTACTTTTAAAGATTATTCTATATCGGATAACACCTTGAAAATTCTTCTCTGTGATGTTCATTATCAGCTCCAAGCGGAGCTTTTGTATACCGTTTATGCAGATTGCAATGTCATAGGAAGGAAAGCTGTAATCCAAATACCGGTGAGGATAGTATTTTATGTGAAAAAATAATGTCCGCCGAGCTTAGTTTTCCTGAAAGATGCGAGTATGAAATTATAAATTCCAACGGAACCTGGTGCGGAGAAAATCAGATTGTTAAACAGCACCTTTCAGGCGGAAGTATTTCCTTTGAAAGTAGAAAGGGAACTTCTGCTCATGGCAATGCACCGTTTTTTATAGCCGATCCATGTTCTGAAAACGGCGAAAAAGTGCTGTTCGGAGTTCTCGAATACAGCGGAAATTTTAAGGTTACAGTTAGCCGTGATGGATTTGGAGTTACACGTGCAATGTTAGGAGTAAACGATTTTGACTTCAGCGTTTCTCTTAAAAGCGGGGAAGAATTTTCTGCTCCATGGGTGTATTTCGGCTGTACTGAATCCGTAAATGAAGTTTCACGCATAATGAACTGTTTTGCATTAAAGCATATTTTCCCTGAGCAGTTTCGTGAAAAGCCACTTCCGGTTTTA
>UQGM01000023.1 GCA_900540535.1 uncultured Oscillospiraceae bacterium | reverse complement strand
TGAAATACATCTTTTCTCCTGATTTTAAGTTCAGAACATGGAGAAAGCTCTGGATTGCCCTTGCTGAGGCAGAGCACGAGCTTGGTCTCGGCATTACTCAGGAGCAGATTGACGAGCTTAAAGCACATAAGGACGATATAAATTATGAAGTAGCGGCAGAGCGTGAAAAGCTTGTACGTCACGATGTTATGTCCCATGTGTACGCATACGGCGTACAGTGCCCCAAGGCAAAGGGAATAATCCATCTGGGAGCTACTTCCTGCTATGTAGGCGATAACACCGATGTTATCACAATGACAGAGGGACTTCGCCTTATCCGCAAGAAGCTCATAAACCTTATGGACGCTCTTTCAAAGTTTGCTTTGGAGTATAAGGATCTTCCCTGTCTTGCATTTACGCACTTCCAGCCTGCACAGCCCACAACATTGGGTAAGAGAGCCTCCCTTTGGCTTCAGGAAGTCCTTATGGATTACGAAGCAATTGAGTTCCAGCTTTCACAGATGAAGCTTTTAGGCTCAAAGGGAACAACAGGTACACAGGCAAGCTTCATGGAGCTTTTTGACGGCGATCAGGAGAAGATAAAGGAGCTTGACAGAAAGATAGCCGAGAAGATGGGATATAAGAGCTGTTTCCCGGTTTCCGGACAGACATATCCGAGAAAGCTTGATTCAAGCGTACTTTTCGTCCTCAGCGGTGTTGCTCAGTCAGCTGCTAAATTCTCCAATGACCTGAGACTTCTCCAGCATCTTAAAGAGGTTGAGGAGCCCTTTGAGAAAAATCAGATTGGTTCATCTGCAATGGCATATAAACGCAATCCCATGCGCAGCGAGAGAATAGCATCTCTTGCAAGATACGTTATGGCAGATACAATAAATCCCCAGATAACAGCTGCAACTCAGTGGTTTGAGAGAACCCTTGACGATTCTGCAAATAAGCGTATCAGCGTTGCAGAGGCATTCCTTGCAACTGATGCCGTACTGGAGCTTTATATTAACGTTGTAAGCGGACTTGTAGTATATCCGAAGATGATAGAAAAGCACCTTTTGGCAGAGCTTCCCTTTATGGCAACAGAGAACATTATGATGGAAGCTGTAAAGAGAGGCGGAGACCGTCAGGAGCTTCATGAGAAAATCAGAGTTCACTCTATGGCAGCGGGCAAAGTTGTCAAGGAGGAGGGCGGAGCCAACGACCTGCTTGAGAGAATTGCAGGGGATGAAGCTTTCGGAATAACAATGGAAGAACTCAGCGCAATGATGCATCCGAAGAATTTTGTGGGCAGAGCACCTCAGCAGACTGAGGAGTTTGTAAACGAGTACATTAAGCCCATTATCGACGCAAACGCCGATGAGCTTGGACTTGAAGTTGAGATAAACGTTTAAAAATCAAATCTGAAAACATAAAAATGACAGCGGGGAGCGTTACAGCTCTCCGCTGTTTGATATTACGCAAATACTTGTTCGAGAATTTGCCAGTCATCACTTTTTATATTATCTGAATAATGTTCCATACAGATACACAATTCTTCACTTTTACTGTCATATCGAACTATGCCGCCTTTTAAATCGTAGCGTGAAAGATAATCTTTGAGTACTTCAAACTTTTTAGGAGTGAAAATATCTATATCTTGGCTATCACCGTTTCGGTCAAATCCGCCCTTTGTTTCAATAATCCATATTTCGCCTTTTACACCGACGATATAGTCGGGATAAAAATTTTTCTGTTTTCCTGAGTTGTCGGCATATACAATGGAAAGATATTCATTTCCTTTATCTCCGTTTTTATACACCCAATCTATACTATCTGTTTTTTCACAAAACTTTTCAAATTTACGTTCAGGCGAAGAGCGGGGTTCAGCCGAAGAAAGATAGTTCTGATAAACGTTTTTCTCCATGACTATTTGTGTTTTAGCTGTTGCGTCAAACGTAAACATGCACGACTGAGGAATATGAAACAGAACTTTTGATACATTTTTAAAATCAAATTGTATCTGATTTAATTCTGCTGCCATTGCCTCACGAATTGAATGTTTCAAAAGGTCAAAGTTATTCAGTACAAAGGAGTAAACTGCTCTTGGTTCGAGGGAAAGAATTTTTCTTCCGTAATTAAAATTTTTATCAAAAAGTTTATGGATTATCGTATTCATGTATGAATATTCAATTTTAACTTCAAAAGCCAGTTTGTTGACTTTTTGTTGATAGTCACGACCATGTTTGTGTGTATTCAGTTTCTCTTTTACGGCGATTGTATTCATTGATTCTTTATCAAATTCAAGTGTTGCGGTTTCACCCGAAATTGTGTGGATAATAATGTCATCACTGAAAACAAAGCCATTGGTTTCCAAGCGAACGGCATTTTCTGATTTGTTTGTACCAGTGCCGAATTTAGTTTCAAAATACTTAGCCACAGCCAGTAGTGTTTTTGGTAAATCTCGTCCACTTGTAATAGTTGAGCGCTGTTCGCTTGTAAGCGTGATGTCTTTATATTCGTTTTTTAAGAAAAGTGTGCAGGCATCAAGGGCGTTTTTACCAAGTGACTGTTTTACTCCTGCGGTGAACTTTTCATCGAGTGTATAAAGATAACAGCTATCAAGTAAATCGCTGCCGTAATGCTGTGCCTCAGGCATACGGCGAATACGTCCGATAGTTTGAATTTCAAAGGTCTCATCCATGTTGTCACGGAGTTTTACAAGAATGTGTGCTCTGGGGCAGTCCCAACCCGTGGCTACTGCCTGTTTTATGATTACGGCAATAGGTTCAGCGTCGTTTCTTTCAATGCTTTCAAGATTTTCGTGCCTGTCTGAGAGCCATACGGCAAGCTGTTTGTTTTCATATGTGATTCCCTGTTTTTCAAACCAGCGTTCTACTTCGTCTTGCAGTATTTCCGATTTGTTAGGTATCTGCACCACAATTAAAGGGTTAATGTCTCTTTTTAAAGCGAGAAAAGCGGCACGTAGGTCACGCTGTTTTTCATAAGCTTTATCAAGAAGGAAGTCAATCTGATTTTCCGTTTCCACCGTCTGCGGAAAATCTTCATTGATAACCAGCATCTTTTTGATAAGTCCTTCCGCAATAACGTCCTCTTCCGAGATTTCAATTATTTCGGCATTGCGTATTCCCTTTGGTGTTGCAGAACAGCGTATTATCTTTTCCGTGTGGAAATATTGTATTATTTCATCTGCTTTTACCGTGTTGTTCTGATGACTTTCGTCCACGATTACAACGAAATGCAAGCCGTCGTTTAAGGCGTGCTCAATGTGTTCTAAGAAATTGGTGCGTTCGCCCTCTTTCAGGGCGTTGTTGCCTTTTTTAGTAAGCTTTTCCCAGTTTATAAAACAGCTGTCGTTTTCTTCAAATCCGCCTGTCATAATATCAGAAAGCAGTTTTGTCTGAGAAGCGTGGATATATTTATCCATTTTTGCCTTGCTCTGTTCCTCAAGGTTACCCTTGCCCGGAGTGAGCCAAACAAAAACTGTTTTAGGGTAGGACTGTATGTACTGATGCATGAAATATGTAAGGATAATGGTTTTACCGCTTCCTGTAGGACTTTTAAGAATGATGTCACGGGTGGGAGTTTCCATAGCTTCAAAAAGTGATTTAACAGCATCAAGCTGAAAGTTTTTTAGTTGCATTTCTTTTCACCATTTTCTTATTTATTATCTAATCTGTAATGTATTAGTTGCCAATGTACAGCTCCCAAAGCATGTTGAGCATCGTCGCTTTCTAATTGTGCTTTATATTCAGGTTTTATATAATTCGGAAGCAGTTTTAAAAACTTTTCAATTGCATCAACGATAAGAGCACGGGTTTCAAGATATTTTTTTCTATCAAATTTTAACTTGCCACGGCTTCTTGTTATGTGTGCAGCCTGCTTATTTATGAATTTTCTTAAATCATCATCGTAAGCAATTTCTAAATCTGGAAATTTTGTACTTATAATATCAAAATATTGCAAATCGTCCGGATATATTTTATTGCTGTTAGAGAAGAAAAACAAAAGAGTTCGCATGTGTAACCGTTGACTGTCCAAAAGCGCATTATGTATCCATTTGTTGCTGCTCTTGTAATTTATTGCAAATAAAAGTGCGTGAAATTCAGCCGAAATTTGAAGAATGATATTATTGGAATTTTCAATAGAATCTGAGTTGTTTCCCATTTTATCTCTCCTGTAAATCACGGTAGTAATAGTCGGGAATGATGTTTATTTCTATTTCGTGCTCTTTTAAAGTTGTTTCCTGTTCTTCCGTCGGCAGCAGGTCATGACCCATATACAGCTTTTTGCACTTTGAAAAAGATTCAAGATTTTCGGCAAAATCTTCAAGCTCTTTCTCCGTCAAAACAATTGCAATTTCCGCATTTCCCGTAAAGTTGATTCCATTTTCCAGCTCTACCAATTCACGGACATGTTTCAAAAGTTCATCGGCGTACTCATAATAGAGACGCTCTGAAATAGGTACATATTCCACTTTGTAATATTTGAGACTTGCTGCATATTTTTCTTTGTCAATAACACGCTTGATGCGCTCATATGTAACATCTCTGCAAATATTGTTTTCGTTATTGGTGCAGAGGATGAATTTGAGATTACTGTCTTTGTGTTCGTGATTGTATTTTAAAACAGCATGCCCAGTAGTTCCACTGCCTGCAAAGAAATCAAGAATAATAGCGTTATATTTATTAATTGTTCCAATTTGTACCAGATATTTAATGAGTTCAACGGGTTTTGGATAAGGAAACACTTTTTTAACGAATAACTTGCCTAAGTCAGAGGTTCCGTCTTTTGTCATCCCTACAGATGTTGGTAATTGTGTGCTTGTTGCGGATATGTTTGATGTACTGCCTGTTTTTTTTAAAGCCTTAGCCTCATCTTCATCTCTGAAATACCGTAATTGTGGTTTTGTTATTTTTAGAAAATCGTAATCATTAGGAAAGACTATTTTGTTTTCTGATAAATATTTATTAAATGTATCACTCGTTATAGCCCATGTTCTATTAGGATTTGCAGGATATTTTTCGCCTGTTTTTGGGTTTACAATGGTAAAAAAGCTGTTTGGTCTTTCTTCTGCGGTTGTCTGTTTTGTTAAATCATGGATGCGCCATTCTCTATTAGGAATATCATCTGTTTTATAATATTTACGTTTATTCTCTCTTTGTGTAAAAGCATTAAATTCAGTACTTTTTGCATATATAAGTATCCATTCATAGTCTTGAGATACGCCAAAAGGAACATCTGTTTTGGCTGTTCTTTTTCTCCATGGTAACATACCAGCAAAATTATTCTCTCCAAATATATTGTCACATAGTAATTTTAAATTTGCTTGTTCATTATCATCAATGCTTAAAAATATTGCACCGCTATTAGATAATATTTTTTTTGCAATTTTTAATCTTTCTTCTATAAAAGAAAGCCATTTAGAATGGACATATCCATCGGATTTAGATATGAAATTATCATCATACTTAAAATCATTAATTCCACGATTATACGGTGGATCTATGTAAATGAGGTCAATTTTTCCCTTATGTGTTTTTTCCAAAAGCTTTAATGAAGCAAGGTTGTCACCCTCAATAAGAAAATTCATCTGTCCTCCGTTGTCTATGAACAGCTCCTTATCTTCCGTCAATACAGGAGTATGGGTTTCCAGCACCTCGTCAATTTCTTCACGGTGTTCCTCAAATACAAGTCCGTACTTTTTACCGTTCACATCTTTCTCAAGGTCGGAAAGGTAGGAGAGCAGATTACCTGTATTTTCATCCTGCGGGGCAGAAGCTATAAAGGTGCGGATTTCCTTGATTTTATTGAGCAAATCTTCACGCTTTTGTTTTGATATGTTTGTGCTCATATAATTGCCCTCCGTTTAGTTTACAAATTCAGCCAATAAAATAGCTCTCTGCTTTTTTAGCTCCTCAACGAGACGAGGGGGTGTAAGACTTTCCAAAGCAACCCAGTTATTTACAGCCATAGCCATTTCGCAGCTATGTTCCTGACCGATATATTTATCTGTTCTCCTCATTTTTTTAATTGTATCTATCGCATCTTCACGGTCTAAAATTCCCTGCGTTTCATAAGTCTTTATCATCTTATCAATTTTCATTAAGTCATCGGCAGTTGAAGCGTTGTCGATAGCGTCTATAAGTGGATTTTTTTCCATTTTTTGCTCCTTATCTTCTGTTAATTTACGGCTTGCTTATGCCTGAAATTTTTACAAGCCTATAATTCAATAATATCACATAAATACCAAAATCTCAAACCTTCTTTAAATTTAA
This sequence comes from uncultured Oscillospiraceae bacterium, assembly GCA_900540535.1. Taxonomy (GTDB): domain Bacteria; phylum Bacillota; class Clostridia; order Oscillospirales; family Acutalibacteraceae; genus UMGS263. Next base: position 33,338 of record UQGM01000023.1, on the reverse strand, counting down.
ATAGAGTACAGAATATAACAAATCCCCATGACTTATAAAATCATGGGGATTAATGCTTTTAATCTATTCTCTTTTAAAACAGTCCCGTTATGTTTCCGCTTTCGTCTACGTCTATGCTCTCTGCGGCGGGAACTTTCGGAAGTCCCGGCATTGTCATTATGTCACCGGTGAGAACTACTATAAATCCTGCTCCGGAGGAAAGCTTCACGTCACGCACGGTTATGTCAAAACCTGTGGGTCTGCCTAAAAGCTTCGGGTCGTCGGAAAGAGAATACTGGGTCTTCGCAATGCATACTGGCAGCTTATCCTTGCCCAGTGCCTCGATTTCCTGAACTCTTTTAAGTGCGTTTGAAGTAAAGTTTACTCCGTCTGCACCGTATATGTTCTTGGCAATAGCCTCTACCTTTTCCTTTATGCTCTTTGATGCGTCATATATAAAACGGAAATCAGAAGGCTGTTCGCAGGCTTTAACAACCTTTTCAGCAAGGTCTGTGGCTCCCTCTCCGCCCTTTGCAAAGCATTCGCTAAGAGAGTATTCTACGTCAATTTCACGGCAGTATTCAGCAAGAGCTTCTATTTCAGCGTCCGTGTCAGTGCCGAAGCGGTTAATCGCAACAACTACCGGTACACCGTATTTCTTCATGTTTTCAACGTGTGCTCCGAGGTTCACAATTCCCTTTTTAAGAGCTGCAACATTTTCATTTGAAGTGTCGTTTTTCGCAACTCCGCCGTTATATTTAAGTGCACGCAGTGTTGCAACTATTACAATTGCGCTGGGTGCAAGTCCTGCCGCACGGCATTTGATGTCGAGAAATTTTTCCGCTCCGAGATCTGAGCCGAATCCCGCTTCTGTAATGCAGTAATCACCGAGTTTAAGAGCGAGTCTTGTAGCGGTAACTGAGTTGCAGCCGTGAGCGATATTTGCAAAAGGTCCGCCGTGGATAATGGCAGGTGTGTTTTCAAGTGTCTGTACAAGGTTCGGCATAAGTGCATCACGAAGCAGTGCCGCCATTGAACCTACTACTCCAAGCTCTCTTGCATATACCGGCTTGCCGTCCAGATTGTAAGCTACAAGAATATCTCCGAGACGTCTCTTTAAATCTTCCATATCGTCGGCAAGGCAGAGTATAGCCATAATCTCACTTGCAACGGTTATAATAAATCCGTCCTCACGTGGGAATCCGTTTACCTTTCCGCCGAGACCTACTATAACATTTCTCAGCGCTCTGTCGTTCATATCCATGCAACGCTTGAATAAAATGCGTCTTTCATCTATCTGAAGACTGTTGCCCTGATGAATGTGATTGTCTATAACAGCGCAGAGAAGATTGTTTGCTGCGGTTATGGCGTGCATATCGCCCGTAAAGTGAAGGTTGATGTCCTCCATTGGAACTGCCTGGGAATATCCGCCGCCGGCAGCGCCGCCTTTAATTCCGAAAACAGGTCCCAGTGACGGCTCACGCAGTGCGATAACTGCATTCTTGCCTATTTTTGCCATAGCCTGACCCAGTCCCACAGTTGTGGTGGTCTTTCCCTCTCCGGCGGGAGTTGGATTTACTGCGGTCACAAGTACAAGCTTTCCGTTTGGCTTTGAGGCAAGACGTGACATAATATCAAGGGAGATTTTTGCTTTGTATTTGCCGTAGGGTACAAGCTCATCCTCAAGTATTCCCGCTTCTTCGGCGATTTTGGTTATTGGAAGCATTTTGGCTTCCTGTGCAATTTCGATATCGGTTTTCAAAACGAACCCCTCCGAAAATTTATTTTATTTGTGAAATCTAAAAAATAATGATACTGAAAATAACGCTGATAAAACAAATAAAAATTGATTTTATACGGCTTATTTTCCTCAACATTATAACATAAATGTAAAACCCGCACAATGGCGGCGATAAAATAATAGAATTTCGGCTGAATAAAAGAACCAAAATAAGCACAATATAAAGGCGGAGGTAATAGGATATGCTTAATTTTAATAAAAAGGAATCAAGAGTCAAACTCTTTTTGCGAAAAAACGGTCTTTATATAGCACTTGCGTGCTGTCTTGTGGCATCGGGTACAGCTGCATGGAGGTACCTTGGTACAGGTAATGTGGGTACTGTCCAGGAAAGCGGTACAAATACCGGTATTGTAACAGAAAAAGCCCCGGAAGAGACTAAAAACTGGGGTGATGATCTGCCGGAGGGTGAGCAGGCGGGAGTAAATAAAACCGATGTTCCCGATGACCGTGATGAAACTGCCACTCAGACAGAGCCTGAAACGGAAGAAGTGGTCACAGAACCTGCTTCAATGGCAAGCAATGAGCTCAATACACCTTATCAGAGCTTTTATATGATGCCCTGCGGAACTGATATTATAAACGATTACAGTAACGGAGAAATGGTTTATTCCGAAACTATGGATGATTGGAGAAGTCATAACGGAGTGGACTTTAAGGCGCAAAAGGGAGCTCAGGTAAAGGCTATCAATGAAGGAATAGTCACCAATGTTTATTCTGACGCCCTTTGGGGAACAGTTGTAGAAATAGATCACGGCGGAAAACTTGTTGCAAAATACTGCGGACTTGGAGCAAATCCGCCTGTACAGAAAGGTACAAAAGTATCAATGGGAGATGAAATAGGAGTGCTTGGGGATATTCCCTGTGAGAGCAAACTCGGTAATCATCTTCACCTTGAAATAAGAATTGATTCAAAGATAGTTGATCCATTGGCAGCAATGGGCAAAGCTGAATAATAAAGATTTAAAAAAATTAAAAAAGGGCTTGATTTTCTCTTTGGTTTGTGGTAATATATCATGGCAGTTAAGGAACGGACAAGTTCCTCTGCATGATTTTTGCGGCGTTAGCTCAGCTGGATAGAGTGTTTGGCTACGAACCAAAAGGTCGGGGGTTCGAATCCCTTACGCCGTACCACGAAAAACCTTGAAACCACGTTGTTTCAAGGTTTTTTGTTTTTTCTTTTTCTGTGCATAAAATTATTTTTGTCAACTATTTGTTAACAAAGTCCATTTTACGCCTTTTTTAAGAAGAGATCTTCCAGCGTTTCACTGGCCTTTTCGTCCGCTCGCTTAATTGCATGGGCATAAATGTCACTGGTCGTTGACACCTTGGCGTGTCCAAGGCGTTTGGATGTGCTGACTATGTCCATACCTGCATATAGCAGGGTGGAGGCCATTGTGTGCCGGAATGCGTGAGGATTAATGTGCGGCAGCCCGTGACGCACTGAAAAGTCAGAAAACCATGAGCTTACAGAATCGGGGTGCAACGGAAGACCGTTATCACGAGTAAAAACAAAATCCGTTCGCTGTCTATAGTCTCCGAGAGACAACGTCAACTCTGCTTGGTGCACTTTGAGCTTCTTTAGCAACTCCATGACCTGTTGCGGCATGGAAATATCACGAACCGACGTCTGAGTTTTTGGCGTATCTTCGTATATTCCACGGTCGGCAGCGTACAGCAGATTGTTTTCAATGCGCAAAATGTTGTTTTTGAAATCAATTGCACTCCACTTGAGTCCACAAAGTTCTCCTCTTCGGATTCCGGAGAACGCTAAGACATAAGTTATAGTGCGCCACATTATAGGCTCACAGTCAGCGGCTTTGAGTATCTTTTCCAATTCCTCTGGTTCAAAATAGTTGACCTCTTTCTTTTGCAGTTTCGGCAGAGTTGCGCGCTGCGCCGGATTCAAGGGAATAAGCATTTCCTTTTCCGCTTGATGCAGAATCGAAGATATGAGCCTGTGATGTTCTATTACTGTTTTATTAGATAGTTTGGTGTCTTTGTCCACAGCATCGAACAGATCCTCGACCTTGCAGCCGAGCGCAGCTGCTATTTTTTCGGCGGTGGCAAGAGATATGTTATCTTTGCTTGCGCTTCTTCGAACTGTATCGGCAATTCCAGTTTTAGCGGAAAAAGAAGAAAATAAACCGTATTTTTTCTTAATCAATCCCTGCAAATCCACATTATCCTTAATGTGTACGGAGCGATAATACTTAACTCCTTCTTGTTCCAGTTGCTGATAGAACGCATTGAGGTGCTGCGGGCGAATTTCGGTGAGCTTCAGATGTCCGATCCCTTGGTTAATGCGCTTGAGCAGCGTGCGGTATCCAGCAAGGGTTGAGTGCTTAAGACCGCCACGTTCTTTTTGTGCCATAGCATACTCAGCATATTGCGCGAATGTCTGAGAACTTACAGCAGCTGTACCACGCTGACATTGTTCCTCAAATAATACAGCTTGCTTGTTAAGTTCTTTTTCAATCTGTTTTTTGGTTAATCCGTCAGGGACTTTCCAGGTCATCATGTATGGCTTGAGCTGCTTGCCTTCACAATCTCTTCCTCTGAATACCTTAATGCGGTAAGACACTATCTTACCGTCTTTATTCTTATACGGCGTTATGTTAGCCATAATATTACCTCCAAATACTATAGTGCAGATTTAAAAAGGGTATAAAAATACCCTCGGCTATTGTAATTCAGCCGAAGGTATGGTAATATTAATTCACACACAATATGACCGCCTTCGGGCTGTCACAACGCTCTATCCTGTTGGCGCAGGGTAGGGCGTTTTTTATTTATTTTAATACCTATCAGGATGGCAGGTTCCGCAAGGAGAGTAATCCGATGGAACGGTTTTAGATTCCTGATAATTTTCCGGTTTTATCTTTTTAACGTGGCGGCAACCGGGCAGATGATACTTCTTCGTATTAGCGCTTAAAACATACGTGATTTCTGCCTGCGTAGGCTTGGTTGCCGGTTCTGTCGGCTTGGTGGGCTTTACCGCTGGAGCAGTAGCACGTTCGGTGGCAGGCTGCTTATTGTTAAAGCTTTCGTTAGTAGGCTGAGTTGGTTTCTTTGTTTGCGTTTCAGTTTCAGTTTCAGTCTCTGTCTGAGTCTCAGTTTCGGTAATTGTAGGTATATCTTCATTTGCTACTTCTTCATATACTTGCGTATCGCTTGGACTCTCAGAATCCAATTCGTTAATGGCGGCGATAAAAGCAGAACTAAAAAGAAAGAACCATGATAAAAAAACTATGCTTACTATAATTTTAATTACTTTGAAACCTCTTGCGTACTTCCAAAGCAGAAATACACCAGCCGGAGCAAATACAAAAAGCATCAATATAGCAAACCATAATCTTTTGTAAAAAGGTTTTTTCTCTTTTGGCGTTTTGAATTTGTCAGGCTCGTTTGGCGGAAAATTGTCTCCTGAAGAACCGCCTGAACCATTTGGGGTTTGTGGCGGCAAATTCATGCCTGAAAAACTATCATAATTGCTTGTATATCGCGAATCGTCGTAGCCATTAAAACTGTTATCAATGTTTTCCGACATTTCGGAACCACCATTCGTTTTTGAAAACCTGTTTTCAGCATTCTCCATTTTTTTGGCAAAGCTGTCATCTTTGCCATTTTTATGTTCTTTTTTCGAACTTCCCCCTGAAGACTTGGTATAATAAAGTCCCGTTCCCGGTATCCCGGCACTTGCTGTCTTTTCGCCTGAACTATTAATCGTATAGTGTAAACCTTTACCCCCAAAAGTCACCCCTGTGCTCTTTTTGTTGAAGTTGAGCTTCACTCCGGGAGCCACCTTAAAGCTCTTTCTGAATCTGAACCCCATTTTTATAACCTCTTTCTTTATTATTTGCAAATGTACAAATACACCTACAACTATTACAACGCTTTAAAAAGCGAAGACGTGACAAAAATCCACAAATTATGCAAATTTTCCCCTCAGCTCTACAACCTTACCTAATATCTGAACAGGAAGCACTTCTATTTGTTCATTTGTATAAGTACGTACATCGTAAGACGGATTGCTAGGAATAAGATTAATTCCGCCGTTAAACTTCTGTACCTTTTTGATCGTTGCCTCTTCACCGTTAACAAGCACTATCGCTGTGTCTCCACTGTCAACATCAGATTGCTTTCGGACTATAACAACATCACCTTCACAAATTCTCGGTTCCATGCTGTCGCCTTTAATCTGCAAAGCAAAGAATTCGCCTTGTCGTGCCATGTCTTCGGAGATTTCTTCGTAATCTATTATGTTCTCAACTGCTTCCATAGGTATGCCGGCACGAACGGTACCGAGGACAGGGATTAAGAATTTATTCTGTTTTTTAGCTGGTTCTTCAACAAGATCGGCTTTAGAAATGTTAAAGAAATTAGCCATCATCTCTATTTTATCTATTCGAGGATATGATTTACCATTATACCAATCGGTAAATGTAGTATACTTAACGCCAAGAGCGTCACACATATCCTGTCTCGTTTTCCCATGCAAATCCATATAATAGCGAATGTTTTTCGACATTGTCTTTTTATTTCCTAGATTGTTAGACATCAGTATCACCTCACAAACAAACTATATCACTAACTCGTAAAAAAATCAACATTAATTTTAAAAAACTACGTTTAAACCGTTGACATTACGTTTAAACCGTAATATAATCATAATCACAGGAGGTGATTACATGGCGATCACGTTAAAAGCTGCAAGAGTGAATGCAGGTTACACACAGATGGAAGCTGCAAACAGAATAGGTGTAAGTAAAGAATCAATAAGTAATTGGGAACGTGGTAAATCCTATCCAGATGTTCCACAGCTTAAAAAAATTGAAGAGCTTTACAAAGTTGATTATAAAGATCTTATTTTTTTAGTCTGATATTACGGTTTAAACGTAATAAACGGATTTAAATTGAAATGCATTTAAACTACACAGAAAGAGAGGAAAACTCCATGAATGAATTACAGATTTTCAAAAACGAGGAATTTGGTGAAATCAGAACAATTGAAATTAATGACGAACTTTGGTTTGTGGGTAAGGATGTAGCGGATATTCTTGAATACACAAACACAGCAAAGGCTATCAGAGACCATGTTGATGAAGAAGATAAGACGGTGAACGATTTGTTCACCGTTAACGGGACAAAGGGGATTCTCATCAACGAATCAGGTCTTTATTCCCTCGTTCTTTCTAGTAAGCTCCCAACGGCAAAGAAATTCAAACGCTGGATAACACATGAAGTCATTCCCACCATTCGTAAACACGGCGCATACATGACACCTGAAGCCCTTGAAAACGCTATTTTAAACCCTGATACCATGATAAAGCTTTGTACAGCCCTTAAAGATGAGCAGAACAAGCGCAAAGCGTTGGAAATAGCTAATTCACAGCTTACCGTTGAAAACCAAATCATGCAGCCTAAAGCAGATTACTTTGATGAACTCGTTGACAGAAACCTTTTAACATCTTTCAGAGAAACGGCAAAACAGCTCGATATAAAAGAAAAAGAGTTCATAGCTCTTCTTCTCGAGAAAACGTACATCTACCGTGACAAAAAGGGCAAGCTTATGCCTTATGCAGACAAAAATAAAGGGCTCTTTGAAATCAAGGAAACCTTTAACGAAAAAACTCAGTGGAGCGGTACTCAGACGCTCATCACACCCAAGGGCAGAGAAACTTTCAGAATGCTGTTTATAGGTAAAAAATAATGTGACAATTCGTCACACAGAAAGGAGCGGGAAACATGCAAATGCTGACGATCAAACAGGCAGCGGCGGAAATTGACGGCCTGAGCGAATATGCACTCAGACAGATAATCAAGCGCGGAGAGCTGCCGGTGGTCAGAGCCACGACTAAAATCCTTATTAACCGTCAGACTCTTGAAAGTTACCTTAAAGGCGACTTGCCCAAAGATAAGGACGAAAGTACCGTTCTGCCCTTCAGGCAGATTGTACCTGTAAAGACGAAACTGTAATTCGCAATCAATTACAAAGGAGAATAGAAATGATAGAAACTTCTATGCTGATAATGGCGTTCTATGCGCTCTACAAGCTTGTAATCATAATCGGAGAAGCAGCTGCTCTTCTCCTGCTGCTTGCATTTGCAGTGTACATAGGAACGAGGTAAGAAAAATGACAGAAGAAATTAAAGAAATCTTAAAATTACACAAGCTCTGGCTTGACAATGATCCTCAAGGTCGTCGTGCCGACCTGCGCAACGCCGACCTGCGCGCTGCCAACCTGCGCAACGCCGACCTGTGCGGTGCCGACCTGCGCGCTGCCAACCTGTGCGCTGCCAACCTTGATTATTCGTGTCTGCCACTGTGGTGTGGCGGGTTCGACATCAACATAGATGACAGAATTGCCGTGCAGATATTGTATCACCTGGTCAGGAACGTTATCGGCAGTATCAACACAAGTCCTGAGATTAAGACGTTGTTGAGTTCTAACGAGATTATCGCCGCAGCCAATCGATTTCATAAATCTGAAGAGTGCGGCTCGCTGGATATCCGCAGTCAGGAGGAATAACTATGTTGTCACTGATCGAAACAATAATCCCTATTGTTGTAGGCATTGGCGGTGGTGCGCTGCTCATTCTCGGCATCATCTATGAAGATATCCTCATTGCTTTTGAGAACGGCTTAAAGGAGCACATCAAAAGGAAGGTGAAGAAATGGAAACGCAAGACAAAGAGCCTATTCAGCGTCATGCTCTCTATCATTGCAGAGAAATGAGCTTATCTTCTGTTCCTTATGGTTACATCGTCGCCATCGAAGGCGAAAGGAAACGATTTTTTACCGCCCTTCTCGAAGCCTGGACAAGCTTTATTGAGACGTTAGATACAAGAGGACGCAAGAGAATAAAGGAGTATCAGAGCAGAACGGTGCAGGACAAAGCCACTGTTCAAAGGCTTGTAATCTACCACTGCCGAGAGGTTAGCCTTTCCCTGGTTGCACAAGGCTACATTGTCGCCATAGAAGGGGAGCGTGAACGCTTCTTCACGGATGTACTTGAAGCCTGGACAAACTTCATCGAAACGCTGGACACAAGAGTCCGCAGAAGAATAAAAGAACATCTTAAAAAGGAAGGAGAACGAAATGAAATTCATTGTTAACGACAAAATCTACGACACAGACAAAGCTGAAAAGGTTCTTAATTACAGGCGTAGATTTCCGCTGACACTGACACCCCAGTTTTGTATATGGTATGACATGGAGCTATACAGAACAGCCAAAGGCAACTGGTTTTCTTTGAAGTGCGAAGATTTCGGCAAAAAGACCTGCATTGCTCACACAGCGGAAGAAGCAAAAGAAATCTTCAAGAAATGCAACGGAGTTGAGCTGTATTTTAAGTATTTCGGCGACTTAGAGGAGGCATAAATAACGATGACATCTGAAGAACTGAAAGACGCTCTTCGCAGTGGCACAAAGGTTACATATAAAGATTATTTTGGCAACGAATTCCACGGCACGGTAGATGCCGTTGTTTATCGCTTCCGCAAAGGAAAGATAGCGGTTTCTGCCGAGATTAAGGATCTTAAAGCTCCGCACTCTGTAATAGTGGCAAAACCTGAAAGATTATCTTTAATGAGTGAAAGTAAATGAAAAACAGCATAAAAAATGAGCCTGCCCAGTTGCAGCCGGGTAGGCTCGAAGCGTGACTTTTTGGGGTCACTCGTGTCCGTAACTAATTATAGCACAGTCACCCCCGAAAAGTCAATATTTTAAGGGCTCCGAAGCCCTTTGACGGTCTTGTATTGGGTATTAACAAACGGAGCATATGAAAAGGGGTGACGTGAAATAATCAGAGAAAAAAGAATAGTCTCAGGCAAAATCCTTGAGGTAGAATTCTTTCCCGTTTGTTCCGATGGTAGAAAGAAACCAGCAGGCTCTCTCAGCAGAGAAGCACAAAAGAACCTCAACGACAAAAACTCAAAGAAAGAGTTGGACAGAATTCTTAATACGAACTTTGGAGGTGGAGATCTTGCGGTACACCTCACATACAGAGATGACGAAATGCCGTCTACTCGTGATGAGGTAGTTAATGACATTAAAAATTATGTCAGCAGGATCAGGCGGCACCGCAAGCGCAGCAACTTACCTGAATTAAAGTATGTATATGTCATAGAGGCGAAAGTCAGTAAAAGAACAGGTGTTCTCCGCTGGCATATTCATATGGTTATGTCCGGCATGGACCGTGACACAGCAGAGCAGAAATGGGGTCACGGAGACTGGACCAATGCAAGAAGATTACAACCTAATGAAAACGGTTTGCAAGCTCTTGCAAGATATATGACCAAAGATCCTGAGGGCAAGCGGCGGTGGAGCGGGTCGAAGAACCTCAAGCAGCCAACAATCAAAAAGCCCCGTGACGGCAAGATAACAAGGCGTGGCTTAGCCCGAATAGCTGAAAAAAAGCTTTATGACCGTGAATATTGGGAGAAGCACCATAAAGGATATTCTTACATAGGAGCGGAAGCTTCGTTCAATAACTACAACGGGCATTGGTATGTGTATGTTCGGATGCGCAAGAGGGATTAAAGAGATCTGCGCAGTGCTTATAAGAAAATCAAAGGAGAATTAATATGACTAATCAGGAATTTATAAATAAAGTCGACAAAGAAGCCGAGAACGGCTCAGCATACGAAAAGCTTATTGCTCAGCACATCATAGATTGCTTTATTGATGTCAGCAAAATAGATGATCCCGAAAACAAAAACCTTAAAGGTTGCCTCGGCTCAATAAGGAACAAAGCACAGAAGCAGGCAAAGAATGGAGTTGCTGCCATCGAGGACAGTATAGTTTACACATGGGCAGAAGAATACTTCGGCATAGAGCATCCAGAGAGCCAACCGGCAGAAGAACCCGCACACACTGAGGCGAAGAGCAGTCTTGACGTTGACCTCTTCGACCTTATCTGAGAGGAGCGGGCAAAATGGCAAAACAACATACAATGGAGCGCATCTTTGAGATGCTGCCCCGCCTCGATATGGACAAGCTGAAAGCATGGATCAGAGACGATCTTTTCTGCAAGGTTAATTACGCAACCGTCAGCAGCACAAAAGAAGGATACACAGCCGAGTGTCTTTACTGCGAAGAGAGGTTTTCTCTGCGTGAGCTGAAAAGCGGTTCAGCTCAGCACAATACGTCGGGAATCTGCCCAAAGTGCGGAAGAGTTATCACCTTCAAAGATGAATGGCGAGGACACAAAACGCTTATTGATTACGGATATTTTCTTGTAGTTCAGAAAATGAGAAACAAAGCCCTGATGCTCCGCTCTTTCTATGTTCGCCGCTCTTACGGCAGAGAATGGGATGAACGCCTGGAACTTAGCGAGCATATGAGGGTATACGTTCATCCTGATGGTATAAGAACCTTTGTACGTAAGCTGTACAGTGCTTATGGAATGGATTACTTCTTTATTGACGAATACAGCAGCTGGGAATATTGGATTGAGCAGAGGAGTGTTGGCAAGCCTGTACCATACAACTTTTTCCAAAGCAGCATTGACTATATTCTCGGCATCAAATGGGAAACCGACCTCGCAAAAACGCTTTTCAAATACAGCTGCGCATACGAATATATGCAGGAAACAGGCTCTTCTTATCCGCCCGATCTTACAAGATACCTTGAACTGTATGTGAAATATCCCGTTCTTACAGAAAAGCTTTTCAAAGAAGGATTTGCAAATTTGCTTACAGATAAAATAAACGGGCACTTATCCATGCAGATAGTGAATTTTCGAAAGAAAACCGTGTCCGAAGCTTTCGGAGTTCCCCGAAGCGCAGTTAAAGAACTGAAAGGCTGTAACCGAACACGACTGGCAGATAAGCAATTTATCATCCGGCACAAGCTCAGAAATCCCGATGACATAGAATTCATCAGGCAGCACTACAGATACAGAACTTCTGAAATCAATTACTTAACCAAAAGAATGACGGTGCGTAAACTCAGGACATATCTAAGCAGCCAACAGAGAGGAGATGCTTGTTATTCATTCATCAACGACTATTACGACTACCTCCACGAGTGCGAAAAGCTGAAGCTTGACCTCAGCAGAAAGTTTATCCTGTTCCCGGAAGACCTCAGAAAAGCTCACGAAGACACTTCAAGAGCCATAAGAGAGCTTAAAGCACAGAAGGAAGCTGAAGCTATAGCGGAGCAGGACAGAGCCTTTGCGGTAAAGCTAAAAGCTCTTGAAAAGAAATATTCTTTCTCTGCTGACGGATTATTCATAAGACCGGCTAAAGGAGCGGGAGAGCTCATAAAAGAGGGAGCAAGCCTGAACCACTGTGTAGCCACTTATGCGGACAGATACCTTAACGGTCAGACGAGTATTCTATTTATCCGTAAAGAGTCTGCTCCCGATGAATCATATTACACAATGGAGTTGTCTCCTCGAAGCGAGACGGTGATCCAGTGCAGAGGTCTGCGCAACTGCGGCAAAACTCCCGAAATTGAAGAATTTCTCAGGAAATGGGATGAATGGTGTAACAAAAAGAATAAAAAGAAAGCGGTCACAGCCGCATAAAGGAGAAATGCAAAATGTCAGAGATACTTGTTAAAGAATACAGCGAAATAACCGGAGAAAGAGCAGATGAAGCCGCAAAGCTTCATGCTCAGATTATGGCCAATGGGCAGGTGGCAGCTTCCGCCCTTTTGGAGTTCTGCAAGGGGCTCAAAAGAATGAGAGACGAAAAGCTCTATACAGAATTGGGCTTTGATACCTTTGAGGATTACACAGAGAAGCTTGCCGGCATAAAGTCCAGAATGGCTTATCACTACATATCCTGCTATGAGAATTTAGGAACAACGTTTTTGCAATCGAATGCAAGCCTTGGAATAACCAAACTCACAGTTCTTTCAAAGCTTAGTCCTGTTGAGCGTTATGAGCTCGCCGAGAGCGGGGAAGCTGAAAGTCTTTCCGTCAGGGAGCTGGAAGAAAAGGTAAAAGAACTTACTTCAGCAAAAGAGCAGCTGTCATTTCTTAACACGGAAACAAAAGAAAAAGCGGAAGAGACCGAAAAGAATCTCAAAGAACAGCTTGAAAAAGCACTCAAAGAAGCGGAAAGCCTGAAAGCTCAGCTGGAAGCCATCGAAAGCGACAACGAGATAACGGATGAAGAGCGGGAAGCCATAATGGCGGAAGCAGAAAGAAAAGTGCATATAAAGCACTGCGCTGAGATTTCTAATTTAAAATCCAGATCTGAAACCGAAATATCGCTGCTCCGACAAAAGCTCAATGAGGCAGAAGAAAAAGCAGAGAAAGTTAAAGAAGAGACAAAGGCAGAAGCCGAGAAAGCGGCTAAAGAGCAGCTTTCCGCAGAGTACGAGGAACGCTTTGCTGCCCTCAGCGGAGAAAGTGAGAAATACAAAACAGAGCTCGAAAAGCTCCGCAAAGAGCAGCGGCTTGAGTCTGACGGCAAAACTGCAGAATTTCAGTTCCGTTTCAAAAATCTTCAGTCAGAGATAAAAGCGTGTCTTTCTCTTACGGAAGAGATCGCCGCCGAAGACAAAGAGAAAGCAGGAAAGCTCAGGGCAGCACTCGAGAAGTACTTCATGATTATCCTCAGCAACATCGAAAGGAAGTAATGCTGATGCGTTCACCCTGTAAGAATTGTCCCTGCCGCTTTGTGGGCTGTCACATTCAGTGTCCACAGTATAAAGCCTATACAGAAGATAACACAGCAATCAGAGAGCTGGCTTCACAACTCCGCCGGCTTGAATATGAGCTTTACGCCACAGGGAATCCAAGAAGAAAAAGGAGAACAGGCAAATGAGCAGGCCACCCAAAAAAGAGAAAGTATGCAGCATATTCCGCTGATCAAAGCTCAGGAATAACACCTGCTGTTACAACTGCAAACGTTATGACGATTGCGAAATCAAATGTCTTAATGCTCCGTATAAATGCGGAATGTACATAAAACCAGCGAGAGGAGGGAGCGAACCGTGAATGATATTGATGAGTGCAACGAAGCTCCTGAAGAGCTTGTCAACAATGTGCTTTCTCAGACTTGTGAAGTACTCGAAAAGTTCTGCAATGTATTAAAAGAATCTATTGAATATTTTTCAAAGATTTTTTGCAACTCTGAGCCGTGGATGTATATGCAAGCTTGGTTTGAGGTATGTGCTAAAAATCCAAAATCACTTCACTATATGAGACGCTGCAAAAAGCGCCGCATAAGAAAGAAACACGCAAACTATCTCACTAAAGAAGCTTTTAAAATTTACAAGAAACGGAGGAAGCCAATTGGCAAGTATATATGAAATTGCGGGCTGTGAACCTCGTGTACATCAGCTTAAAGTTGAGTGTGAGTTTTACACGCCGCTTTCAATGCATCTTAAAAACTTTGAAGTCCGAAAAAACGACAGGGATTTTCAAGTAAACGACATCCTCATTCTCAGAGAATGGAGCGCAGCTACAGAAGATTATACAGGTCTTTACCTCTGCGCTCAGATTTCCTACATCCTCGACGATCCCCGATACTGCAAAGAAGGCTACGTTATTCTTGGACTTAAATTCATAGAACCATAGAGAGGAGGGAAACGCATGACCAACTATGAAAGAATTACATCAATGTCCGTTGACGAAATGGCGGAGTTTATTGTTTCTGTCTCTGACGATGCCTTGCAGGGCGAATATTGAGACACTGAAAAAAGCTGCAAAGAATGGCTTGAAACCGAAATAAGAGAATAACAAACAGAAAGGAGCGGGTATTTGTGCCATGACACTTGAAGAGATCGGCAGGGAATACCTTAGGCAATCCCACGAGCTGCTACGGGAGGCAGCAAAAATAAAACTCAGAATGCACAAAGCTCAGGACGGGGAGCTTTGCCGTTTGAGAGAGCAGCACGAAAAATTAACAGAAATAGCCCGTGAGCTCAGAATCACGGGCGAAAGCCTTATTCACTACTACGACAAATAAAGGAGTAATGTTAATGCAGGAATATTGCACATTAGAACCTGTCAGCAGGAAGCTCACCCTTACAGAGCCTCAGCGCATAGCAGGTGTTGAGTCAGATGAAAATGTAAGGGGACTAAAATTCAAGTTTCCAAAAGCTGTTGAGGGAGCAGATTTCACTCAGATGCAATTAAGGATCAATTACATAAACAGCCGTCAGGAAAAAGGGCAGTATATTGTAACTGACCTGAAGCCCGTGGAAGGTGAAGAGGATTACATAACCTTCACATGGCCATTTTCACGACTTGTTACTCATTACAGAGGGTACACCAAATTTGTTATATGCGCTGTAAAAACAGATGAAAACGGCACGATTACAGCCGAATGGAATACAGCTCTCGCACAGATGAGAGTTCTTGAAGGACTTGAAGTTGAAGATCCCGAAATCAACCCTGAGGAAAAAGACGTTATAGCTCAGCTTATATCCATTTGCCAAAGCAGCGCTGACGAAGCTGCACAGTCAGCACAGCAGGCTCAGGAGGAAGCAAAGAAAGTTTTAACATACGGACCTACAATAGGAGAAAACGGCAACTGGTATCTGAAAGGAGAGGATACGGGGCAGCCCTCCAGAGGAGAGAAAGGAGAACGAGGCATCCCCGGAACCAAAGGTGAAACAGGAGCACCAGGCAAGGATGGCGTAACCCCTGAAATTGGAACAAACGGAAATTGGCATATTGACGGAAAGGATACGGGAAAGCCGTCAAGGGGTGAAAAGGGAGATACAGGAGATAAAGGAGAAAAAGGTGCCACTGGCGAAAATGGCACAACCCCTACAATAGGAGAAAACGGTAACTGGTTTTTAGGCGATGAAGATACAGGCAAGCCCTCAAGAGGAGAAGCAGGTATAGGAGTTCCGGAGCCGACAGCCATAAATGCAGGGAAAGTCCCCGTAGTTAACTCAGATGGAACAGGATACGAACTTCAAGAAGTCGCCGGGTCGGAAACCTGGGAGGAAATCGGCACGATACCTTTGAGTCCCAACATAGCTTTATATGAATTAGGCGAAGTTGATGAATGGGAAAAGCTGCGTCTATTTATTACAAGAACTTACAATAAAGATTTAACTGGAAAAGTATGGATTCGAGCTGGAGGTACCGCTGGTGCGGTGTTCGAACCCAAAGGATTCGCAACACAGCAATACGATATGTGTGTAAACAACTTACATCAGTTTGAAGCTCGTATCGGTTCATGCAATAATTCTCAAGTCGGCTTCAGTCAAACTATATATCCAATAAAAGGTGATGGGTTTGGAGGGCTTAATAATTATCCATATACTCCCGGAGACAAATTTAACTTTTCTGCGCCAGACCCAGCTTTGTGCTTTGATGGAACTGAAACAGCAAGATTATATGGAGTGAGAAGAAAATGAAAAAATACGAAAACGGTATAATTTCAGAAATGACCCAGGAAGAAATAGAAGAATTACAGCGTCAGCAAAAGGAATGGGAGGAGCGTGAAAAGCACCGCTCTTTAACTGAATCAGAAGTATTTACTATATTTGCAAAGCAGCAAATAAACACTTTGACTATTGATGATAACACATCACTGCGAATGAAGTCATACTATCCCACATGGCGGGAGCTTGTAGACGCTAATTTCGCAGCTAAAGAAACAGGCTTTAAATTCACATATGGCGACGACCTCTATAAAACAATAAAAGCTAATCAGCAGTTTCTCCCTAACTGGATACTCGGTCAAGGCACAGAGTCCATATTCGAGAGAATAGACGAAACCCACACAGGCACAAAGGAAGATCCTATTCCCTATAAGGTCAACATGGAAGTTTTCGAGGACAAGTACTACATAGAGGAAGGGATACTTTACATATGTACCCGCAATTCCGAGCAGCCTCTGCAGAACAAAGCCTCTGAGCTTATAGGGCATTATTTCGAGGTGGCGGAAGAGTGAGCAAGTTACCATCAAGTTACCGTCAAGTTGAAAACAGTCAAAGCGTAGAAGCACCCGCTCCCGAAAAACAGCTCATGGGTTCCCGCTCCCGATCCACGGGAGCAGCCTTTGAGAAGCTTATAGAAGTATCCTGTGAAGTGTACAAAAGCAGAAAGCTTGCGTACATAGAAAAGACGCCAGAGCCCATGCGCCCAATAAGCGGTGCAGACAGGCAGGGCAAATTTACGGCAATATACACCGCTGCCGCCCAGCCCGATTATAAAGGCACTCTTTCAGGAGGTAGGGCAGTAGTATTTGAGGCAAAGCACACAGATTCAGACACAATGAAGCAGGAGCGGGTAACTCCCGCTCAGGCTGAGGCTCTGCGCATACATTACGAATTAGGCGCCCTTTGCTTTGTCCTGATAAGTATCAAAGACCGCTGCTTTGCTATTCCGTGGGAAGTATGGGACAACATGAAAAAGGTATATGGCCGAAAGTACATTACCGCCTCCGACACCAAAGAATATGAAGTTAAAATCACAGCCAACAAAGGCAGTGTGTATCTTAATTTTCTCTCTGTGGCCATTTGGCCAGAAACAGAGGCGTTAAAGAAAGCACATGAGATGCTTCGTAGAGGCATAGTGCCGTTGGATAAAATCAAAGTGCTTTTTGGAATACATGAGAATTAAAGGAGTGGGCATAAGGAGATCTGTGTGAAATGGAGGATAAAAATGAACGTTAAACACTTCAACTCTCAAAGTGCCGCATTTTTTGACAAATTTCCAGTTCCTGAGGGTTTTAAATTATGTGAAGCTCCGTCGGAAATTGAAATACTTGGAAAAACAGTATTGTCTGCGCTCATAGTAAAGGAAACTCTCGAAGGAAAACGCTATTCCATGAGTTTTCAGCTCGTAGAAGAAACAGATGTAGAAACAGCGAACGTAATCTGTTGGATTCTGGAAAATCTCTCACAGAGCATCATGAAGGACCGATACCTCAAACTCAAACGGGAGGGTAAAATTCAATGACCCTTAAAGAATTATCACAGCTTTATTACCTCAACCGTGAAATAGAGAATGACCGCCGCCGACTCGAAGAGCTGGAAGGCAAGCTTGCTTCTCCGTCCTCTCCAAATCTCTCAGGTATGCCGAGAAGCACTGCTTATGGCAATAAGATAGAGTCATCTGTCGCTGATATAATGGACCTTAAAGCAATCATAGCAGCCAAACAGCAGCAATGCATCTATGAGCGCAGCCGCCTTATGAGATATATTACCGATATTAACGACAGCCTTACAAGAGAAATATTCGTCTTTCGCTTTGTGAATGGTCTTTCATGGCGTCAGGTTGCGGCAAGTGTGGGTGGAAGCAACACGGAGGAAAGCGTGAAAAAAATCTGTTATCGCTATTTAGATAACAAAAACTGAAAAGTCAATATCGAAAAGTCAATATCAAAATCAAAACTTGTCCCGAATGTCCCGAAAGTTTCTGCTATAATATAAGCTGAGATAAAAAGAAAAACCCGTTCCAATTAAGGAGCGGGTTTTGTTGTGAGCATTAGAAGCTGAACTTATCAAGATAATCTTCTATATTCTCGCAGATTACATCTACTTCTCTCTCGCATATCCAGCGTGCATAGTCGTTGTACAACTCACATTTTTCAGCGTTTTCGGCGTCGGTAAGCTTCGAGTCTCTTCTGAGATAGGATACGAGCTTATCAACGTTCTCGGAAGCCGGCAGATCTCCTTTTTCGAAGCGCTCTTCGATTATGTCGGCGCACTCATCGGGAGCATAAGTATAATCCATGTCATTAATAAGACGGTCTGAATTGTAAGTCCACTTAATCTTAGGAAGTTCGGCTTCTTCAAGCATCTCGTCAATAGTCTGCCTGTCGGGATTGCTCTCATTGTCAAGGTAAGCGTGGAACTCGTCGAAGCTTCCGCTCTCAGTGAAATAAAAGTCCGATGCGTTGTGGTGCATATCGTTCATTATGCTCTCTATCTCTCTGAGTGTCTCTGCCTGATCTTCGTTAACCTTAAGTTTTGTCTTCTTGTTCACTTCGTACATCTCCTTGTTATTGTTTATGTGTTCAAGCACAATCATTCTAATAAGTCCGCTCACGCTTGTCCCTTTATCTGAGGCTTCTTTACGCAGCTTCTCGAGAGTATCAGCTGAGATAAATGTATTAATTCTTTCCGTATTCTCTTTTTGCTTTGCCATTACTGTCTCTCCTCTCTTGATTACATACACATTATATCACCATAACATCACCATGTAAACCGTTTTTTAAAAGATTTTCAAAAAACTTAAAATTATTTTTTCAGCTGCCGAGTATTTACGGCGGTTTTTTCGTGCTATTTTGCAATCAATTACAAGGAGGCCATATGAAAAAATTCGCTGCTGCTTTCTATAAATCTAAACAATGGCAGCACACACGAAGTGCATATATAAAGAGTGTGGCAGGGCTGTGTGAGAACTGTCTGAGAGCAGGAATATATAAGCCGGGCGAGATAGTCCACCATAAGACACCGCTTACACCGCAGAATATCAGCGACCCGCAGATAACATTATCATGGGACAACCTTGAGCTGCTATGTCGAGATTGTCACAGCAAGGCTCACGGCAATAAAAAGAGATATAAAGTTGATGAGTTCGGAAGAGTTATACTCTGACCTCCCCCCATTCGGAAAACATATAGGCATATTAGGAGACCGGTGGGTGGAGTACAAAATTCCTCTCCGGGCGCACGTGACCCCCTACCCAAAAAGAAAGGAGCGAGAATATGCCGAAGAAACTAAAAGAAATAACGGAAGAGTCTGAGATTCGCAGACTTACCAGGATTTACAAGAATTTGCCACCAAATAAGTTTGCGGTGGCTCAGGGTCTTATAGTACAGGCTGCAAGGCTGCGTGTTCGTCTCAATAAGCTTTGGGAAGACATACAGGAAAACGGCGAAACAGAGATGTTTTCCCAGTCCGAAAAAACAGAACCGTATGAGCGGGAAAGACCGTCGGCGAGACTCTTTGCGGCAACCGATAAAAACTATCAGACTATCCTTAAGCAGCTTATTGAGCTAACACCTCCAAGCTCAAAAGGAAGCAAGCTTGAGCAGCTGAAGAATGATGGTTAATTACATCTTTGCTTATTATCAGGCGATGAAAGACGGCACTGTTGTCGTAGGTAGATGGATTTTACTTTTTTATGAATATATTGTCAAAGGGCTGAGTGATCAGTCCTTTTTCTTTGACCAAAAGAAAGCGAATAGAGCAATAAAATTCATAGAAACATTTTGTCATCATTGCGAGGGCAGAGATGACCTGCTGAAACTGGAACTGTGGCAGAAAGCCTGTGTTTCGGTTATTTTTGGTGTCGTCGGAGCTGACGGTTTGCGGCAATTCCGTGAAATCGTGATTGTTATATCCCGTAAAAACGGCAAAACGCTCTTTGCTGCTGCTATTATCGCATACTGTGTCTATCTTGATGGTGAATATGGCGCAAAGGTATTTTGTGTAGCTCCAAAGCTCGACCAGGCTGACCTTGTTTATTCCGCCTTTTGGCAGACTATACAGAAAGAGCCTGAGCTTGCTCAGCTCATTAAAAAGCGTAAATCAGATTATTACATAGAGGAAACAAACAGTTCCGTTAAGAAAATAGCGTTCAACGCCAAGAAGTCCGACGGATTCAATCCGCACCTTACCATATGCGATGAAATAGCCTCATGGCCGGGAGATCAGGGGCTTAAGCAATATGAGGTCATGAAATCAGCCCTCGGAGCCCGTAAGCAGCCTATTATCTTGTCAATATCTACATCGGGATATATCAATGAGGGTATTTATGACGAACTTATAAAGCGTTCTACCCGTTTTCTCCTGGGCGATTCAAAAGAGCGCCGTCTTGCGCCGTTCCTCTATATGATAGATGACATTCAAAAATGGAACGACATTAACGAGCTGAGAAAGTCAAACCCCAACCTGGGTGTGTCTGTTTCCGTTGATTATCTCATAGAGGAGATAGCAGTCGCTGAGCAAAGCCTCAGCAAAAAAGCGGAGTTTCTCACGAAATATTGCAACATAAAACAGAACAGCTCCCAGGCGTGGCTTCCTTCTGATGTTGTGGAGCGGGCTTCCGGTAGATCTCTGTCACTTGAAGATTTCAGGGGCTGCTACTGCGTCGGAGGTATCGACCTTTCGAGAACCACTGACCTCACATCGTGCTGTGCAGTTATAGAAAAGCAAAATATACTTTATGTATTTTCAAAGTTTTTCCTCCCGGCTGAGAAGCTGGAAGAAGCTACCGCACGAGACGGGCTGCCCTATGCGGCATATGTTCAGAGAGGTATTCTGAAGCTTTCCGGAGATAATTTCGTAGATTATCACGATTGTTTCAACTGGTTCAAGTTGCTTATAGAACAGTATCAAATATACCCGCTGAAAACAGGATATGACCGATATTCCAGTCAGTATTTAGTCCAGGACATGAAACAATATGGCTTTCACATGGACGACGTTTTTCAGGGCTTCAACTTAACGCCTGTCATCAGAGATACAGAAGGACTCATGAAAGATGGAGCTTTCTGCATTGGAAACAACGACCTGTTAAAAGTTCACTTGCTCAACGCAGCACTTAAAACCGAAGCAGAGAGCGAGAGGAGCAGGCTTATTAAATTATCGACAAATGATCATGTTGATGGAACCGCTGCCTTACTGGACGCAATGACAGTAAGGCAAAAATATTATTCAGAGATAGGAGCGCAGCTTAAAAATGAGTAAATGTCAGTACATAGAAGTGTGCCCGGCAGCCACCGGCTGGTGCAACAATGCCGAGCCAAGCAAAGAGTGTCTCGGAATGGTCATGAGATGGTACCAGCGGCTTAAAGAACAACGAGAAGATCTTGTCATAAGAGTGAACATTACACTTCCTAAAGACGAATTAGGATTGCTTGAAGACCACATTCGCAAGCAGGTAGGTAGTGGAGTTATTGTGCTGCCTCATTGGTGCACAGTCGAGTATGCTCCGCATGATTTAGAAGTTGAATTTTCGCATAAAAGACAGGAAGAGGAACAAAATGGAGAATGAACTAACTTTATATTTGTGCAACGGGAAAAGATGCGCAAAATGTAGTAAAGAATGTCACTTGACAACTGAAAAACAATTTGCTGTTTGTATAAACGGCATTCCAATTAAAGTTCGAGCAACGTCAAGTTTCGAAACGGAGGTAAAGCCGTGAGCTTATTCGACAAAATCTTTAAAAAGAGCCCAAAGCTGCCGGAACCTGAAGGCTATTTTCAGACATTCAACGCATACACCCCGGTGTTTACGTCTTGGAGCGGCAGGCTGTACGAGCAGGAGCTTGTGAGAGCTGCCATTCACGCAAGAGCAACCCATATAAGCAAACTTGCCGTGGAAGTAAAGGGTAGCGCAAAACCTAAGCTTCAAACAAAACTTAAAACTGGTCCTAATGAGTTCCAGACTTGGGGACAGTTTCTCTATAGATTGTCTACAATGCTGGATGTTCAGAATACCGCATTCATCGTACCGGTATATGACGAATTCGGGCAGCCAAACGGAATATATCCGGTATTGCCGTCCACCTGTGAGATTGTACAGTATTCGTCGGAACCATGGCTTAAACATTGCTTTATGTCATCCGACACAGTTGCAATACCTGTAAGCTCATGCGGAATTATGACAAAGTTTCAGTACAGCAGCGACTTCTTCGGCGAAGATAATGCCGCCCTTAACCCTACAATGGAGCTAATCAATTTGCAGAATCAGGGTATTGGTGAGGGTGTTAAAAATTCCGCTACATTCCGCTTTATGGCGCAGATGAACAATTTCGCCAAACCGGAAGACATCGAAAAAGAAAGAAAACGCTTCAACAAAAGCAGCTTTGGCAGCAGTGAAGGCGGAATGCTGCTATTTCCCAATACTTACAGCAATATCCAGCAAATCAAAAGTTCACCTTTCGTAGTGGATGAAAAGCAGATGGCGCAGATAAAGACAAATGTATTTGATTATTTCGGTGTTAATGAAGATGTACTTCAAAACAAAGTATACGGCGACGCCTGGTCAGCTTTTTATGAAGGCGCAATAGAGCCTTTTTCTATACAGTTCTCAGATGTCGTTACAAAAATGTTATTCACGGAGCGGGAGCGGGCAAGCGGATCGGAACTTATGCTTACTGCAAACCGATTGCAATATCTAAGTACAGCCGAAAAACTCAATGTATCTTCTCAGATGGCAGACAGAGGCGTATTCAACCGTGACACCGTAAGAGAGATATGGAACTTGCCGCCTTTACCAAACGGCGAAGGTGAGCGTTACACAATCCGTGGAGAATATTATTTGCTGAACCCTGACGGCACAACAGTTAAAAAAGGAGATGATTTAACAAGTGAACAACCAAAAGAATGAGCTGACCGACAAGCAGCTCAGGCGACTTGCCGACGGCAGAGAATACCGCACAATGGTTATGGAAGTCAGAGCGGCAGAAAGCACTGACGAAAGTAAGATGATTGTGGAGGGGTATGCTACAACCTTTAATCAGCCTTACACTTTGTACGAAGACAGATATTGCAAATTTGTAGAGCAGATTGACCCCACAGCTTTTACCGAGTGCGACATGAGCGACGTTATTATGCAGTATGACCACGAAGGCAGAGTATTCGCCCGCAACAAAAACGGCACACTCTCCCTTTCTGTTGACTCTATCGGCCTTAAAGTTACCGCTGATCTCGGCGGAACCGATGCAGGCCGCCAGCTCTACCAAGAGATTAAGGGCGGCTACACCAACAAAATGTCCTTTGCATTCAAAGTAGAAGAGGACAAAAAAGAATATACAGAGGATCGTGACAAGCGATTTGTAACATGCACAAGAACGATAACCAAAATCAGTAAGCTATATGACGTCAGCGCTGTTAGCATCCCCGCTAACGACATGACGTCAATTAGTGCCCGGAGATATGCAGACGGAGTGATCGAGTATATCCAAGCGGAGCGACTTGAGCGGGCTAATAAAGCTAAAAAAATTAAATTAAAACTTTTGGAGGTTTAACAACATGCCAAGAAACATTGAAGACATGACAATTGAAGAGCTGCGCTCACGTGCGGCGGAAATCAGAACGGCGGTTACAGCTCCTGACGCAGACCTTGATGCTCTCGACACAGAGGCAACTGCAATCTCTGAGCGCATTGCTCAGTATGAAGCTGAACAGCGCAGAAGGGATATCGCAGCAAAGGTGGTAAGTGGCGAAGGTACTGTTATTCGCAAATTCGGAACCGGCACACCTGAGCCTAAGGGTCCTGACAGTGCTGAGTACAGAAGCGGCTGGCTCAAACAGCTTCAGGGCAAACCCCTTACAACAGAAGAGAGAGCAGCTGTAACCGCAAGCAAGGCAATTCCTACCGAGACAATGAATATGATAGTTCACCGCCTTGAGCTTGTGCCTATCATTTCGGCAGTTGACACTACATACATTCCCTCAAACGTTCAGTTCCCTGTCGAAGGAACAGTTAACGCTGCCAATTGGGTGGATATGGGAACAGCTGCCACTGACAGTGCGGACACTATCGACAGCATCAGCCTTTCTGCTTATAAGCTCATTAAGACTGTGGAGATTACGGCAGATGTAGCAGCTATGGCAGTTCCTGCATTCGAGCAGTGGCTTACTTCACGTCTTGCCAATAAGATTCAGGTTGCACTTGCTAATGCAATCTTCCAGGGCGACGGAAGCAACAAAGCCACAGGTATTCTCCACGCAGGACAGGTTACCAACACCGGCACATGGACAAGCACAGGCATGACATATGCAGATCTCTTGAGCATCTTGGCGGCACTGCCCACACAGTATGCGCCTAACGCTCAGTTTGCCATGACAAGAGCAGTTTTCTTCGGCTCGGTTCTTGGCATAAAGACAGACAGCGGCGATAAAGTTGTAGTTGCTGACCCTCAGGCGCCTGCCAAGTTCAATATTTTCGGATACCCTGTCATTATCGATGACAACTGCAAAGCAGACACAATTATTTTCGGCGACTTCAAAGAGTACAAGCTCAATTTCGCAAAAGCAATCGAAGTAGCAGCTGACACCTCTGTAGGCTTCCGTTCCGGTTCTACAGTATATAGAGCCATGTGTCTTGCTGACGGTAAGATCGCCGATAAGAAGGCATTCGCAGTTTTTACAAAGGGGGAATAACACCCCCTCTTGAGAAAACAGCTGCCATTCAAGAGGGGATGAAGTCCACCCGCAGTAAGTCAAAGAGAAAGGTGGTATCTGTCTGATGCTCGATAAAGTCAAACTCTCTCTTAGAATAAAAACAAACGCATTCGATGAAGAGATAAAAGACCTTATTAATGCTGCTCTTGCTGACCTCGGTATAGCAGGAGTGATTACAGAGCTTGGTGAAGACCCTCTTATAACAAGAGCGGTCATTACCTACTGTAAAGCAAATTTCGGGTCATCAGACGAATATGAACGCCTGAAAGCTTCCTATGATGAGCAAAAAGCGCAGCTCCGCTCAGCCTCAGGCTATACAGATTGGGAGTGATGCTGTGGACAGGTCAAAAATACTTACCTTGATAGAGGTAACTTATACAGCTGACAGCATAGGGCAGCAGATACCCAAAGAGACGCCGAGAGAAGTTTACTGCGGTGTCTCTTCTGTTTCTGCTTCTGAATGGTTTGAAGCAGGCAGAGCGGGTCTAAAACCTGAATACCGTGTAACAATGTTTGCTCCTGATTATCAAGAAGAACAAATTGCAGAGCTCGACGGCGTAAGGTATGGCATATACCGCACTTATCTCGGCGGAAAAGAAACTATAGAGCTATATCTCGAAAGAAAGGCGGGTGTATGATGAGCAATAAGATAATATCGATGGGCGAACTTTCTGCCGCAATTCAAGCCGAGCTCGAAGATTACGGGGAGGCAATCGCTGAAGGTTTTCGCAAAAATGTCAAAAAAGTAACGGCTGACACAGTGAAGCGACTTGAACGAACTTCTCCGAGGGACTCTGGGGAATATGCATCAGGTTGGGTATCCGAAGAGCAGTCTCCAAGCAGCTGCATCGTATACAACAAAAAGAAAGGTCAGATTTCGTATCTTCTTGAAAACGGACACGCTATCGCCACCGGCGGGAGAGTAGAGGCGATTCCACATATTGGCAGAGCAGAAAGAGAAGCTATTACAGAACTTGAATCCCTAACACAGGAGCTGATAAAAGGATGACCCTTGAAGAGATATACAACATTTTGACGTCAACAGGAATTCCGACGGCTTATCATGCGTGGCCGGAAAAAGAAGCTCCTCCTATGCCTTACATCTGCAATCTTTCCCCGTACAGCAATAACTTTTACGCTGACGGCAAGGTCTACTATAAAGTCAATCATCTGCAAGTTGAACTATACGCCAAATACATAGACGAAGAAGCAGAATCTAAAGTCGAAAACGCACTTCAAAATTTGAGCTGGGAGAAGGAAGAAGAATATCTTTCAGATCAGAAGTGCTATAAAATTACATATGATATGGAGGTATAAAATTGGCGGGAACATCCAACAAAGTTAAATTCAACGTCAAAAACGTACATTACGCAAAAAAAACAGCCGAAGGGACGTATGATACGCCTGTAGCCATTCCCGGAGCAGTTTCCCTCACTCTCGAACAGCAGGGAGAGCTTACTCCTTTTTGGGCTGATGGCGTTAAATATTATGTTGCGGCATCTAACGGAGGTTATGAAGGGGATCTCGAAGTAGCTCTCATTCCCGACGAATTCCGAAAAGACATACTGGGAGAAGCGGCAGACACAAACAACGTATTGTTTGAGAATGCCAATACACAATCCCAGGAGTTTGCATTGGGATTTCAGGTCGATGGCGACAAAGGACCAATTCTGTTTTGGTTCTACAATTGCACTGCAACACGTCCGAGTGTTTCTGCGTCAACAACGCAGGATACAAAAGAGCCGTCCACAGATACAATGACAATTTCTGCGGCGGCAGCATCAGACGGTACAGTTCGTGCTAAGACCACAGCAGAAACAACCGAAGATATAATTTCGGGATGGTTTACGGAAGTCTATACCAAAGATAAAGAGGCGGCATAATGAATAAAACCATTAAAATAGACGGAAAATCTTGTGAGTTCAAAACCTCAGCAGCCATTCCGAGGTTGTATCGTGTCAAGTTTAATCGTGACATATTCTCTGACATGATCAAGATCAATAAACAGGTTAAGATTCAGGAGCAGTTAAAAAAAGAAGCCAAAGAAGACTGTGAAAAAAGAGGGATTCCTTTTAACGAAGAAGAGTTTGAAAGCGAGCTTCCCATTGATGTTCTCGAAATATTTGAAAAGGTTGCCTTTCTCATGGCTCGTCACGCTGATCCGTCTCAGCCTGATGATATAGACGAATGGCTTGCGCAATTCGATACATTTTCCATTTACAAGGTGCTTCCTGAAATCGCTGCATTATGGGGCGATGGAAATAAACAGCTCTCAAAGCCAAAAAAAGAGAGCGGGAAATAGACAGAGAGGTAAATACCGCATTGTTCATGCTGAGGTGTGTGCAGTGCGGTATTGCTATTTCCGACCTTAGCCTCTTAACTGTCGGAATGGTTAACGATATGTTCATCGAGTCGAAAAACGATGATTACGACTACCCGGTAATGGCTACTCAGGAAGATATAGACAAGCTTTAAGGAGGTGAGCTTATAGCAAACAAAAGAATCAAAGGTATAACAATCCAAATAGGAGGAGACACCGCTCAGCTGGAAAAATCCCTTAATAAACTGGATGGCAGCCTTAAAGACACTCAAACAAAGCTTAATGATGTCAACCGACTGCTTAAGTTTGACCCTACCAATACCGAATTACTGACCCAAAAGCACAAGCTTCTTAAAGATGCAATAGGCGAAACAGAGGAGAGGCTTAAACTCCTTAAAGAAGCCAATGAGAAAGCAGCTGCATCGGTTAAAAATTATGATGCCTGGAAAGCCGCATATGATCCTATACAAAAAGAAATAGATGAGACAGCAAAGAAGCTTAAAGAGCTGAAAAACCGCCAAGCTGACCTTAAAGACTCCGGAGAGATCAATACAGCCGAATATGACCGTTTGCAAAAAGAAATTCAGCAAACAAGCAAAGATTTGCAAACCCTCAAGAAACAGGCAGGAGAAGTCAGTAAAGAATTTGGTAATCCAATAAGCACAGATCAATACGACGCACTCCAGAGAGAAATAGCCGAAACGGAGAACAAGCTTAAATCTCTGAATAAGCAGTATAAAAACACCGGAGGTTTAGGGCAGTTTAAAGCAAAGCTTGGGCAGGTAGGAGGCACTCTTCAATCTGTAGGCGGCGCAATTACACCTGTTTCCGCTGCCGCTGCGGGACTCATTGGTTCTATGGTTGCGGCGGTGCCGGCTACTGAAGAGTTACGCACTGATCTTTCAAAGCTTGATAACAACGCAAGAGAAAGTGCTGCCGGAATAGGAGCAGCACGTGAAGCGTTCAAGGCGTTTAATGTTGTATCGGACGAAACCGACTCCTCAGTAGAAGCAGTCTCCAATCTTCTTCAAGCGGGTTTTACGGAAAGCAATCTTCAAAAAGCTGTTGAAGGCCTCTCCGGAGCTTACCTTCGTTTTCCCGACACCCTTAAAATTGAGTCGCTTGCCGATTCTTTGCAAGAAACTCTTGCTACAGGAGCAGCAACAGGTCAATTTGGCGAACTTCTTGATCGTCTCGGAATAGGTGCAGATACCTTTTCTGAGGGACTCAGCAAATGTAAGACAGAGGCAGAAAAGCAAGACTACGCTTTACAGGTTTTAGCTGATAACGGCCTTATGAGTACTTACGAAGGTTGGAAAAACAACAACAAAGAGCTCGTTGATTACAAGGAATCTCAGAATGAGCTCCAAACTGAAATATCCAAACTGGCAGAAGAAATAATGCCTATAATCTCAGATGTTGTGAGCGGAATCGCTAAAATTATTTCGTGGTTCAACAAGCTTTCTCCTGCATCGAAAACGATTATAGCTGTCATACTTGGAATAGTCGCAGTTGCAGGCCCTTTGATTATGGCTATAGGTTCAATAGCTGGTGCAATTGGCATGTTGAGCGGAGCTGCCTTGCCTATAATCGGTATAATTGCCGGTGTAATTGCTGCAATTATTGCTGTGATCGCAATCATAGAAAACTGGGATGCAATAACGCAATGGTTTAAAGAAAGTTGGGAAAAAGCGAGTGCGGCAATATCTGAAGCATGGGATAAGGCTGTAGCGTGGATTAAAGACAGCTGGAACAAATTTAAAGAGTCTTTAGTCCAGGGATGGGAAGATCTAAAAAAAGGCATCAGCGAAAAAATGGAATCAATTAAAACTGCGATAACTCAAATATGGCAGAAAATATTAGATAATCCTATTGTCAAGTTAATAGTCAGTACAGTATCTGCATTATTTGACAATCTCAAACGAACTGTTACAGGCATCTGGAGTGGGATTAAAGAATATGCAGGTGGCATATGGGAAGCCATTAAAAATGCTGTGTTGGCACCTGTTCTTGCAATATGCGATTTGGTTACCGGAGATTTCGACAAACTCAAAAGCGACATGCTTAATATCTGGACGAACATAAAAGACGGTATTTCAAAGGCTATCAACGGCATAAAAACAATCGCAATTTCCATTTTCTCAGGAATAAGAAATTATATAGAAATTGTCTTGGCATCTATAAGAGATACTGTTTTATTAGCGTGGGAAACTATCAAAAATTCTTTTATTAGCCTTAAAAACAAAATTTCTGAAATTCTCTCAAAAATAGTTGATGGCTTCCGTTCTTTTAAAGATAGTGTTGTAAACACTATCAAAGAAATTCCTGAAAAAATCAGCGAAGCTATTGAAACCGTTAAACGAACTGTAAAAGAGTGGATTAATTCCGCTTTCGAGTGGGGATCTGATTTTGTCAATGGTCTTGTAGATGGAATTAAATCTGGAATTAAGAAAATCCAGAGCGCAGCGGAAGAAGTTGGAAACAAAATCAGAGAGTTTCTTCATTTCTCTCGCCCTGACGTGGGTCCGCTTCACGATTACGAGACGTGGATGCCTGATTTTATTGATGGGCTTGTTGCGGGTATAGATAAAAACCTGTACAAAGTTTCAGGAGCGATGAAGCGTGTAACTGGCATGATGAGCGGCGACATAAATGGCGGCTTAAGTCAAATGAAAGAATTCGGAGCAGGAAACATCAATCTTAATAACGCTGTCAATGTACAAATAGGCAACAAGAATTTTGATGCTTATATTGTAAGCGTGGCAAAAAACGGTATTTCCAATTCACAAACCACAGTAGCAAGAGCAAAGGGGCATGCATAATGTATTCAATTCAGTTTAATGGAAGAAAGGAGCGGGACTATAACCTGCTTGTCAAGGAGCGTCCCGCCATTCCCGCCCCGGTCATCGATTCATCTGCATACACAGTTCCCGGCAGAGATGGCGAGCTGTATGAATATCCCGGAACGGTATCAGATATTACTATCCCCATAACATTCGGTTATGTCTGCAAGCCCGAAGAATGGCAGGAGACATTCCGCAATGCCAGACGCTGGCTGCTTAGCCGTAATGACATGAAGCTTTATTTTGATGACAGCAAAGGCTTTTACTACAGAGTCAAAAAAGTAAATCTCAGCGAGTCCGCAAGAGAATATAAAGCCTTCGGAGAATTTACGGCAGAGTTTATCTGTGAGGGTTATCAGTATGATGACAACGGCTTACGTGCAGTGCCTCCGGAAGAAGCTAAATACAATCCCCTTGACTTGTGTCACCCGGATTATATCATCACCGGAAACGGAGATTGTACGCTTACAGTCAATGGCAAAACCCTTGAAGCTGTTGTTACCGAAAACCTTGCGATCAATACAGACTTAATGCTGTCATACCGTATTGACGGAACTATGCAGAATACCGCCATAACCGGAGATTACGAAGACTTATATCTCAATCCCGGAGATAACACTATAAGCATTACTGACGGATTCAGTCTCAATGTAGTGCCTCATTGGAGGTGTATATAATGATTCAGCTTTACAAGGCGATCGCTGTAGGTAATCCCACAGATTTCACCCACAACGGCGATATGACTTTGCTGCCAACATCCGCAGAAGTTCATGTAATTCTCAACGGAGCTTGGGAAGCAACGCTCGAACATCCTATAGATGCAGACGGGCGTTGGAAGTATATTACCGAGGATGCAGTAGTTAAAATGCCGTCATTTAACGGCGAACAGCTTTTCAGAATCAAACAGACAGAGAAAAAGGACAGCGGTGTGTCTGCTGTCCTTGAGCCTATATTCTATGATTCTATGGATGAATGCTTTCTCGAAGATATTAGACCGACAAAGAAAAACGGTCAGGAAGCTATTGACCTCATGACAACACCGCACCCTAAGTATTCAGGCAGGTCTAACATTAAGAAAATTTCTACCGCTTACTATGAGTACAAAAACCTTATGGAAGCTATCAACGGTGATGATGACAATAGCTTTATCAATCGCTGGGGCGGGGAGATCCTTTTTGACAACTACAGTGTCATTATCAACGACCGTGTAGGCGGTGATTACGGTGTTGAACTCCGTTACGGCAAGAATATTCCTCTTGATGGACTGGTCGAGACAATCGACACAAGAGGAATTGCCACAATAATATATCCTGTTGCACATAACGGTCGAAGGATGTCGGGAGACGGATATATAAGCAGCGATATAGTATATGATTACCCTACAGTTAAAGTCATAACAATGACTTTTGAGGACGTGAAACTCGCCGAAGATGCCTCTGAGGATGATGCCGAAAACGGCGTTATTATCTGCGCTGACCAAGAAGCACTTGATAAAGCACTTACAGATAAGTGTAAAGAGCAGTTTGAGTTAGGACTCGATAAACCGAAAATCAGCATTTCCGCCGACATGATTCTGCTCTCTGATACAGAAGATTACAAAGATTACAAGGTCCTTGAAACTGTATCTCTCGGTGACACAATCCATTGCAGACACAACCGCTTAGGAATTGTTACAGATGCACGAGTAATTGAGCTTACATATGACTCTCTCAGTAAGAAAGTAACTGACGTAGTTCTCGGAGACTTCCAGCGTGACTATTTTGCCGACGTATCAAGCGCAGTCAACCGCATAGACGGCGCAATTCGTTCCGATGGCACAGTAATGGCCGATAAAATAGCCGGCTTCATCAATGGAGCAGTAACTCGTTTAGGCGCTCAATATAATGCAGCCAAAAAACAGGATGTACTGGCTATCCTCTTCGAGAACCTTGACGAAACCAGCCCAATGTTTGGCGCTCTCGCAATCGGCACTCAGGGAATACTTGTCTCCCGTCAGCGTACCGCCGACAAAAGGAGCTGGGAATGGACTCTTGCAATCGATTACAGCGGTATCATAGCCGATACCATTGTGGCGGGGGTTCTCAGTGACAAGCTGGGCAAAAACTATTGGAATCTTGATACAGGAGAATTCAAGATTACAGATGGCCTTATCGACATTTCTGCATCCAGCAGTGCGGAAAATAAAATCTTACTCAATTACTTCAGCTCAATACTAAACACCAGTTACTATATTAAGATTATGCCGCAAGGTGTAGTTGTAGGCGAAAACAAGGAAGGCGATATTACAGAGACGTTCCATAAAAGTGATGGATTCAGTGTAACGCGGAACAACGGAAATGTAATATCGTTAGACGCTGACGGAATGATACGTAACGGTAAGTTTGTTCCCTTGATAATCGAATCGGGATATAAGAGTGGTTGGAATTATAGAATATGGGATGACAAAACCATTGAATGCTGGACAGATACACCAGTTTTCAAAGAGATCGGTTTTTATGTAAAAACTTCGTCACTGTGGATTAGTAACGATGCCAAAATTGGTCTGCCTTTCAACATGTTCATAAGTCATGCAGATATTGGTGTAAGTGAACCTTGGTGCTGGTGTAACTGCATGTACAATTCAGACGGCGACAGCAGTATTAAATTCAGAGTATTCTACGCTGATTCAGGAGATCCTGGAAAGAGAAATCTCTCGTTTACGTGCCATGTTATCGGACAATTAAAAACAACAGTTTAACTTTAAGGAGGAAAAACAAATGGAAACTTTAATTCAGTACTTACTAAAATTCATTCTTGAGAATTACTTAATTCTCGTCCCTGCGCTTCTTTTTCTTGGATTCATCATGAAGAAGTCCGCAAAAGTCAAAGATACAAGCATCCCTTGGATGCTTTGTCTTGTCGGCATATTTTTCGCCTTGCTCATCACCCTTGCAACGGCGAATTTTTCAAACTGGCAGCTTGCCGTTGGAGAGCTCACCAACGGCACTCTTCAGGGCATACTGGTCGCAGCAGTGCCGGTTCTTGTAAGTCAGCTTATTATTCAGAAACGTAAGGCAAACGAAGCTAAAGCAGCACTTTCTGAAAACAAAGAGGAGGAGAACGTAAATGCTTAAAATTATGATAAACCCGGAGCACGGCGGCAGTGACGGCGGTGCTTCTTACGGCGGACTTACCGAAAAGAATCTCAATCTCAAAGTATCAAAGTATTGCCGTGATTATCTTAAAAACTACGAGTGCGAACCTTTCCTTTCGAGAGAAGATGATAAATATCTTCTTATTGCCGATAGAGTTAATCTCCTTAAAAAGAATGGAGCAAACGCAGTTGTAACCG
>UQGM01000022.1 GCA_900540535.1 uncultured Oscillospiraceae bacterium | reverse complement strand
GCGTTTCATTTGCACATAGGGGTACACCTGAAATTTCACTGAAACTGCTGCTTGTCTTTTTGATTATTTCAAGAGCCTTTTCAGTTTTTCCCATTTCAATAAATCCTGTTGCAGTGGTTAGAAGATTAATAAGGTCATGTTTAACTTTGCTGAACTCGCTTTTTTCCTTTTTTAGAAGCTGCATTTGATTATAGTCCAGCTCGCTTTTAAGAAGCTCTTTTTCATTTTGTATGTTTTTCTCTTCTGTCTTTGATTGCCTGTCAACTATGAAAATTATGAATAAATCAAATATTAGACAGATAGAAATCAGCAACACGATTCCGTTTTCAAGAAAGGGGTCTTTTTTTGCCATTTGTGAAAAGCCTTCAGGGGTGGCAATTTTTATTGCCTGATATATAAGTACTGATGAGAAAATATGCGTAAGTGGAAAAAGATAATAAAAGCTATACTTTGCCTTGTATTTAAGCGATGAATTTGTTTTGGATTTTACGAAATTTATAATTGCCACAAACAAAAATGAAAAGGAGAAAACAAAGAGGCAAGTGCATAGGTATTCAGGAAAAGGCATTGTAGTTAAAACACCATTGCTGATTCCAAAGTTAAAAAACAATTTTAAAAGAACAGTGGCGCAAAAACTTGAAATTAAGCATGCAGAAAGACTGAATATAGTGGTAAATAATTTTGCAAAAATTGTTCCGTTATATAAAAAGCAAATTGCAATAAATGCAACTACATAATAGAAAGTCATTATAAGTACTTCATTTTGTGCAGTGGATATTTCAACAAACAGCGCAGAGTAAGAAACACAAGTTCCAGTCATTATAAAAAAGGTAATATATGGATTGTATTTGCTTTTAAGGGTAGCGTTTGTGATATTAAAGGTGACTATCGCTCTTATAGTATGAAGCAGGGCAGTCCAAGAAAAGAAGTCTGTAAGATTAACTGTTTCCATGCTTTTCGCTCCTTTATATGTATGACAGATATTTTTTATAGGATTCAATAACGCTGTTATACTTTTTGGGAGGTATGGGTATTTTGTCGCCGGAAAAAAGAACAAACTGGTGAGGTTCATAAGAAGTTATGTGATTCATGTTTATTGCATAGCATTTATGGCATCGCAGAAAACACGGAGGAAGAGTTTGAAGAAAGCTTTTAAGGGTGGCGTATATGGTAATGCTGTCTTGATTTTTAATATGTATTGTTATGTTGTTGGCAAAGGTTTCCACAAAGAGAATATCCTGAAAATTAACCGTATAATTTTTGCTGCCCGACTTTATAACGGTGAGATTTGGATTTTTCTGTGAAAGGTTTTGAACAGCTTTTTTGATTGCCTTAGTAAGCCGTTCGGGAGTCATTCTGGGTTTTATAATGTAGTAGCAGTGTTTGGTTTCGGATATATTGTAAGCTTCTGTGGGAAAACCTGTCATAAATATAAGCTGTGTGTTTTTATTTTGCAGATGTTCAATTGACCAGTCAATTGAGTTCGTTCCGTTGACCATTATGTCAACAAAGGCAATATCTGCGGCATCTTCGTGTATAAGTTTATCCAGTTCGTCAAGGCTGTCTGTTTTTGTTATGTTAAATTCAAAATCAAAATTTTGAATACAGCTTTTAATTTTGTATTCTACAATTTCGCTGAAAGATATATCGTCGTCGCAAATTATGATATTAATCACTTATATTCACCTTCTTTTTACTTTATTTAATATATTATATCAAATAAAAATATAAATCAAAGTATTATATCTTGTGAAATGTGTTTTTTATCATGTAAAACTTGCAAATGATTGTAAATATGCTATTATTTCAGTGCGGTTAAATATGTACCGCACCCTTTCTTGACTGCGTTAGTTATTAAATCCCCGGCTCTGAAACTCAGCTCACCACTTTGTTTCAAGCGATATATAAGGAGGGTATATATCGTAGAGCTCCGGAACAGTCAAATTGCATTTTAAATCATCTCTCTATAAGCTTCACTTTTGACAGTTCTGATTATTATCTAATGCATCAAGCTATAAAAAAATCCCGTACAGCTCACCACTGTGCGGGATTTTTCTTTGTGTTTACATTTTTGGTTTATTAAGTTTTCTTGAAAACAATTGTTTCCGTAGACGGTATTTTATAAATTCCATTGTTAGCATTTGAGTCAGAAGTGCATACACTGCGGTCGAATATATTTGATAAGTCAATGTATATGTTCAGGGTGTGGCTGCCTGTATTTTTAATAGTAAATGAATCGCCGGTGTATGAATATTCGATTCCATAGCTTTCCATCTTTACTTTTGCGGGCTGAGACAGGCTTGGAATCAAGGATAAATCTGCTTTTTCATGGGAATTTATTCCGCAGTAGTCGTGAATGAGTACATCGGCGAAAACATTTGGATATTCATAATAATATTCCGCACCGTGCCAGTTCTTTTGGGCGTCAGTTCCGGTATTGTAATAAATGTAATTCATATCGTATCTTTCGCCCATTTCATACTTATCATCTTTTGCCTGTTTTGCTACGGTGAGAAGCTGATTTAATATAAGGCTGTTTTCTTTTACGCACTTTCTGTATTTTGCGTCATGACACCAATACCTTCCTGCAGCGCATAAATCGTATGGACCGCCTGTTCCTATCTCGCTTTTTGTATAAGCGGCAATATCGGCGGCAAGAAAGGTGGGGAACTTCTGAAAAATTATGTCATTGCTCTTTATCATGGAGGAAATTTCACTATTTCTTTTTTCAGAGTTTAATCCAAGTGAAACAGAAAGAGCGTTACTGAGAAGATGAATATGGTCGTGAATTTTTCCGCTTTTTTCAATCCAGTCAATGTATCGTTTTTTGTCTGGATCCCAATATCCGTCAGGGATGTTCAAAATGTAATTGTCAGCCATTTTTTTAGCTGTTTCTTCATAATGAATTGCAAGCTTTTCGTTGGAAATAATCCTTTCAAGCTTTGCCATGAGCCTAAAACTGTTTATGGCAAATGCCTGAGCCTGAGCCACTGCGCCGTGCTTTATTACCTGATCTTCATAATATACATCGGACCATAATCTGCCGGTTTTATCAATATGTTTTTCTACATATGAAAGCCCCTTTTCCACTGTTCCTATGTTATCCTTTAAAAAGTTTATATCTTTTGTCAGGCAGTAATAGCGATATAATTCCTCTGCAATTTCTATATTGCCGGTAAGGGGAAACATAACCGCTTTCTTTTTGAGATTTTTGCTTCTTCTTCGCACTCTATACTCACATCTTCCGTTGGGCTGAAGCGAAAGCAGATTTCTGTACTGCCTGCGCCAATCGGTTTTCATAACTTTCATCTGAAGCAGAAGCATCCTTCTAACAACGTCAGCGTCAAAGGAATTTCCCATTGCAAGGCGTCCTCTTATGTGAAATTCATGATCAACTGCCGGATAAGTTCCACCGTAAAAGTTAGTGTTGAGCGTCGAGAGCACGTATCCCTCACGCAGATGTTTTTTATCTACCATAAACGTACGTTCAGCACATTCATTAAGCATATTTTTCCAGTAAAAATATGCCAGTGTTTCAGTAAGTGCTCCGTCGTCTCCCATGTCAAATTCAAAAGTATTGCCGAGAAAATCGCAGTGCGGATAACCTTCAAAATCTTTTCTTATAAACTCCGATGAAAAAGTTATATGCTTTTGGTTTTCCTGTGCTGAAACTTTATAGGTTCCGTCGGTTGTGATATATGTAAAGCAGTTATCCTGCTCATTTATAATCCATAAAAAGGTGTCACCGCTGAAAGAGTCAGGCTGATATACAGGGGGAATTACATAGAGATTATTTTCCGAGAAAATACTTGCGTATATTTGCTCGCTGTTTTTAATGTACAAAGATTTCATAAATTCCAGTCCTTTGCTTTGCAATTGATAAAGGCAAACGCCCCGTGTACTTTTATATTTTAGTTTAAATTAACACAAAAGTGTTGTCAATGAAAACTGGAGATGGAAATTAACATAATTAATGCATAATAATTAAAAAGCTTACAATTTTGTACATTTTGCTGTTAAAAACTGCACAAAAGGTAGCAGCAAAAATCTACACATTGACAAAATTTTAACATCTTTTTCTCAAAAGATTGAATTTATTTATAAATTGTGCTTCAATAGAATAGGCTTATATATAAAATGTAAAGGGGAGGAGGAGCTGCGGCGAAAACAATTCGCTGCACCAGGTAGGTTAAACTTACAAAAGTACAGAACAAAAGGTTCATTTTTTCGGTTGGAGAATGTCCTAACCGACTTTTTTGTAATTTTAAATGTCAGTCGGACTGACATTTAAAGAATGTGGATCTTTTAGGTGAAGGAGGAAATCAAAATGGAAAATGTGATTATTACCGTTGCCGGAAAGGGAGGTGTAGGAAAAACATCTATTTCCGCTGCAATAGTGCGTCAGCTTGTGAAGGATCATCCCACTTCAAGAATCCTTGCAATTGACGCAGATCCTGCAGTAGGACTTGCAACTGCCCTTGATGTGCAGGTAAACGAGACGATAGACGATATCCGCAAGGCTATTACCGAATCCGGTGAGGGTGATAAATCCAAGAAAAAGGCAATTGAGCTTTTAGGAGAGTCAAAATTCAGAATTTTTGACGCAATGGTTGAGAAAGACGGATTTGCCTTTCTTGCCGTAGGCAGACCGGAAGCAGCCGGCTGCTACTGCAGTATAAACACATACCTTAAAGCGGTAATAAGCATGGTGTCAGGAGAATTTGATTATGTGGTAATCGACGGTGAAGCCGGTATAGAGCAGGTTAACCGCCGTGTAATGGAAAACGTCACACATCTTATTTTGGTTACTGACCCCAGCAAAAAGGGAACTCAGGTTATTCAGTCCATAAAGAAGGTTGCCGACGAGCTTGTGATGTATAAAAAGGTCGGAGCTGTTATTAACCGTCTTAATGACCCGGAAGTAGCAAAGTTTGTGGATACAGGTGAAATTCCCGTTTTGGCACAGATTCCGGATGATCCGCAGCTTGCACTTTGCGATGTTCAGGGAAAGAGCGTAATGGAGCTTCCCGATGATTCAAATATAGTTTTGGGCGTACAAAGAGCCCTTAAAGCAATGGAAATACAGTAACGAGGAAGAAGGTGTGACATGAAAGATCTTAAACATCTCTATTATTTTGAAAATCTTCTTACAGAAGCCAATAACGAGCTTGTAAAGCAGGCAAAAGCAGAGGGAAAGCTTGCGGTAGGTTATACATGTTACCATATGCCGGAGGTTCTTTTGAATCTTGACAACTGCTTTTCTGTAAGACTCAGAGCCCCCAGAACAGGCTCTATGGAAATCGCTACATATTACATGTCAAATGCCACTTGCGAATATGCAAGAGCACTTTTGGAGCGTGCAATCGAGGGCGGATACAAATTCCTTGATGCAATGGCAGGCGTTGACGTATGCGAGTGCATGAACCGCAGTATGGAAAATATGGAGCTTTTAGGAACTGCCGACCCCGATAAAAAAGGCTTTTTCTGGTGCAATCTTGATTCACCATGTTCAGATAATGAAGACTGCGTAATGCATCTTCGTGAGCAGGTTTCGAGAAAGGTTTTAAAGCCTCTCCATGACAATTACGGAGTGGATATTTCCGAAAATGCCATGAGAAAGGCAGTTGAAGAGCACAATGAAATCTGCCGTCTGATTACGGAAATCGGCAATTTCAGAAAGCTTGACAATCCTACAATAACAGGATATGAGTTCCATATACTCACCCTTGCAAGTTATACCTGTCCCAAATATCTCATTGTGGATAAGCTTCGTGAAACTCTTGAGGAGCTTAAAACAAGAGAGCCCGACCATAAGAAGAACTTCCGTGCAAAGGTTGTAGTGGTAGGTTCGGAAATCGACGATCCTGAGCTTATTTCTCTTATTGAAGACAGCGGCGCCCTTGTAGTAGCAGACCGTTTCTGCTACGGCAGCTTCCCCGGCAGACAGGAGATTATCCTTAATGACGAAGAGGATGTACTTACTCAGATTTGCCGCAACTATCTTCAGACAACACTGTGTGTACGTCATTCGGCACAGCATAAGGTTCAGAAGAGACTTGATTTTGCCGCTGAGCTTGTAAAGGATTATCACGCTGACGGAATTATCTATGAGCAGATAAAGTTCTGTACTTACTGGTCATATGAGCGTGCCCTTGCAAGCCATATTATGCATAATGAGTACAATATACCCACTCTTTCAATTGACAGACCCTATATGTCCCGTACAAGCGGACAGCTCAGAACGAGAGTTCAGGCATTTGTTGAGAGTATAGAAATCAAGAAAATCAAAGCCAAAAAAGCTGCGGAGGTGAAATAATATGGCTTATAATCCCAAAACAGGAAAAGGACTTGGAGATTTGTATTCTGCTGAGCACCGCTGCACAAAGCGTCGTGAGTGGAAGGGCTTTAAGGATACCATGTACGATTATTTCCGGTGGCTCAAGCTTCTTGGAATGCTCAGCTATAAGCTCGGGCCGGTGCTTCCCCAGCTTCTGAAAGGACTTAAAAGATACAGATGGCTTATTTCCTATCTGACAACACCGGCATTCCTTGACCGTCATACAATCGGTTTAAGAGGATATGAGCTCAGATATACCCATCAGCAGTTCTATGCTATTTTGCAGAACTCAGCGGGTATGATAAAAGATCTTCTTGAGAGAGATGAAAATCTCAATCCCAAATCAAAAAGAGCAGCAAAGCTCCGTGAAAAGACAATCATCTTTGACGAAATGATGCCCATTCAGATTATGAACGGTTTCCCGACCCTTAAGGGCCTGCCCATTCAGATGGCTCCCATTTTCGTTGTAGGTGAAGTAGACCAGCAGGCAAATATTTATTACATAGACGCAATCGAGCATTACGGACTTGCCTCGGATGTATGTCCTCTTCCCGCTGCCGAAGCCGGCTGCTGTGTTGTTGATGACTATCCGAAGGTAGGAGCAGCTTATATTTCGAGCTCCATGCCCTGCGACGGTT
Organism: uncultured Oscillospiraceae bacterium; assembly: GCA_900540535.1. Classification (GTDB taxonomy): domain Bacteria; phylum Bacillota; class Clostridia; order Oscillospirales; family Acutalibacteraceae; genus UMGS263. The sequence goes on along the minus strand of UQGM01000022.1, from coordinate 32,711 downwards.
CAGTTGCAAGTACAATGTACAGTAACCGCTATTTTAAGCTTCCAAACTATCAGGTCACGCCTCCTCAGCGTTTCAATGAGCCGGAGGTTCAGGAATACGCAGTTAAAAATCTTTGGGGCTGTGTTGAGTTCATTGAAAAGCAGTTCAATGTAAAATTCGACTGGGATGCATTCTTTGAGGGCGTAAAACGTTACAATAAAGAATCAAATTACATGATAGAAAAATGGGACGTTAACTGCACAGAGTATCCGCAGATTTGCGGCGCCGCTCTTGCTCTTCATCGTGAATACGAAATGCAGATTGCAAGCTCCCTTGACCCGAAGCTTTGCAAATATGATGCAAAGGTCAATAAGCTTATGAAGAAAGGCTATGAGCATTCCGTAAAGACCGATAACAAAGCAAAATACCGTGCAATCGTCTGGTCATGTCCCGCCCACTATTATTCAAACTTTACTTACTGGGCACAGAACTGCTGGGGAATCAAAACTCTGGTGGATATGGAATGTATGCTTGCCTATCACCACTATGATGAGCACGACAAGAAAAAGGTGCTTGTGGATATGGCAAGAGGCTATGAGCGTATGACAATGCGTTCCCACTCAAACGGCGGATATATTAACGCTCTTGATGAGTGCTGGAAGATGTGTGAAAAGTTCAACGCAAATATAGTCTTTATGTACAACCACGTTTCCTGTAAGAACTTTGCAGGACTTCAGGGACTCTTTGAGGAACAGGCGAGAGAAAGAGGAATCCACCTTATCTGGATTGAGCACGACCTTATGGATCCGAGAACAGTATCCCGTAAGGCGATGCGTGACAGAGTAAACCGCTATATGACAACGGTTTTCAGAGCAGAGCCTCTTGACCCGACGCTGGTAGATTACGACGACGATCTTACATGGTAAAGGAGCGAAAAGATAAAATGAAATATTTCGGCGGATGCGACGTAGGTTCAACCTACACAAAATGCGTAATTATAGATGAAAACGGAAAAATGGTTAGCGATGTAACTCTCAGAAGCAGAATAAACTCTGAGATCAGTGCAAAGGAAGCTCTTGATGAAGCTATTTCAAAGGTTGAGGGACTTTCTTCAATTGATGACCTTGCATATCTTATCGGTACAGGTTACGGACGCAATAAGGTTCCCCAGGCTCAGGAGAATATCTCCGAGATTTCCTGCCATGCAATGGGCGTTCATGTAGTTAACCCATCTGTAAAAGCTATTATCGACATCGGCGGACAGGACGTTAAGGGTATTGCAATCGATAAGGACGGTACAGTTCTCAACTTTGCAATGAACGATAAATGCGCCGCAGGTACAGGACGTTTCTTTGAGGCAATGGCAAGAGCTTTCGAGTGCACACTCGAAGAGTTCTCAGACCTTTCTCTTTCAGCAAAGAACGTTATCCCCATTACCGCACAGTGCACCGTTTTCGCAGAGAGCGAAGTTATCACCCTTGTCGGTGAAGGCAAGGCACGTGACGAAATTGCCGCAGGTATTCAGCAGTCCGTTGCAAAGCGCTGCTTTGTTATGGCAAAGAAAGCCGGAGCTAAGGATAATATCACCCTTACCGGCGGATGCGCTAAGAACAGAGGACTTAAAGCTGCAATCGAAAACGTGCTTCGTATAAAGGTTGTAGATTTAAGCGTTGACCCGCAGCTTATGGGTGCTCTCGGTGCAGCAGAGTATGCCCGTCAGAAGGGTATGGAACAGGAGTGATATTATGGCATGGTATTGGATTGTTCTTATAGTTATTGCAGCGCTGTTTGTAATTACATTTATAATTTACATTACAAATGCCGATATGAAACTTGTTGAAAAGATATATAACAAGCTTATCGCCTACCATGACAATAAAGAAGTGGAAGAGAAGCTGTAATGAAATTTTTTGATCAGGTTATTAAAGAAACCGATGAATGTCTTTCTGCTTTTGAATTTCATTCATATGAAGCAAATCCTAAACGTTCGGCAAAGGAGAGCGGGAAAAATCAGCTTGTGCTGGGCAGTGAAGCAGCCTATGAGCTGGGAGCTCTTTCAAAGGACAGCGTAAACTATTTGCTTCTTACTGAAGATGAAGAAGCCGTTCCCCGTGACGAAATAATCGTCTACGGGGACGACCTCGGCGAAATAAAAGAGGATTGCAGCTTTGCGAGAATAGCCGTTCTGCGTACAGACGATGTTGCGAAGAACGGTGAGCAGGCAGCCTTTGCCATTATAAAGGAGATTGAAACCAAGAAATACAACGTGTGTCCCGACGGATACATGATAAGAGCCGCCGCATTTTCAAACCGTGAGCAGGTTCGTGTTTCAAAAAAGGCTCTGAAAAAGGGGCTTACCTTTGAGCAGGTAGGCAATCTCTTTATAGAAAAGTATAAGCAGAACAGACATGTTCAGGCGGTAAAAGTGATATTTGTAACTTTGCCGGAGGCTCCCTATGAAAAGCTGGATACTCTTGCAGCAAAGTCACAGAACATAATAAAAGCCCTTGACCATATTATGGATGACCTTCCAATGGACTGCAAAGCCTGCGAATGGAAAGCGGTCTGTGACGAAGTAGAGGGCATGAAAGAAATGCACGGAAAAGTAAGGAGAAGAGGATAAAACCTTTTCTTACAAAGGAGAGATTATTTTGAGCGAACTGCGAATTGATGCACCTATTAAAGAATTGTGCGATCATTACGGCGACTGGTTCGTAAACGGCATTGAGAATAAAGCGGGCAACGCCGCATCAATGACCAAGGAACTTTATCCCTATACGAGCATTTTTTCACCGATCAGAGTGAATAAGCTTACAATCAAGAACCGTATTGTAATGGCTCCCATGGGTAACCTTATGATGGGCGAAGAGTTCGGCCGTCCCGGTGAAAAGATGATACGCTACTTTGTAGCCCGAGCAAAGGGCGGAGTCGGACTTATAACTTCGGGACTTGTTCCCATAAGCGACGGAGTTGACCCCACTGTTACTGAAATCGGCGGCAAAGTGATGATGCCGAGAATCAGCCCTGCACGTACACTTATGTCAGGCTGGCGTGACCTTGCCCAGCAGTGCCATGGCTACGGCAGCAGATTCTTCATTCAGCTGACCCCCGGTCTTGGCAGAGTGGGACCTCCAACCTGTCTTGTACAGCAGACAAAATTCCCTGTATCTGCTTCCTTTAACCGCAATTTCTACATTCCGGAGCTTCCCTGCCTGCGTCTTTCAGACCGCAGACTCGGTAAGATCATAAAGAATGCAGGTCAGGCTGCCGCTGATGCTAAAGCCTGCCTTATAGACGGCGTATATCTTCACGGACATGAAGGCTATCTCCTTGAGCAGATGACAAACAAAGCCTTCAACCGCCGTGTAATGGGTAAATACAGCGACTGGCAGCGTTTCGGTATTGATATGGTCAAGGAAATCCGTAAACGTGTAGGTCCCAATTACCCGATTATGTACCGTATTGACCTTTCCCTTGCACTTAACGAAACTTACGGCGATCGCATGGATGAGGTTCCCTCACTTAAAAAGTTCAAGAAGGGCCGCAGCATTGCCGAAACTCTTGACTATATGGAAAACCTTGTAAAAGCCGGCGTCGATCTCTTTGACGTTGACCTTGGCTGCTACGATAACTGGTGGCTTCCTCATCCTCCCGCAGGAATGCCAGCAGGCTGCTTCCTTAAAGTATCCCAGATTGTAAAGGAACACTTTGCAAATAAAAAGATACTTTCAAATGCAGGCGTTGAAGTTCCCGTTGTTGCAGTAGGTAAGCTCGGCTATCCCGACGTTGCAGAAGCAGCTCTTAGAAACGGCGAATGTGATATGGTTATGCTCGGCAGACCCCTTCTTGCAGATGCCGAATGGTGCAACAAGGCTTATGAGGGCAGGATAGAGGATATCTGTCCCTGTATCGGCTGCCAGGAAGGCTGTGTAAACGAGTTTATTGAAGGCGGACACATTCAGTGCGCTGTCAATGCCCGCACAGGCTTTGAAGATTCCCTTCCCGAAACTGCTGTTCCCGCCGAGAAGAAAAAGAAAATCGGCGTAGTCGGAGCAGGTCCCGCAGGCGTTATTTTTGCAACAGAAGCCCTTCGCAGAGGTCATACCGTAGAACTTATTGAAAAGTCAGACAGAATCGGCGGAAGAATTGTTTCCGGCAGTGTCCCGGCTGTTAAATTCGATATAAAGAACTATCTTACATGGCTTAATCAGCAGGTAAAGGAAGCCGAAGAGAATCCAAACTTTACTCTTCGCATGAATACTGCTGCAACTACCAAATGGCTCGCAGAGCAGAAGTATGACGCCATTGTATTTGCAGTAGGTACAAAGGATGCCTGCCCGCCCATTCCGGGACTCGATAAAGTAAAGTACGTACAGGCAACAGCACTTCTTGAAAATCCCGAACTTATGGGCGACGCTGAAAAAATAGTTGTTGCAGGCGGCGGAGTTGTGGGCTGTGAAACAGCATACTGGCTTACATATGAGCATTCAAAGAAAGTAAGCGTTGTTGAAATGCTTCCGAACTTTATGGAGGGCGTATGTACCGCCAACAGAGGACATCTTCTTCATTACATGGAAAAAGCGGGTGTTGAGCTTTATAACTGCTCAAAGGTTACATCCTTTGAACCGGGTAAAGTCAATATTCAGCGCAATGTTTCAAAGGGAGTTCCCAATCCCTATAACACATGGCAGCCCCTTCTTCCTGAAAATATCCCCAATCCTCTTGCAAAGAAGCCCGGCCCTGAAACTCAGGATGTAGCCCTGGATGCCGACCTTGTAGTGCTTGCAATGGGCGGCCGTCCCGACGATGCTCTTTATTATGAGGCACTCAGTGAAAATACTGCCCCTGAAATGTTTAATATAGGTGACAGCTTCGCAGGCGGAAAGGTTCTGGAAGCTACAAGAGCCGCATTCCGTCTCGCAAGAGAAATCTGATTGTGTAAGGCATTTGGATAATCCCTCTTTGAAGCCCGGTTCGGTTTTTATGCGAACCGGGCTTCGCCTTAAAGATGAATGAAACCAATAAAAAGAATCGAGGAACATTCTTATGAAAAAGAAAATAGTAAGTCTTATTTTGGTAATGGCGATTTCTTTGGGAATCTTTTCCGCCTGCGGAAAAAGTGAAAAGGATGCAAATTCAGCAGCTCTCGATAAAGACAGCGTTGTAGTTACAATGCCTGTAACTTCGGAGCCTGAGTCAGGCTTTGACCCTGCATATGGCTGGGGAGCAGGAGAACATGTTCATGAACCCCTTATACAGAGTACTTTAACACGTACCACAAACGACCTTAAAATAGAAAACGATTTGGCAACAGATTATACTGTCAGTGACGACGGTTTAACGTGGACAGTAAATATCCGAAAGGATGTAAAGTTTACAGACGGCGAACCGCTCACTGCAAAGGACGTTGCGTTTACATATAATAACTGCAAGGAAAAAAGCACAGTCAATGACTTTACAATGCTTAAAGAGGCTGTGGCAGTTGACGATTATACAGTTAAATTCATTATGACAAAGCCCTTTTCAATCTGGCCTTATACAATGGCAGTTGTTGGAATTGTCCCAGAGCACGCATACAGCGATAATTACGGCAGCAATCCCATCGGCTCAGGCAGATATATTATGAAGCAGTGGGACAGAGGACAGCAGGCTATATTTGAGGCAAATCCCGATTATTACGGCGAACAGCCAAAAATCAAAAAGGTAGTCGTGCTGTTTATGGAAGAGGATGCAGCTTTTGCAGCCGCTATGGCAGGCAAGGTTGACGTTGCCCATACGGCAGCCCTTTACAGTGACCGTCAGATTGACGGCTATAAGCTTACGGCAGTAAAGACCGTTGATAACAGAGGCTTTAATCTTCCCACCACAAAAGCACAGGAAAAGGACGGTATAGTTTACGGCAATGACTTTACCTCAGATGTAAATGTAAGAAGAGCCATAAATATAGGCATTGACCGTGACGAGATGATACAAAACGTCCTTTCCGGTTACGGAACAAAAGCATACAGCGTATGCGATAAAATGCCGTGGTACAACAGCGAAAGTGAAGTAGAGTATAATCCCGAGGAAGCCAAAAAGCTTCTCGACGAAGCAGACTGGAAAATGGGAGCAGACGGTATAAGAGAAAAAGACGGCGTAAAAGCGGAATTTACCCTTATGTTCAGTGCAGGAGATTCAGTCCGTCAGGCTCTTGCCGAGGATACTGCAAATCAGCTTAAGAAACTTGGCATCAGCGTAAAAACCGAGAGCGTCGGCTGGGATACCGCCTATGACAGAGCGCAGTCCGAGCCACTTATGTGGGGATGGGGAGCTCATACACCTATGGAGCTTTACAATATTTATCATACCTTAAAGGGTAAAGGAATAGGTCTTGCTTCCTATTCCCCTTATGGCAATGAAAAGGTAGACAGTTATATGGATTTGGCTTTAGAAGCCGATACTCTTGAGGAGTCCTATGAGCTTTGGCAAAAGGCACAGTGGGACGGTACTACGGGTATCACACAGCAGGGGGATATTCCCTGGATATGGCTTTGCAATATAGATCATCTTTACTTTGTAAAAGGTTCTCTTACTGTTGCAGAGCAGAAGATTCATCCCCATGGCCACGGCTGGTCAATAATCAATAACGTAGATAAATGGTCATGGCAGTAAAATAAATTATCAGTGAAAGGAAATTAAACCGATGAAGTATAGGTCAATGGGTAAAAAAGTCATAATGTACATTTGCCGTGTAGTGCTTCTTGTTATAGCGGCAAGTGCGGTGAGCTTTATGCTTATGAAAGCTTCTCCCGTTGACCCTGTACAGGCTAATGTGGGACAGAATGCCCTTGGCAGCATGAGCCAGGAGCAGATAGAAAAAATAGAAGAATACTGGGGCGTGGGAGAGTCTCCTGTAAAGCAGTATTTTTCATGGCTTAAGGATTTTGTTTCCGGCGACATGGGAACCTCCCTTCTCTATCGACGACCCGTTTCACAGGTTTTAGGCGAAAAGCTTCAGAACTCACTTATGCTCATGGTTATAGCGTGGGCAATATCGGGAGTGCTGGGCTTTGTGCTGGGAGCACTTGCAGGAATGAAAAAGGGAACTTTTATCGATAAGGGAATAAAGGGATACTGCCTTTTGATTTCTTCAACCCCTACCTTTTGGCTTGCGCTTCTTGTGCTAATGATTTTCGGCGTATGGCTTAAAATCTTCCCCGTGGGTTTAAGTGTTCCAATCGGCATGACTTCTTCAGAAATCTCTTTTGCCGACAGACTTTATCACGCTTTTCTCCCTGCTCTCACCCTGAGTATTACTGGTGTTTCCAATATCGCCCTTCATACAAGGGAGAAGATGATAGAAATTTCTGAAAGCAATTACATGATGTTTGCAAGGGCAAGAGGGGAAAAGGGATGGCAGTTATTTAAAAATCACGGATTCAGAAATATACTTCTCCCTGCAATCACAATTCACTTTGCGTCAATCAGTGAAATTTTCGGCGGATCTATTTTGATTGAGCAGGTGTTTTCCTATCCCGGTATGGGACAGGCGGCGGTAACGGCAGGCCTTGGCAGCGATATGCCATTGCTTATGGCAATTACCGTAATAAGCTCACTTATTGTGTTCGGAGGAAATGCCGTGGCAAATATACTTTACGGTATAGTTGACCCGAGAATAAGAAGAACGGGGGCGGCAAAATGAGTTTCGGAAACAAAAGACAGCGAATGATTGCGGGACTTGTATTTTTCGCCCTTGTGCTGATAGCTATCTGTATCGGAGGAATTTTAAACGGCGAAGAAGCTCTGTTGACTGATTTTACAAGAAAGAACCTTGCTCCATGCCTCCAATACCCCTTCGGTACGGACTGGCTGGGACGTGATATGCTCTCCCGTACTTTAAAGGGATTGTCAACGAGTATTTTACTTGGAGTTTTGTCTGCGGCAGTAAGCGCAGTTATCGCCCTTATATTGGGCGTAGTTTCTGCCACTATGGGCAAAACGGCGGATTCGGTTATATCATTTATAATTGACCTTATGATGGGAATACCCCATATACTGCTTTTGATTCTCATTTCCGTAGCTTTCGGAAAAGGCTTTCAGGGTGTGGCTTTCGGTATAGCTTTAACCCATTGGCCGTCCCTTGCGAGAGTCATACGTGGTGAGGTTTTGCAGCTGAAAGAGAGTCCCTATATTCTCATAGCGGAAAAAATGGGCAAAGGAAAACTTTATATTGCTGCAAAGCATATGTTCCCCCATCTTCTCTCTCAGTTTTCCGTAGGACTTATACTTCTTTTCCCACACGCTATAATGCATGAATCAGCAGTGACCTTTTTAGGCTTCGGTCTTTCGTCGGAGCAGCCTGCGGTGGGAATAATTCTTTCGGAATCCATGAAATATCTTGTCACAGGTCAGTGGTGGCTTGCAGTTTTGCCCGGCATTATGCTGGTAATAGTGGTTGTGTCCTTTTATGCTGTGGGAGAAAGCGCAAGAAAGCTTGCTGACCCGGCATCAGCCCATAAATAAATTTTAGTTAAGTGATGTTTATGATTAAAGAAAATCTGACGGCAAACAGGAGCGAACCTGTTCTTAAAATTGAAAATCTCAAGATATCCTTTGACAGATATAAAAAGGGCACAGAGAAATACACCCTCGATGTAATTAATGACCTTGATATAACTGTCAATGGGGGAGAAATGGTTGCCGTAGTGGGTTCGAGCGGTTCCGGTAAAAGCCTTCTTGCCCATGCGGTTTTAGGGATGCTTCCCTATAATGCCAAAGTTTCGGGAAAGATAACCTATTTTGGGGAAGAGCTTACAAAGGAGAAAACGGAGAAGCTTCGTGGCAACGAAATAGTTCTTGTTCCCCAAAGCCTTTCGTATCTTGATCCCCTTATGAAAATAGGACCTCAGATATGCAAAGGCAAAAAGGATAAAAGCCTCAAAGAAAAGCTCAGGGGAATTTTCAGAAACTACGAGCTTAAAGAGAAGGTTATGGATTTATATCCCTTTGAGCTTTCGGGCGGCATGAACCGCAGAATAATGATTTCAACTGCCCTTATAGGAGAGCCGAAGCTGGTGATTGCCGATGAGCCTACACCGGGACTTGATTTAAAGGTTGCCAAAAGGGCAATGGGTCATTTTCGTGAACTTGCCGATAACGGAGCGGCAGTTCTTGTAATAACCCATGACCTTGAGCTGGCTCTCGAAACTGCCGATAAAATTGCGGTTTTCTATGCAGGCACAACTCTCGAACAGGCAAAGGCGTCGGATTTCATAAGTGAAGAAACATTAAGACATCCTTACACAAAGGCGCTGTGGCGTGCGCTTCCTCAAAACGGATTTCAGTATATCGGAGGCGTTCAGCCGAGTCCCGAAAATATGTCTTCAGGATGTCCCTTTGCGCCGAGATGCGAAAAATGTACCGATGAATGCTCAGAGAAAATCCCCTACCGTAAGGTGCGGGACGGATTTGTCCGATGCATTTACGGGGATTAGGAGAAACAGATGAAGCTTGAAATTAAAGATGTGACCTTTCGTTATAAGAAAGACGGAGCTGAAATTTTAAATAATTTTTCCCTTTCGCTTTCCTCCAATGAAAGAGTAGGGATTTTCGCACCAAGCGGATTCGGAAAGACAACTCTTTGCAAAATAATTGCAGGCTATCTCAAACCGGAAAAAGGCGAGGTGTTTTTGGATTCAAAGCCCTTGCCGTCTTATAAAGGCTATTGTCCCGTTCAGCTTATATGGCAGAATCCGGAGCTTGCGCTGAATCCGAGACTTCCCATGAAATATGCCATTGCCGAGGGAGATAATGTTAAAGAGGGAATAGCGGAGAAACTGGGAATTGAAAAAAGCTGGATGGAGCGTTTTCCCGGGGAACTTTCGGGAGGCGAGATGCAGCGTTTTTGTATAGCAAGAGTATTGGGGGAGAGGACAAAATTCATTTTGGCAGATGAAATAACCACCATGATGGACCCAATAAGCCGCAGTCAGATCTGGAATTTCCTCATTGAAGAAACTCAGAAGCGTGATATTGGACTTATAGCCGTAAGTCATAATAGACCACTTCTTGATAAAATCTGTACAAGGCAGATAGATTTAACGGAAATTACAAAGTAAGCAGCCGATTTTATATGATAACAGCATACCGCCGTACCATGAATTTTTGTACAGCGGTATTTTTGATATATGTTGAAATTTTTAAGGTATAACGTTAAAATAGCTTTATTGTTCTGAGCTTGTAATAGGCAAATGATTTAAAGGAGGTTTTGCAATTGTCTCTTGAAGATGTACGCAAGCAAAATAAAGAGAGAGTAGTAGAAGCTGCACTAAAATGTTTTTCCGTTAACGGAATTGAAAATACAAAAGTATCTGACATAGCAAAACAGGGCGGTATAACTGAAAGATCCGTATACCGTTATTTTAATACAAAGGCAGATTTAGTCCTTGAAGCAGCACTTTTGTTTTGGGCACAGAGTGTTGAAAAATCCAAAAAGGTCTATGCACGTACTCAGCACGACTCACTTCCTGGAACTGAACAGATCCGCCTTGTTTTAAAGGCATATGCCGACCAGTATTTTGTCGCAAGAAAAGAGCTTTTGTTTATTCAGGAGGCGGAGGCGTATCTGAGCCGAAACAATATGATTCATCTGATACGAAACGATCTGCCCTCTGATTTTTATAAAGGAACAACTCCTCTTGCAAAGGCAATTTTAAAGGGCATGAAAGACGGAACTGTAACATGCGGAGAGGAGCGGGCTGAGCGGCTTTATTATAATTCCTACGACTCTCTTTTAGGTCTCATGCAGAAAATGGCAAATACTCCCGCTGACTCTCCAAGTATGAATCCGGGAGAAAAAGAGCGTCTCGACGAGTTTTGCGATATGCTGACCGATTACTTTTGTAGATAGTTAATTTTTTATAAATATAAAAAATTCTTTGTAAAAGCAAACAATTAAATTCCACAAATTATTCGCTGTAACTTTGGCAACAATTAACGTATTTTTAAGTGCTTTATCAAATAGTATTGACATAAAATAAATATAGCCATATTATTAAATATAGTTTAATATCATGCGGGAAGTATTTGCAGGTATTAAACAAGGGCTTTTTGTTTAAAAGGAGGCGAAAAAACTGAGAATAAAGAGTCCAAATACGTTATTGCCAATTGTGAAATCAACAAACTGCAAATAATTTGAGGAAATGACATGAACAAAAGAATTCTTATAATATCAAATCCACGTTCAGGCAAAAATAATAAGAGAATCAAGGCGCAGTCGTTAGCTACACAGATATCTGTATTCGGGTTTGATGTTGATGTTATGGAGACAGGCGGAAAAGGAGATGCCATTTCCATAGCAAAGAATCATCACAAAGAATACGATTATATTTTAAGCTGCGGCGGCGACGGAACCTTAAACGAGGTTATAAACGGCGTAATGCCGGAGCCTGATGTATCTTTAATATATTTTCCAAACGGAACAACAAACGATTCTGCCAAAACTTTAGGTATTGACGGAAGTATATCTCAGATAATAGCTCTTATAAAGCGAGAATCATTTCATCCCGTTGATGTTGGAGTAATCAACGGAAGAAGCTTTTTCTGTGCTGCATCCTTCGGCTTTGGTGCAAAAGCGTCTTACAGCACAAAGCAAAGTATAAAAAATGAAATCGGACATCTGGCTTATATTCTTTCGGGAATAAAGAATGTAAGCGATATTAAGCCTGTACATATGAAAATAGAATGCAACGGCGGAATTATTGAGGGCGATTATATTTTTGGCGCAGTGGTTAATACAATATCTGTCGGAGGAATATTCAGGCTCGATGAAAATGATTTTTGGCTTGACGATGGGCTTTTTGAGATAGTGCTTGTAAGCAGTATAGACAGAGTTACGCAGATTCCCATAATGATACGAAAGCTGCAAAAACGTGAATATGACGGAAAAAGGGTAATTCTCATAAAAACAGATAAAGTGAAATTTACCTCAGACAGACCTGTTGGCTGGCTGGTAGACGGAGAATACGGCGGAGATTTTACAACAGCTTCAGTAGAAAATCTGCACAGAGCAATTTCAATTTGTTCTCCTGCACATTCTCTGTTTGGTTCCATATAAAAATTAAAACTCCCTGTTTTAACTTTTAGTTAAAGCAGGGAGTTTTTGTTTGTGTTTATTAAATTATAACTTGTGTTACCAGTTAACAGTGTATCTTTTAAGTGCGTTTTCAATACCCACTGCAATACTGTTCGGGTCATCCATGGTTTTATCACAGGCTACACGGAATACCATAACTCCGCCTGCACCGCTGAAAAGGGCATATGCGGTTTTATCTCCGGCAAGGGCAGGGGAGCAGAATGTGCCCTCGTAAACCTGACCGGCATCATGTACGGTATGATATTTGTTGTTCCAGTATGTGGCTTCTTCCAAAGTGCGCCAGGATGCCCAGTAAGGCGAGCCGTTAACGGGACGTCCATAGGCTGCAATGCCGATATTTATTTTGCTTATATTCGCACCGTTGTCGATAAAGTCCTGAAGACCTTCCTGTGCCTGTTGGAGAGAACTTTGGTATCCGTCCATATCGTTGCCGTCATATGCCATAAACTGAATCTGGTCAAATCTTTTAAGTGTTTCTTCTGACATACCAAGGCTTCCTGCGGAAAGAGCTCCTGAAAGTATTGCATCAGGATTTACTTTTTTCATACCATCGTCAAGGCGTGCTATGAAATTATCGAATAATTTCCAGTCCTTTGAATTCTGCGGATATTCCCAGTCGATGTCAACGCCGTCAAGATCGTATTTATCGGCAAAAGCAATAATTTGGTCGGCAACTGACTCCCAGTACTGAGCCATGTATCCGTTTACGCCGTTATGACCTTCGCCCCATGTGCCGTCGGCAAGGGCAGTGACAATGATTTTTACCTGATGATCTTTGTTTGAACGGTGTGAGATAATCTCTTTAAGTGCATTAAGCTCCTGAGCGAATTTTTCTTCTCCGCCTTCGCCAAAGCCCATCTGACCGTTTTCGTTCCAGTGTACTGCCGCAAAGACGATGATTGTACTGTAAACCTCATAATAACGTGCATAGTTATTTACATATTCTTCGCCCTTTGCAAGTATCTCGGTAGGTGCATCATCGTCAAGACGCTGATATGCGGTTACTTCAAAATTGTCTACGTTGACTTTCGGTTCATTGTAAAGACGGATTGATCTTATTTTTGCAGGAGTTTCGCTGCTTCTGAACTGGTCTATTGACAGACGGATTTTGTCCGTTGTAACACTGTCAAAGGAGCAAAGACGGCTGGTCTGAATTTTTTCGCTTTCGTAAATGGTAATCCATTCACCATTAACTTCTGCCTGTAAACGGAAATACTGCACCTGATTTCCTGTCTCTTCGATTATTGCAGTGTTGAAAGTGGAAGTTTCTTTAAGTTTAATCTCAACATAGCTGTTGTTTGCATCCTCACTGCCCTCGGCAGGTGAGCGGTTAGGATCCTGAGGAGTCCAGCAGGCATTGCCTTCTTCGAGTATATTTTTTGCATCAGCTTTTTCTCCATCTTTAAGGCTTTCGTAAAGGATACTGCCGCCCTCAAGGAGATTTTCTGATTTAAGGGTAATTGCCGGAAGAGAATCGCCGTCCCATTTATCAGCGCTGTTTGAAACAAAAATTGTGGGAACAGCAACCAGTGCGATAATCAGCACAGCTGCAATAATAGCTTTTGCAGCCTTTTTGGGTTCACTTGCGAAAAACAGACCGAGGGGAAGTGCCGCAGCCAGACCAACCCACGGGAGTTTACCGGCAATTGCCTCAAATCCTCTTTTGAAGTTTTCAGCGGAAAGTCCTTTATCCATGCTGAAAACAAGCACTGCCGTATATATGAAAAGGATTACAGACAAGACTGCAAAAATCATATATATAATATTGAATATGGGGAAAAATTTATCGTGTTTTCCCTTATCAAATGTAAGGGCAAGAATGTAAGATACAGCCGCCGCCATTGACAGGACGCATGCAATTAAAACAGTGGGAACAAATTTTGCCCCTAAAGGATAAAGGTCAGCTATAAATGAATAAGTCCAAGTGGCACTGCTCAAAAAAGCAAATGCCAGAGCGGAGATTACATAAAAAACATAAGCTCCTGTTTTTGAACAGAACTTGTTGACAATACGGCTAAAAAAGCTCAAATCAATCACCCTTTTATGTATATATTGTTAATGGGGATAGTGTATCACAAATGTAATTAACTTACAATAATTTTTTGTAAATTCGTTTACAAAAATAGGCGCAGTAATTCTGTATTCGCAATTTTCTATGATTTATTTTTTAAAAACAAATAAGCTGCCTGTAAAAGGCAGCTTATGGAATATGAAAATATTAAATTTATTTAAGCGTAAATTCTACCGTTTTACTTTCTCCTGCTTTAAAGGAAAGTGTCTTAGTTTCATCTGAAAGTCCGCATGTAATTTCAATGGTTTGTTCAATGTCGGATTTTACAGTCACCTGAGCAGTTTTAGCCTGAGTATCCCATTGGAGAGATGAAACAGTGGCTCTTGTGCGTGCCTTGATTCCGGTTATGGTGCCTTTTTCAAATCCGCTTTCAGGCAAGGCTGGGAGTACTTCAATTTCGCCTGTATTTGAATATACAAGGCTTTCGTTTATAATTCCCAGATAACCTATTGCAAAGTCAGTGCAGTAGCAGCTTCCACGGTCATAGTCGTGGTTTGTCATAAGGGAATTATAGTATATTTTGTGATTCATAAGTGAAAGCAAAGCGTCCGTAAGGCTTCCACGGTCTTTGAGCCTTGCGGCTATAAGTGAGCGGTGAACAAGGGCGTGGCTTGCTTCGTTTTCACTTTCACGGTTTTCTATTGCATGTATACAGGCAGCTGTAAGTTCCGGATTATCCTGAGTTTCAAACAAAGGCCATACGCAGTAAAGATGGCTTAAATGACGGTGTTCGTTGTTTTCTTCAAACTGATTGCATGCCCATTCCTTAAGTGCGCCTGTTTCATCGCAGAGATAGGGGGGCAGCTTATCCATAAGGGACTGCCAGCGGCTGGTGTCAGCATTTGGGTCGATGTCCTTCATGACGGATATGAGCATTTCAAAATTGCTGCGGCAGGCGGCAATATCAATAGCCGTGTTTGCATCGGATGGACTCGGATAGTTTGAGGGATTGTTTTCGGGCGAATAGCTTGGAAGAATACAGTAGGTTTCGCCGCTGTTAAGGGATGTTTTGCCCTTTTCGTAGTGAATATTGCCGTTGGCGTCTGTGTAATATTCGGGAGTAAGCATCTGAGCCCAGTAATTTGCGGCTTTTGTGAGAAGAGGAAGCAGAATGTCTTTTTCGAGCTCCAAATATCCTTTGTCTCTTATTTTTGCAATATCTTCATCTGTCAGATCCTCAGCAGTTACAGAAAGTACGGATTTAAGCTTTTCAAGGTCAAATTCATCGCTTAAGGGAATCTTAATATCACCGTAGCACTGAAGGGTTTCGTAAAGAGGCTGAAGCATCCAGCTTGTGCCTGCATTCCAGTATCTGAAAGGATATGGATAACAGGTTTCGGTTATAACAGCCTTGTCGCCGTCGGTATTTACGGGAGCCTGTAAGGCGTCGGTGTATCCGTGAGTAGCCATGGCGTTTTCTTCCCAGTCAGGCACTTGACGGAGGATGAAATATGTATATCCGATAGGTGAGGAGGCTATATTTCCGGTGTTCATGGATGAAGTCTGGAGGTTTACGTTTGCATCCATTGTGTATTTGCTTCCCCAGCTTGCATTCCATTCTCCTATCCACATTCCGTAAAGGCGGCTTGTGGAATATCCGGAACAGCAAAGATATGCATATCGTCCGGAGTAATAAGCTCTCTGTGCAAGGGAGCTGTCAATGGATTTTTCTCCCTTTTGGTTTTTGATGAGAGCCTCGTTTGACAAATCGCTTTCACCGCTGCTGAGGGAAAGGGTGACAGCGTTAAACTGAGGAGTGAATATATCTGTATGCGCCTTAAGTGCTTCATCATATCTGAAAACACCGTCATGAGTGTATTTTTCAGCTACGCTTTCAGTTTTTTCAGTAAGGCTTTTGAGAAGCTCATATTCCGATGCATTTTTAAATTCATCGAAGGCGCCCATATCATAAGTGCGGTCGGAAACAGTTATAAGATAAACGCTGTCGGCATCTGTGATTTTAATTTGGGGGTTATCCTGTGCCGCATACTGGTCGTCATCGGTCTCTTTGCCACTGATTTTTTCCTTTGTTCCGTTTTCGCAGATTACATATGTAAGGGTAGCGTATCCGCCGTTTTTAAGCTCACTGTTTTCATAATTTGGATAGTGAGCGATATAGCTTATTGTGTCGCAGTTATCTGAAACGATTTTTTTGTAGAGTATATCCTTTTCGTTTCCGTCGCCATAATTTGCAAAGGCGGAAATGTCGTCAATGGAAAGAATTAGGTTTACTTTCTCGTCCTGTGACGATTTTCCTATTTTCGTAATTGTAACATTGTCTTCCTGAGAGGTGAATGTAGTTCTCTCCCAGGTTCCCAGTTTGTCGGTATATCTTACGCCAACCTGAGCTGTTTCATAGTCGGTGTATCTTACGTAGTCAGAATAGCTCTTTTTGTCCTGCTTGATTCTCAGCGCACCGCCTGGATGAAAATAATATACATCGTCATAGCTGGCATCATCCACAATGTCCTCGCCTTTGACTATGCTCTGTTTTACCGTTTCGAGCTCATCGGCTGTATCGGGACAGTAGCGTACATTTTTATTGGGCATTATAAAATGCATATTCTGAAAAATAAGTGAATCATTGTAGGGAGAGCCGCTTGTAATTACTCCCTGTAAGCCGTTTCCGGAAATCATTCCCTGACGCCATGATGACGTGCTGTTCTTTCTGTTTTCCGAAAGCTCTTTAAAAGTAGTGCAGTAGGAAATCTTTTCTTTGCTGTCAAAAATATCGCTTACATCCGCTTTTTCTGTTGAACAGGCCGCAAGGGGAATAAGCAGCGATGCCGACAGCAGTGAACAAAAAATTTTTTTGAGTTTTGTATTCATAGCAATCACCTCGATTTATTTTATCATATTATCAATAAAATCCAATGGAAAACTTTATTTTTATTGTAAAATTTAATATTTGAATGAGAGGCTTAAAAATTAAAGCAGTTTACCGCAAGTGCGATAAACTGCTGAAAGAATTTATATTTAATGATGGAATTTATCAGGATTTTCTTTTGGGACATTTATCAAAGCTGGGATTAAAGGCATAGAAATTCTTTTCATTGAGTCTGTCCGTTGCAAGTCTCAATCCTTCACCGAAGCGCTGATAGTGAACAACTTCTCTTGCACGCAGGAACTTGATGGCATCACGTACATCGGGGTCATCAACGAGTCTTAAAATGTTGTCATAAGTGGTGCGTGCTTTTTGTTCAGCAGCGAGGTTTTCGTGAAGATCTGTTATTACATCGCCTTTTGACTGGAGATATGAGGCGGTGAAGGGTACGCCGCCGGCAGAAGCAGGATAAATACCCGTAGTGTGATCTACGAAATAGGAATCATATCCGCCTTTTTTAATATCTTCTATTGAAAGGTTTCTTGTAAGCTGATAAACTATTGCGCCTATCATTTCAAGATGGGCAAGTTCCTCTGTACCTATATCTGTAAGCAGTCCCTTAAGCTCAGCGTAAGGCATTGAAAAGCGCTGGCTGAGATACCTGAGGGAAGCGCCCAGTTCTCCGTCGGGACCGCCGTACTGGGTCATGATTATTTTTGCATAAACAGGATTGGGCGTTTTAATGTTTACAGGGTACTGAAGTTTTTTCTCATAATTCCACATTTAGTTTGCACCTCCAACGTTTTCCCAGGGCCACGGGTCTTTGAGCCATGAGGAGCCGTTGCTCTGTTCAGAGGATAAAGGTCCGTACTGGCTTTCATATTCTTCTGTAAGAGCCCGTGCTTCATTTGTATATTTTTTGAATTTTTTTACTGCTTCGGGGCAGTCAGGATGAGTGTTGAGAAAAATGTGCAGTTCCCATGCGGCAAACTGAGCGATGCTCAGCTTTTTCAAAAGAGCTTCTCTGTCAGTCATATACCGCATCCTCCTTCACCTAAGAAAGGTTTGTCCAGACAGGGGAAGATAGTTCCCTTTTTAAAGCCTTCCTGTGATGAATAAGGCTGAGAAAACTGCTGGAAAGGTATATATGCCATTGCGGGAACAGGATTTTTCGGCAGCGGAGAAGTAGGTCTGTAACTTTCTTCACAGTTGTCGTCACTGTCTGCGCTATTGAGTCCCGAAAAATAGGGATTAAAGAAATTATCAAAGTTTTCCATGGTTTCAACTCCTTTTGTACATTTGGGCAAGTCCCTTTTATATAGTATGAAAAAGAGTAAATTTGGTGAGTCAAAGGAAAGAAACAGTAAGACGATTAATAAAATACGATTTTATTAATGTTAAAAACAAAAACTTTAAAAATATACTTGATTTTTTCAGGACAATAAATTATAATATAGAGCGTCGCTTGACTGAAAGCATATGGAGAGTTGTCCGAGCTGGTCGAAGGAGCACGATTGGAAATCGTGTAAGTCGCTAAAACGGCTTCGAGGGTTCGAATCCCTTGCTCTCCGCCATAACAGGAACATAAAAAAGATATGTTCCGCATAAACCCCGATAAAATCGGGGTTTTTTGCTGCCCAAACGCCGGGATTTCAAGGCGCATATTCGTAGATATAAAACGGCTGTTT
Organism: uncultured Oscillospiraceae bacterium; assembly: GCA_900540535.1. GTDB lineage: Bacteria > Bacillota > Clostridia > Oscillospirales > Acutalibacteraceae > UMGS263. The sequence continues at coordinate 14,016 of UQGM01000022.1, read as the reverse complement.
TTGCTTTGCGGATAGAATTGAACTCCCGTAAAACAGAATAACTGCTTCAAACGGCAGACAAGTCACCAAAAACTTGTATGCCGTTTTTGCGTTTCACTGCCCGAAGTTTTGCAAAAGACTTCGGGCTTTTTTCATTTCAAGAAAAGGAGCTGACAAAATGTACTTTACTAATACCCCCGCCCTCAACAGTATGGAGGCGATCATGAAAAAACTGCCCTACGGCACACAGAAAGGCGGAGGTCGGTTTCGCAGATTGTATCAATACACCAAGAAAGACTGCGATTGCAGACTTTGTCTCTACTACAGAAAAAAGAATGGATGTACCTTGACGCTCTGTCCTGTGTTGGATATCCGGCTTGGATGCGGCGCGGCTACTATTGACGATGCGGTAAAAGCTGTTTTCAAAGATACCCACAATACAGCGTTTCAAAAACGCCTGTCACAAATATACCACCGAAAGGATGATGCAACCATGATATTTCAAAACAACCGGCATAAGCAGATTTTTGAAACCGAGCGATTATCTATGCGAAAGCCCGGCAAAAAGACTCTCGCTGTTTTGTATCTGCTGACTGCCGACCATACTCTGTGGATAAAAACAAAACACCTATTCACTCCAAACGGAAAAGTGGATTTAAAAAGCGTCCGTCTCGGAAATGTTTCCACAGACAGCTACGCCCTATGGAAAGCAGTTAAGGAACTGCAGACCGGCGAAAAACAAATATCGCTGTACGAGCTGGCGGACAACGGCATCGTCTCCGACAACGCCTTCCGTCTGATTGTGCAGGCGGCAGCTATCGCCCGCTTTGGTACTGCAGTCTTAAATAATACGGAGGTGCGCTATGATTAATGCACTGATTCAAAACGGAGATCAAACAGCCGTCCTGAAACTTCCCGATGATCCCTTCACCCTACAGTATGACCTGTCGCAGATCGGCGTCCGCATCCGCTTGCGTGACATTCCCATTAAAGACGATGAGGACAGCGCCATTCAAGTAAAGCTCTTTGCCGATTCGGATATAGGCAATAACTTGGCGGTGCTGTTCAAGCCGTCTCATTCATTGGAGGACGCTAACCTGTGCGCGTATATGGTGGAAAACGCCAGACCGGAAATTTCTGAAGAACTCAAACAGCATATAGTTCATGGTCAGTATTACTCCCCGCAGGCATTAATGGCAGATATCAAAGCCATGACCGAGGGATTAATTGGTGTAACTGTTAACTATTACTGTCCCCTCCAAATTCACATGACCGATGAAGAATACGGAGATTGCTTTGAGGTAGACAACGGTTACGGCATTGCCAATGAGGATGCAATCCGTGAACTTGTAAAGCGCGAACAGGATCGTGACCTTCACAATATGGCTGACTATTTTGACGGCAGCGCAGGTGCAAAAGCCAAGCTCGTCTCTGCTGTTTGGGATGTGCAGGAAGTCGGCGGCGAACTGTACGGTGTAATCCGCACCGGGCTTCGGGAACCCTTTTCCCCCGAAGAAGAAAAAGAATGGATCGATGAGCTGACCGGTCAGGCGGCGGATGGCTTTGGAGAAGGTCTGGAACAGCGTGGAATCAAAACCGATGACGGAGATATTTATGTATCCTTCTGGCATAGCGGCAATGATTACTTCATGGAAAACGAAACGGATTTCCGGCAGCGAATGTCTGAAAATCATAGCTTTGAAGAACAGCAGTTAGGGGGAATGTGAGATATGACTGTAGAAGAAAAATATCCGCTGCTGATCGGGCACTCGCTTGCAGGACGAACACGATTGCACAATATTCAGGAAGTTGCAAACTTTATCTGTACACACGGACAATACGGTGATCTTGTGATTACAGAAAGGGACGGTACTCCTTTTCTCAATACCTTCGGTATCTACATTGATAAAATTTCAGATATGGAATACCGGGAAAAGCTGCTCAAGGTGTTGATCCCGATGCAGATGGAAATTGACGGCACAAATGATATTGATAAAACAAATGAAACGGAGGAACAGAATATGAACAAATTTGAAGCAGAACGGCGCTTTGCACAGCGTATGAAGGACAACTACCCGCCCGGCACACGCATCATGCTTTTGCAGATGGGCGATGATCCCCGCCCCATCGAGCCGAACACAAGAGGTACGGTCGCAGTTGTCGATGATATGGGGACGCTGCACTGTCATTTTGATAACGGCAGACAGCTTGGCATCGTCTCCGGCGAGGACAGTTTCCGCAGGCTCACCGATCAGGAACTTGCAGAAGAAAAGGACAGTCAGAAAAGACAATTGACAGAAATGTCAGAGGATGAGTTATACGAAAGGAATATCTTTAGGTTCGACAGCTTTGATGATTTTTTTGATTTCATCTACGATGAGAACACCGATAAAGCTGATATTATAAATGAGATGTCCCAACAAATGAAAAGACAGCTTGTTTCAGAGAATTACGGTGAACGGTTTATTGAAGCAGACGGCGCATTTTATTACAATTCCGAATGCTTCACACAGATGGCTTTACCGCAGAGTGACGAAGAAGATAACGCTCCCGTTTTCGGAATGTGAGGTGCAGCGGAAAATAAATAGGAAACGGTCGGATTCGCTATGGCAATCCGATTTTTTGATATGTTTGCAGGGATCGGCGGTTTCCGTTCAGGACTGGAAGCGGTCGGCGGCTACAAATGTATCGGTCACTGCGAGATAGATAAATATGCAAATCAGGCATATAACGCTATCTACAATCCAAAAGGAGAACTGTATTTTGAAGACGCAAAAACCATCAACCCAAATGACCTGCCCGACATCGATCTCATCTGTGCGGGCTTTCCATGCCAAAGCTTCTCGGTTGCCGGAAAACGGCTCGGATTTGCAGACGATACAAGAGGAACTCTCTTCTTTGAGGTTGCCCGAATCGCTGAGGCGAAACGGCCTGCATATCTTCTCCTGGAAAATGTCCCCGGTTTGTTATCGCATGACGGCGGCAGGACGCTTACTACCATCTTCTCCACGCTTACTGAGCTGGGGTATGATCTCGAATGGTGTGTGCATAACAGCGCAAATTTCGGAGTCCCGCAGCAGCGAAGGCGGCTGTATATTGTCGCAGGTCTTAGAGGACGAGGTACCGGAGAAATATTTCCTCTCACCTGCGGCAATGCGGAAAATCTTAAAGAACTTATCTCAGGCCCGCAGGGACAAAGAGTCTATGAAACAAACGGAGTAGCCTGTACGCAGTGTGCAGGCAGCGGCGGCTGGGGTGGTAAGACAGGGCTATACTTCATAGATATGAATGCCAATCCCATCATCACCGACCACGCCCGCTGTATCACCGCAAGACAGGACAGCGGAGTCAGCAATCACAGAGGCGAGCATTCCGCCGTTCTTGTAACGGATGAGCCGAGAGCGATCCTCACACCCGACAGGGAAAAAGTCAGGCAGCAAGGGCGCAGAGTAAAAGAACCCAATGAACCGATGTTCACTATCACGGCACAGGATCGGCACGGCGTGTGGCACAAAGGCAGAATCCGAAAGCTCATGCCGATTGAATGCTGGCGCCTGCAGGGCTTTACCGATGAGCAATTTAATAAAGCGGCCGCAACAGGTCTCTCAGACGGTCGGCTGTATAAGATGGCGAGCAACGCAGTGAGTGTTCCCGTCATTTCTGCTATCGGACAGAAAATCAAAGAAATTTACTATGAACAGGAGAAGAAATAAATGCCGAATCATATTGTAAACCATATATCGCTGCAAGGCGATCCTAAAAAAATCCGGTCAATGCTGGAAACAATCAAATCCGATGAACATGGTATCGGATCGGTAGATTTTAACAAGATCGTCCCCATGTCAAAAAGTCTTGATATTGAGGCAGGCAGCCGAACTGACCGAGGACTGAAAGCCTATCGGGATTTTATCGATGTGTATACACTCGCCGGTACCATGAATATGGAAAAGCTGCGAAATATTCCTGTGGAAAGCGAAGAAATCTTCCTGCGCCAGCGGACAGATATCAGGCGTGACGAATGGGAGCTTGGCAAAGCCGCATGGCGCAATATCCGTGACTTCGGCGCGCCGACATGGTACGATTGGTGCATCTCGAATTGGGGAACCAAATGGAATGCCTATGGATATAGTGAGGATACCATCGACTACCATGACGGCGACACACTGTGTTTCCAAACGGCATGGTCTGCGCCGCATCCCATTCTCGAAAAGCTGACGCAGATGTTCCCCGATATTAGGCTGGAGCATGAATGGGCAGACGAGGATATCGGACAAAACTGCGGCCGCTGCAGCTATCAAAACGGAGAACGGATTGAGGAATACTGCCCCGAAAGCGAAGCGGAGGCGGTTGAATTTGCCTGTAAGCTGTGGGACTATGATCCACTTGATTTGGATTTATGCCTGAACGCCGAAGGAACAAAATATATCCATTTGGAGCTTGAGGAATACCAACAGATCGAACTGCTTGGCAAGCCTGCTCTGTTTACCAACGCCCGCCTGACGGACGCAGATATCCCTCAAGGGCTGTACTGCTACCATCTGTGCCACAGCGATGACAGCGGCCGCTTCTGTTCGGTTGAACCAAGGGTGGGCGTCAATCACGGCGGCTCGGTTATCACCAAAGAGCCGATTGATTTCGGAAAACAGGGATATATCTCCTTTACCGAGGATACCGAGCCGAATTTTACCGGCGGAGAACAAACGCTTGGAGAATTTCTGAAATCCGATGCTCCGCAGGAAAGCGAGGTGATGAAGCTATGCTGAACTTTGTCATCGGTCTTTTACTCGGCGGCTGTATTGCCTGTGCGGTTTTGTGCTGTGTGCAGGTAAACCGCGTCAGCAAATACCAGCAGGAAATCCACAGGCTCAGGAAAAAACTGAATAACAAAGATTAAACCAAAGAGGTCGTTTTGCGTGTATGAAATTTCGTACATGGAAAACGGCCTCGTTTGTTTTCTGCGGAAATTCATACACGCAGACGCCTCCGCAAAGGAGGTGACTCACATCAATAGCTTTATGGCTTGGGTGGGAGGTAAGAAAGCCCTTCGGGACGAAATTCTCGCCCGTTTTCCGCTGGACTACAAGAGATATATCGAAGTGTTCGGAGGCGCGGGCTGGGTGCTGTTTCACAAACCGCCCGGAAACGATTTTGAAGTGTTCAATGATTTCAACGGAAACCTTGTCAATCTGTACCGGTGTGTGCGGGAGCAGCCGGAGAAGCTCTGCGGAGAGCTGCGGTATCTGCTCAACTCCCGCCTTGATTTTGAATATATGAAGCAGATGCTTCATTCGCAGGCAGTTTTGCCCGATGTGCGCAGAGCCGCCTATTACTATGCGCTGATCCGATACAGCTATGCCGCCGGAACCTCCACCTTTGGCAGCCAGCCCCACGCCATGTGGAACAATTTTCCCCTGATAGAAGCGGCGGCAGGCAGATTGCAGAAGGTCATTGTTGAGAACAAGGACTGCGTAAAGCTCATTGCGCAGTATGACCGGTCGGAGAGCTTCTTCTACTGCGATCCTCCGTATTATCAGGCGGATCAGTACTATGAAGCGGTGTCCGCCGATGGATTTGACCATCAGGGACTTGCCGAAGCACTGTTCTCTCTAAAAGGAAAATTCCTGCTTTCCTATAACGACTGCGAATTTATCCGAGAGCTTTATACCCGTCCCGGCATCGTGATTGAGGGAACGACAAGGCTTTCCAATATCGCACAGAGATACGATAACGGAAAGCAGTACCCCGAACTCTTGATCTCCAATTACGACACCACCGAGCTTGCCCGATCCTGCGTTCAGCTCACACTGTTTCATGGTTTTGATCCACAAGAAATCTTAAATGAAAGGATAATTTATAATGGAACGATATAAATTTGAAATGATCCCCGTACCTGCAGAAGCACTTACCTCTGCGGGAATTTCCCCCGGCATAATGGTAGAGGCATTCGCAGACGGCAGCCGCATTGTCATTCAGAAAGCGCCGGAGGATGACTTTTGCGAAACCTTTAATGAAGACTGCGAGGGCTGCCCTTACTGCTGTCACTGCTGCGGCGAATGCCTGAAAGAGCAGATGAACGAATACTTCGGAGAGGATGGTGGCGATGAGTAAGCTGTACCGCATTCTCGGAAAACGAGGAAGGATCACGATTCCCTATGAAATTCGCAGGCGCGTAGGCTTTCAGTATAACGATGTGCTGTCCTTTACCGAGCAGGATGACCGCACCGTTGTGGTCAGGCGCGAAAAAATCTGCGATAACTGCAAAGAAACACAGCCTCCGGTCAGCAAGCAGGCAGACGGCATCACGCTGCTGCAGTTCTTGGACGGTCTCTCCGCCGATAAACAACGCGCCGCCCTCATTCATTTGTCCGTAAAATGGGCGGAACATCAAGGCAGTAAACATGATAATAGGAAGGAAATTGCAGAATGAAGGTAAAAGCACAAATTGACCGCTTTATCGGAAAAGACAACCGTATCAAGGCATACGCCAGCGTAATCCTCGGAGGCGAATATGTGATCAGGGATATTGCCGTTATGGACAGCAAAAACGGTCTGTTCGCAAGAATGCCCTACCGGTCATATAAAGACAGGAACGGCAATATGCAGTATTCGGATGTGGTATTTGCATTGAATGAAACCTCCCGCAACGCTGTCAGCGATGCGGTTTTGGAAGCATACGAACAGCGCCTGCACATGGAGGAAGATGAATCGCAGGAATTGGAAGAACCGGATGAAGATGAATCCCCGGTTTTTGAGCAGAGAATGTGACTTTTTTCAAAACAGCCGATTCTCGCTGGACTTTCAGGCTTTTTTCCGTATCCTTATAGTCAGAGGTGATCAGTATGATAAAATTGAAACGATACGCGCTCCTCCTCGCAGGCCTGATGCTCCTAAGCTTTGCGGGATGCGGTACGGCTCAAACGCCATCGACTGCAAAGGATAACCCGTCTTTTGCTGATACCCCGGCAGATGTACCATCGGCCACTGAAATAAGCGATGACATCATTGCCGAAGAATCAGCGCCTCCTGTTGCCGAACCGGAACAGCCTGCAATAACAGAGCATGTCCCATCACAGACGGCAGAGGAAAAAACGCAGGAAACTGCCCCAAAAGAGAACGCGGTTACAGCGCCTCCTGCACAGAGCGAACAGCCTCGCGAAAACCAGCCGCCCCGGCAGACAGAAACGCCGAAGCCCGAAGAACCAAAACCAACACCGCCACCTGTGGTCGCGGAAATGCCCTATGTGCGCCCGAGCGCCGATGAAGTGGAAAAAGCGGTGGCGAAATATATAAACGAATACCGTCTGGTACAGGGAGATACCGCTGTGATTGTTCTGCCCGGACTGACCGAGGTGGCGCGATTCCGTGCAAGCCAGCTCATTACAAATTTTTCACATGACGAAGATATAGACGCCTGTACTGTGCTGAAATATGGGGAGCTTGTGGATATGACGCAATACGGACTGCCGGAAAGTGCCAACTACTATCAGGGGTTCAATCGTGAGGCTATCGCAAAAGGAAACTGGACGGGAACAGCTGATGAAATCGGACAAAAGATCGCCGCAGGCTTCAAAAACAGCAAAGATCATTGGTCATATGTCGGCAGTTCTGAATACGGATATATGGCGGTGGGAATCACCTTTAATCCCTCGGATTCACATTGGTACTGCTGTATCTGTATGAGCAGTCAAAATTATGGTGGATAAACCTATCCGCACACAGCAGAACGCTTGATTTTCATCAAGCGTTTTTTTATTTCTCAAAAAGGAAAGGACGATTGTATATGGATATAAAAAAGAAAAAAGTGCCGAAGCTGATCGCCATGCTTCTTGCGCTTGTCATGGTATTTTCTATTCTGCCCATTTCGGCGTTTGCCGCTATGGCCTCGGATATTCCAGAAATCATGCAGGACAACGCTATTCTTCGAGCATTGGAATATACCGGATACAATGTACAGAAGCAAAAGGATAACGGAACACTCTATCAAAGTGGATATTACGGTTCAAGACTTCAGAGCAATGCACCGGATATCCTGTCGGACATTTCCTACGGGCTTTCCCGTTCCGGTAAGGAAACAGTTGCCGACAGTTCCACCGTTACCGGACTTGCACCGGATATTGCACGGTTTGAAAAGGACGGCCTTTGCTGTGCCTCTTTCGTCACCTATTTCATCTGCAACTATCTGCCGAACATTGAGGGCACAGATACACAGTTCATTACCGATGCAGTCAATGCTACCGGTATGAATTCACAGGCGGTTGTCACATGGCAAAAGGCATTGGAAGGACTGGCTTCTCAAGGAAAAATCGAAAAGGTTGGAACAAATTCCTCCAATGTAGATTACAACAAGCTCGTTCCCGGCGATATTATCATTTTCGGAAACAGTACAAACAGCCATGTTCACACGGCGATCTATGCCGGAACCTATAACGGCACACACTTTGTCATTCATGTCGGCAATGAGCGTGGCCCCGAAATTTCCACCGTGGAAGGAATGGGACATTCCTCAAACGGAGATAAAGCATCCTTTCCCAACGGTTTCTATCACCTGCCCGACGATATTTTTCAAGAAGACGGGTTAATCGAAGTCCACAAAACCGATGAAAACGGAAAAGCTCTTGCGGGTGCTGTCTTTATTGCAACGAATACGAAAAGCGGAAAATCCTATCGTATCGGCCCGACCAACAATTCGGGCTATGCAGTCAGCGAAGCGAAAATCCCCTTCGGCACTTACAAAATCGTAGAAACGGTATTTCCGGCGAATTATCAGGCATCCGGCAAAAGCGAATGGACAGTTACACTGGATAAAAATACGCCGAATGCAACTGTGACGATAAATGCAGTTAATACGCTGATCCCCGGTTCTGCCAAAATCGTAAAAACTTCTGAGGATGGCAAGGTGGACGGTGTGTCTTTCCATGTACAGGGCAACGGTATTGATCAAACCGTACAGACCAAAAACGGCGGTCAGATTCAGATCGACAACCTCATGCCCGGAATTTACACCGTAACCGAACTGACCGAGGAAAAATACGAGCCGCAGGAGGTTCGCCGCGTTACCGTAGTCAGCGGTCAGACGGCAACCGTTACTTTCAGCAATGTGTTAAAGCGCGGCGATTTGACGGTCACCAAAACCAGCGAGGACGGATTCAGCGAGGGTGCAAAGTTTCACTTGTTCGGCACATCGCTCTCCGGCTTGGCAGTCGATGAATATGCTGTGGTCGGCAAAGATGGCAAGGCGTATTTTAGGGATGTTCTTATTGGCACAGGCTATACCCTCGAAGAAGTGGATACCGCAATCCGTTATGTTATTCCTGAAGATCAGACAGCGGCAGTTGAGTGGAACAAGGTGACGAACAGATCCTTTGAGAATATCCTCAAGAAATGGCAGCTCACCGTAACCAAGAGCGATAAGGAAACCGGAACCGCGCAGGGCGATGCAACGCTTGGCGGCGCTGTCTACGGTATTTTTAAGGGTGATCAGTTAATTGACACCTATACCACAGACGCCAATGGGCAGTTCACGACCAAGTTCTATATCTGTGATTCCGATTGGAGCCTGCGCGAGCTGTCAGCCTCCGAAGGATACCTTGTAACGGATGGCAGCGAGCATATCAGCGCTGAACCGAAGCTCTATACTGTAGAATACAACAGCACAGCGCTGGATGTTCTCGAAACCGTTCAAAAAGGCAAGATTGCTGTCATTAAGCACTGCGATGACGGCGAAACGCAGATCGAAACGCCCGAAGCCGGTGCGGAATTTGAGGTGTTCCTCAAATCCTCTGAAAGCTTCGAAGCCGCAAAGGAATCCGAGCGAGATATCCTTGTCTGCGATGAGTTCGAATTTGCCGAAACCAAAGACCTGCCATACGGCATTTATACCGTCCGTCAGACAAAAGGCTGGGACGGCAAGGAACTCATGCCAGCTTTCGATGTGTTTGTGAAAGAGGATGGCGAAACCTATCGCTATCTCATCAACAATGCCACATTCGAAGCTCTTATAGAGATTGTGAAAAAGGACATCGAAACGGGCAAAATGATCCCTGCTTCCGGCATCGGTTTCAAGGTGCGCAATACCGATACAGGCGAATATATCGTGCAGCATATCAACTACCCGACGCCTGTGGATATCGACATTTACTACACCGACAGCACAGGCAAGCTCATGCTGCCGGAGGCGCTCCCTTACGGAAATTACGAAATCATTGAGCAGAACACCTGTTACGGGTATGTCCTTGACTCCACGCCCGTACCGTTCAAGGTGGACGGCACACAAACCACCGTTGTGGTCGAAAAGCATAATATCGCACAGAAAGGCACCATCACGGTCGGCAAGACCGGCGAGGCGTTCTCTTCCGTGACGGAAACAGACGGCATCTATCAGCCGGTTTACGCGGTAGGCAATGTACCGGATACTCACTATGTCATTACGGCGGTCGGAGATATCTATACGCCGGATGGAACACTCCGATATCAGGATGAACAGGTTGTGGCTCGTTTACAGACAGGCCGGGATGGCACTGCGACCACAGAACCGTTGTATCTTGGAACTTTCAAAATTTGTGAGGAAAAAGCCGCCTATGGTATGGTGATCAGCAGCGAAATTAAAACAGTGGAGCTGACCTATGCCGGCGAAAATGTTGCGGTGACTTCCACTGAAATCTCGTTCTACAACGAGCGTCAAAAGGCAGAACTCAGTCTCTCCAAAATTTTGGAGCAGAACGAACGGTTCGGCATCGGCGGAAACGGCGAAATCCTCTCGGTGCAGTTTGGACTGTTCGCTGCAGAGGATCTGACGGCGGCAGACGGCTCGGTGATCCCGAAAGACGGACTGCTGGAAATCGTCAATTGTACGGAAAACGGCAAGGCGGTGTTTAAGACCGACATCCCCGTTGGCGCAAAACTCTATGTCAAGGAAATCGCCGTAGACGATCACTATCTCCTCTCGGACGAAAAATATCCTGTAGATTTTGTGTATGCTGGTCAGGATATCGCCGTTTTGGAAATTCAGATCAATGACGGCGAAGCGATTGAAAACGATCTCATCTACGGGAATATTAAGGGCTTGAAGATTGATCGTGAAACAGAAGAACCCATTGCGGGCGCTCTGTTCGGTTTGTTCCGTTCAGACGAAACCGAGTTTACGGAAGAAATGGCTGTTCTTACTGCTGAATCACAGCCGGACGGCGTCTTCACATTTGAGCAAATTCCTTACGGAAATTGGATCATCAAAGAACTGCGTCCTGCGGACTCCTTCCTCCCCAATGAGGAAATCTATCCCGTGACCGTATCCGAGCACGAACAGCTCATCGAAATCACCGTAGTCAATGACCGTATCCCTGAAATCGGCACACAAGCGACCGTGGACGGAGAAAAGGAAATCTGTGCGACCGAGGTCTTCACTCTTACCGATACCGTATCCTACAAGCACCTGATCCCCAGCAAGGAGTATGTCCTCAAGGGCGTCCTGATGGATAAATCCACAGGCAAACCGCTTGTGATTAACGGTGAAGAAATCCGTTCCGAAACGGTCTTTACACCCGAAGCGCCCACAGGCGAAGCAATCGTAGAATTCGTCTTTGATTCCAAATATATCAAGGAAGATACCGACATTGTGGTGTTTGAAAGCCTGTATAAAGACGGCAAAGAGCTTGCCGTCCATGCAGATATCGAAGACGAGGGACAGACCGTCAAGGTGAAAATCCCCGAAATCGGAACAAAGGCAACGGCAGACGGAAAGAAAGAAATCGCCACAAGCGACAGAGTAAAGATTGAGGATATTGTATCCTACAACAATCTGACTCCCGGCAAGGAGTATACGGTAAAAGGTGTTCTTATGGACAAATCCACAGGAGAACCGCTGCTTGTTGACGGAGAGGAAATCCGCAGCTCTTTCACCTTTAAGCCCGATGCGCCGGACGGTGAAATTACCGTTACCTTTGTATTTGACGCATCAGGACTGACAAGTGCAGCCGAAATTGTGGTGTTTGAAGGTCTGTACCGTGACGACGTTGAAATCGCTGTCCATGCGGATATCGAGGACGAAGGTCAGACGGTGAAGATCACACCTCCTGTCCTTGATGTACCGCAGACCGGCGATGAGAGCAATCTCGGTTTTTGGATCGGACTCGGTGCAGTAGCCGTGGGCGGTGCGGTTGCCTCTGCGATCATCCTCATTAAAAAGAAAAAGGATGATGATGACGAGTGATGAAAAAGGTGTATATCTGCTCTCCCCTCGGCGGTGATGCAGAGGAAAATCTGCGTAAAGTCAGACGATACACCAAATATGCATTGCTGTGCGGCACGGCTCCGGTCGTGCCGCATTTCTATGCGCTCTGCCTTGATGACAGCATCCCCAAAGAGAGAGAAATCGGCATAGCGGCAGGTCTATCGCTTTTATGGTTCTGTGATGAAATGTGGCTCTTCGGTGATGAGGTGACCGAGGGCATGGCGGCTGAAATACAATTTTGCAAAAACCTCAATGTGACAATCCGAAAGGTTCGGGAAAATGAAATCAATAAAGTGTTAGGAGGAAAACGCCGATGAAAAAGAAATGGACAAGAGTTCTTGTCTGCGCTGTCATAACGGTGCTGATTGTTACCGCTTCCGCCGTGCCGGTCTTTGCCGCCGGCGATGTGGCGGGAGCGATTGAAAACACATGGACGCAGGCGCAGACGCAGATCAAAACAGTGGTCAACAATGTGGTGTTCCCCGTGGTGGACATGATCCTTGCGATCCTGTTTTTCGTGAAGGTCGGCACGGCATATTTTGAATACCGCAAGCACGGTCAGTTTGAATTTGCCGCGCCATGTATCCTGTTCGCCTGCCTCATTTTCACGCTGACCGCGCCGCTGTATATCTGGACGATCCTGTAACCGGAGGCGAGAAAATGGGAACAAGACATTTAATCTGCGTTGTAAGTAATGGCGATTACCGTATCGCACAGTACGGTCAATGGGACGGATATCCGGAAGGTCAGGGTGCATCCATCCTCGAATTTTTGAAAAGTCCGATGGCAGAACAGTTAAAGAAAAATTTGAAGAACTGCACTTGGCTCACAAACACCGAATATGAAAAACTGTGGGAAGAATTCGGTGTGGATACCAAGCAAGAAATGATTGACTATGACGTCTATCAGGATTTTTGCAATAAGCATCCTGAACTGAGCAGAGATACCGGTGCAAGGATATTAGAAATAGTAGCAGGTGCGACCGGCAAAATCAAGCTGCAGAACAGTTTAAACTTTTCACGGGATAGCCTTTTTTGCGAGTGGGCATATGTTATAGACTTTGACAAAAACACATTTGAGGTGTATCAGGGCTTTAATGAAACACCGCTTGATAAGTCTGAACGGTTCTATACCGCAGGACAAAAAGAAGATGAAAACGGTATGTACCCTGTCAAGCTTTTTAAATCATTTGATTTGTCAGCACTGCCTTCCGAAGAAGAATTTTTAGAAATATGCGAGCCTATAGAAGATGAAATGATTGATGAACCAATATCTGGACTTGAGGGATTAACAGGCATATAACTGGAGGTGATGACCTATTTTCGATTGGTTAGGAGATATATTCTCCGGTATTGGCGACGCCATCGGTGGCGTGTTCGACTTTTTAGGAGAGCAAATTTCCAATGTAATCTGGGACACCATGCTCAAATGGTTTTATGAAACCATCTACAACGCCGTAGCCGATTTCTTCAGTATGATGGGCAATATGGGTGCAGATATCTTTGACCTTGACTGGATTCAGGCGACCATCAAACTCTTCACGCTGTTCGGCTGGGCGCTCTTTGTTGCGGGCGTGGTTGTCGCCATATTTGATGTGGCGATTGAGTACCAGTGCGGCAGAGCAAATATCAAGTCAACGGCTATCAATATCCTAAAAGGCTTCTTCGCCTGTTCGCTCATTGGCATTGTGCCGGTGGAACTGTACAAGTTCTGCATCAGCCTGCAAAACACCTTCTCCCACGACCTGTCAGCGCTTTTTGCAGGCGGACGAACCCTCGACCTTGCGGGAGAAAGCACCAGCGTTCTGCAGG
>UQGM01000021.1 GCA_900540535.1 uncultured Oscillospiraceae bacterium | reverse complement strand
TACGGGATTACCACACGCCCCTCAAACGTGCGCGTCTGCCGATTCCGCCACTCTCGCGTGACAACGTATTGAATTATATCAGAACTGTTTTATATTGTCAATAGGTTTTTTCAAAATTTCTAGTTTTTTCTTTAAATTTATTTTTGTGACCTTTTAAAGCACAATCCCCGCCTTAAAGACGGGGATTATGCTAAGTAACTGCTTCATTACAGTATAATACAGATAAGTCCGCTGCAGCCTTCGTTTATTACCTTTTCGAGTGTTTCCTGAATCTTCATTCTTGCATCTACAGGCATTCTGTAAAGCTTATTGTGAAGCCCCTCATTGACAAGCTCATGAAGTGATTTGCCGAAAATATTTGACTCCCATATCTTTGCAGGATTCTCCTCAAACTCCTGAAGGAGATACCTTACAAGCTCTTCTGACTGACTTTCAGAACCTACAATGGGTGCAACCTCAGTGGTGATATCCGCCTTCATCATGTGGAAGAGAGTTTACAAACAGAAGCTGTTGTACGTGTTCTTTTTATGATATACTCCTCGGAAGTATCTAAAAACTTTACAAAAACTTTCAGCCTGACAAAATTCCTGTCGGAAGTCTTATACACTTCAATGCGGTCAAGAAAACTCTTTATAAAAAAAGCATACGGTTCATCACTGAAATCCAGCGCATTAAATGCATAAGTCATCAGAGATTCTAAATCGCTTTTTATTCTATCCGTTTTCGTTTTTTCTTCAATCAGTCTGTTTCGCTTTTTTGTCAGTTCTCCTATCTCCTCATTAAATCTATTGTTCCTGCTTTCAAATTCTACCTCCGATATTCTTCCCCTTAAACTGAGTTCAAGAAGTTTATCCTTTAAAAGCAGAACATTTTCTATCTGTGACTCATATTCATTTATTACACTCTGGGATGTATCATCAGTCAGTGCTTCTCTATACACTTCCATAAGCTCTTTTGATATCTTTTCTTTATTGAGTTTCAAGGAAAGAAGAATCTGCCGCATAACTTCGTTAAGTTCCCATGTATAAATCAGCGGCATATCGCATCCCCTGAGCCCCTTTTTCTCATATTCACTGCACCGCCACAGCTCCTTTTCAAATTTTATACTGCCGTCAGCATTCTTCTTTTTGTACAGGCTTCTGTGATATTTTACATTATGCTCCATGCAAATAATTTTTCCGCTGTACAAATATTGGTTGTTATGTCCCTTTGAAAGAACGTCCCCACCCCTGCTTTTCATGAGATCATTTGCCTTTTCCCATAGCTCTTCACTGACAATTGCCGGAACATTCATTTCATCCTTATAACATTTCCACTGATCAGGTTCTACCTGTATTTTCGCACTGCTTCTGTAATCCACCTTATGGGTTTTATTTCCGCAGTAATATCCCTTATACTTTGGATTCGTAATTATGTTTCTGACTGTCCCATAAGAAAACTCTTTGCTGTCTCTCGTTTTATATCCGTTATCAAAAAGCCATGTACATATCCGTCTGCATCCGAAAAGATGATTCCCGTATAAATCAAAAATCTTTCGGACTATTTCTGCCTCCTCTTCTACTATCACAAGCTTTCCGTTATCCTTTTTATAACCCCAAATATTATTGTTTCCCAATACCACTCCGTTTTCGATACTCCGCTTAAATCCGAACCGCACACGCTCAGACAGCTTTCTTACCTCATCCTGGGCTATTGACGCCATAATCGTCAAACGAAGCTCTGCATCTGGCAGAAGTGTGTTTATATTATCGTTTTGAAAAAGCACCCCTACTCCGGCGCTCAGTAGCTCTCTCGTATACTGTATGCTGTCCAAAGTATCACGGGCAAATCGGCTTATCTCTTTGGTTATAATAAAATCAAACTCTCCCCTTTTGCCGTCCTCAATCATACGGTTGAAGCTTGTTCGGCGAGAGGTGCTTGTACCGGATATACCCTCATCCACATATCCCTTTACAAAAGTCCAGTTTTCGTTACTTCGTATCATTTTTTCGTAATAACCAACCTGTCCCGAAAGAGAATGAAGCTGTTCATCCTTTCCTGTCGATACCCTCGCATAATATGTAACCCTTAAAGGCAGATCGTATATATTTCCTCCGCTGCCAAGCTTCTGCCTTATTTCATACAAATTCACATTATCACCGCCTTTTTGACAACAGATATTTTTATGATTTATCCACTATGTAAGCCTTTGCTTTTTCGTAAAGCTCGGTGTTTATTTTTCCGCTGTTATAAAGCCACTGATTGATTTGAAGCTTAAGAGCCTTTTCAAATTCTGCCACATTTTTATTTTTGCTTTCGATTGTAATCATTTCCTTTCTTTTGATTTTTCATCCGTTCTATGTATACAAAAAAAGGTAATGAAATATGACCTAATGTTTTTAAAAATATATCCAGTATGAGCCATATTATCGCCCGAAAAGCAAATACTACCCTTTGAAAGGGTGAAAACAATGGATTTTTTATGGACAAAAGATATAGAACCAGTATCTTTTCCGGCAATAAACTCGGATATTGAAACCGACGTGATTGTAATAGGTGGCGGCATGGCGGGAATACTCTGCGCTATGAAGCTTCAGAAAGCCGGTGCAGACTATGTTCTCCTTGAAGGCAGAAAGATAGGTCACGGCATAACAAAGGGCACTACTGCCGTTTTAACAGCTCAGCACGATACACTCTATCAGGATATGATTAAAAAATTCGGCATGGAAAAATTGAGGCTCTACCTTGAGGCAAACCTTGAAGCAGTGGAAAAATTCCGCAATTTATCAAAGGATATTGATTGCGATTTTGAAGAGAAGCCCTCTATTATGTACTCCACCGACAACCGCAGCCTTATGGAACGTGAAGCCGAGGCGGTAAAATCTCTTGGATTTGATGCTCAGTTTACCACAGATATAAACCTGCCTGTAAAAATTGCAGGAGCGGTAATTTATCCCGGCATGGCGCAGTTTCATCCACTGAAATTTCTTTACTCAGCCGCTAAAAACTTAAATATATTTGAAAATACCTTTGTGAAGAAAATAGATGGAACTGACGCCATTACAGACAGAGTAAGAATAAGAGGTAAAAAAATCATCATCGCCACACACTTTCCATTTGTAAACAGCCATGGACTTTATTTTATGAAGCTGTACCAGAAACGCTCCTATGTTATTGCCTACGAAAACACGCAGCCTCTTAATATGACCGTAGAGGACATAGCCGAAAACGGATTTTATATGCGAAATTACAAAGATCTGCTGCTCATAGGCGGAGGAGATCACCGCACAGGAAAACAGGGAGGCGGATACAATGCTGTATCGGATTTTGCGAAAAAATATTTCCCGGACGCCAAAGAAAAATACCGCTGGTCAAATCAGGACTGCGTAAGCCTTGACGGTATCCCCTACATTGGGCAGTACAGTCCCGCTCTTCCAAACGTTTACACCGCCTGCGGATTTAACCTCTGGGGTATGACTACATCCGTGTATGCAGCGGAGATTCTGACGGATTTAGCGATGGGCAGGGAAAACAGATATTCGGAAGTTTTCAGTGCAAGCCGCAGCATAATTACAACTCAGCTTTTTTCAAACATCGGCAACACATTTATTGATTTCTGTATTCCTACAACCAAACGCTGCTCACATTTAGGCTGCGCTTTAAAATGGAATCCATTGGAGCACAGCTGGGATTGCCCCTGCCACGGCTCAAGATATGCTGAAAGCGGAGAACTCATTGACAATCCTGCTATGAAAGACATCAATATTTAAACCTCATCAAAAAGAAAAAAGACTGAAATGCTTTTGCACTTCGGTCTCTTTTCTTATCTAAGGTTAATTTGTCTTTTTTCTGAGTTTAAGCTCTATTTCCTTTTCCTCTGCTGCTTTTTTAAGCTCTTTACAGGCAATTTCCGCTCTTTCTTTTATTGGCATATTATCGAAATCAGGACTGTTTTTGATTTTTTCTTCAATACTCTTTACACTTTGCAAATCCAACAGGTTAACTCCCAAACAGAAAAGATTTTTACGGCGTCCATCGTTGCAGTTTAAAAGAAAAAATTCAAGCAACTTTTGCTTTTCTTTTTGTTCAATGTTATAAGCTTCTTCTCCTATTTTAAGTATCAGATCAAGGTTATTTTTTTGATTTTGATGAGTAACAAATGAATCCGCTTCATCTATATGCTCATATTTATCGCAGGGATATTTTGAACACTGACAGCAGTATTCCACATTTGCGTTCTCTAAACTGCATTTTGCTATTTTACAGGACTGGTTCCCCTCTCCACCTCCGCAGCCGGGACAGTAAGAACCTATATACATTGGACAAAGCAAACAGTTCAAACCACAAAGCGAAAGACACTGATTTTTCTGCTAAAACCTTTCATAACTGCACCTCAAAGTTTTTTTCCGCTCTTTTTTGACGATAAAATATAAAGGGGGATGGCAGAAAGCTGAGCAATTACTGAAATTGCCACCATGACGGGAATGCTTATATCGTACATGACACCTAAAAGCCAGCTTCCTAAGAACCAGAATACGCCAAAAGAGCACTCAAAAATTCCGTAGCCTGTGGCACGGCTTGTTTTAGGCACCATGTTTGTAACGGCTGCCTTTAAAATCGATTCCTGAGCTCCCATGCCGACTCCCCAAAGTGCTATTCCTACAATAACTGCGGGAACTGATTTACAGGAAAACACTAAAATCGGAAATGGTGCAGAAATAATGGTAGACAACACAAGGGATTTTACGCCCTTTTTATCGTACAGATAACCGAAGAACAACGCTGCTATGGCATCTACCAGCATCGCACCAGCGTATAAAAGAGGCAATGTTCCGCTGTTTACAAGAGAAGATGTTTCCGCAGCACTTGAAGCAAGAAAAGTATATGTACGTGAAACGTGCATTATAACGATCGAATAATCTATAAAGCCAAAGGCAAACAGACTTATTCCTGCAATGTAAAGGATAAATTCCTTTTTGAGCTTAAAAGGGATATACTCTTTGGGCTCAGGTTCAAAATGCTCCGGATTCGGGAACTTCTTCTTTGTAACAAAAAGCAGAATAATTGTTATAGCTCCCGGAATTGCGAGAAAAGCAAATGCGGTAGAATAAATTTCAAAGGTTGTTCCGTCGGTCTTAAAGAGCATTACAACATAAAGCAGCACAGGGCCTAAGAATGCACCTATCTGGTCAAGAAGCTCCTGTATGCCGAAGCTTTTGCCTATACCCTCCTGAGAGGCGGCAAAAGAAAGAATGGTATCCTTTGCGGGCTTTTTTATTGCCTTTCCCATACGCTGAACCACCAGCAGAGCACATGCCAATACCCAGCCGTGCTCCCCTACAAGTGCAAGAGCCGGAACAGCTATAATATCGAGAATATAACCCAGTATAGTCATGGGCCAATACTTTTTGGTTTTATCCGTAAGCTTTCCGAAAACATATCGCATTGAATATCCGATAAGCTCACCGAGACCAGAGACAAAACCTATAACTCCTGCGGAAGCTCCCAGCAGAGAAAGATAAACACCACGTACACTTGATGCTCCCTCATGGGTCATATCGGAAAAAAGACTGACTATTCCAAACAATAGCACAAACACCATAGCCTGAGACAGTTTCTTTTTGGAATCATTCTTTTTCATTTTGATTTTCCTCCCGTATAAGCCTGCTCATATTCGGAAAGCCTGCTTTGCTTTCCTCTTTACAGCGTCTGTAAAGGACATTGAGCAAATCGGCAAACTTTTCACGTTCCTCATCGCTCAGAGGCTCCGAAAGCCAACCGTAAAACAGTGTTTCAATATGGGCTTTTGAGTTTTTTAATTTCTCTGATTTTTCTGTTGCGTAAAGAAGCCTGCTTCGTGCGTCATTGGGATTAGGCTCTTTAATCAGATACCCCTTTGCTTCAAGGCTTGCCGCCTGCCTTGCCACTGCCGCTTTATCTATACCCAGTATCTTCTGGACGCCAGCCTGAGTAATTCCCGGATTTTTACGCACAGCATGAATAAAATCAAACTCAGAGGGGCCTACACCGTCCTCTTTTAACGTTCTCACAGTGAATTTACTTACTTCACGGGCGATTTTTGTTATCTTTCTTCTGGTTACATCCATGTTATCAGCTCCAATAAAGATGATGTATCAACTAAATAGATGATATATCATCTTTATTACGGTGTCAACAGTTGCCTGTAAAGAAATTTTACTGCAATTGACAAAATGGAAATTTAAGTATATTATATTAACATAAACCGCCCACAATAAGGCGGCGTGGATTTTAGGTATAAATTACTTTTCGCCACACAATTCTTTTGGATTGTGCGGCTTTTTTTATGAGCAGATTTTACGTAATTAAAGGAGTTTCCGATTAATGAACCAGACTTTTATGAAAGACAAGCCAATTTTGCCTCTTGTACTGTCAATGTCCCTGCCCATGGTGCTCTCTATGATGGTGACATCTCTGTACAACATAATTGACAGCTTCTTTGTTGCAAAGATAAGCGAGGATGCCATTACTGCGCTGTCGCTTATTTTCCCTATGCAGAATTTTATAAACGCTGTTACCATAGGCTTTGCCATAGGAATAAACGCAGTTATTTCCTATAATCTTGGAGCGAAGAATTTTGATAAAGCCAATATCGCCGCAACTCAGGGGCTGTTTTTAAATACCCTCCACGGCGTTATCCTTACAATCGGCTGCATAGCTTTTCTTCCCGCATTTTTAAAAATGTTCACGGAGGATGCGGCTGTAATTGACCTTGGTTTAAGATATTCATATATCGCTTTCAGTTTCGGGGTTATTATAGCTTTGGGAATGTCCTTTGAGAAAATTTTCCAGTCCGTAGGAAAAATGACTCTTACAATGATTGCGATGCTCTGCGGATGCATAGCAAATATCATACTCGACCCGATTCTTATTTTCGGAATAGGATTTTTCCCCGAAATGGGCATAGAAGGTGCGGCGCTGGCAACGGGCATAGGTCAGACTATAAGCCTTTTGATATACGTTGTCTTCTATATCTTCAAACCTCTTCATGTTAAAATAAGCCTTAAGTATTTTTCATTTGACAAAAACATCATCAAAAAGCTTTACACTATCGGCATTCCTGCATCGCTCAATATTGCACTGCCGTCACTGCTTGTATCCTCACTGAACGTTATCCTTTCCGTTTACTCACAGGCCTATGTGCTTGTACTGGGAGTTTATTACAAGCTTCAGACTTTCCTCTATCTTCCCGCAAACGGAATTGTTCAGGGTATACGTCCCTTAATAGGATATAATTACGGAGCCGGAGAGCACGCAAGGGTTAAAAAAATATATATGACCTCCCTTTCTCTTTCGACGGCAATCATGCTCCTTGGCACTGTTCTGTGCTGGGTTATCCCCGCTCAGCTCATAGGACTGTTTACTTCAAACGTCGATACAATCGCCATCGGCACAAGTGCGCTGAGAATTATCAGCCTTGGTTTTATTGTCTCAACCGTTTCTGTCATCTCTTCAGGGGCTCTGGAAGGCCTTGGAAAGGGAATGCCCTCATTGATTATCTCTTTAATGAGATATGCTGTTATAACGGTTCCAGCGGCCTATATTTTAGATCTCATATTCGGTGCCGTAGGTGTATGGCACTCCTTCTGGGTAGCGGAGCTTATAACTGCCGTAATTTCATATTTCATATATAAAAAATCTGTATCACATAGGGCAAAAGACCTGTAAAAATAAATAAAGTGAGAGCGGTCGGAAAATCCGGCCGCTCTTTTGTGTTAATAGAAATAAGCAAACTGCTAAACGTCAGAAAATTTAAAATGTATTGTTTTTCCTGTCTATAAAAGCAAGAATTTTATCTGCCAAAGTCCAGATTCCCAAAATAAGTCCTATAAGTATTACAAAGGGAATTGCAAGCACAGAAATGATTATTAGGGCAATATAGGCAATTACATTACTTACGCATTCGCTCACACTGATACTCCTTTCATATATGGGATTTGTGCTGCACATGGAATTTGACATATACTTTTTTAACCTCCTGACGCTTTTGTCATATTGTTTCTGATGTTTCAGGGCAGTATTCCGAAATAAGCTCTATACTGCCGCTGAAATTTTTATAATCAACCATAATATAATTTCCGCCGCTTGACATATCGAGTACTGTTTCAAAATATCCGTCTTCATCAGTTTGAAGCTCAGTTGCAACAGAGTTCATTCTTATTCGCACAGTGGCTTCTCCTGACTTTAAACCGATATGTCCGTGAATACGCACACGGCGCTTTTCAATAGAACCCCCGCCGAAAATTACATCCCTGCCCGTCTGTCCGTCGCACAGCGAACGGTATTCTCCGGTATACTCATCTTGGGCGTTGTTTCTTGTGCCGATAAGGGCTTCATCAGCAGTTATCTGAGAATTACCGATTTTCCCCGCAATGCTGTCAAGCTGGCTCATTACCGTTTCGGGACTTTCATAATTGAGTCGACATAAAGCAAAGGAAGATATCAGAATTACAACAGCAATAGCCGCTATGATTTTTTTCATTCATTTTCCTCCTTGGCTCCGCTTACTATGGAATAATAAGCTCCGGAGGTCAAACGGTAAACTATTACATAGAACAGTGCAAAGATAAGATAACAAGCTACTGTAACACCTATAAGAAGACCTGTATTGGTCAGGCTGAAAAGCATAAGCAGCTTTTTAATAAGCGGGAAAGCAAAGGCAAGGTGTATTCCCGCAGTTACAAGAGGCAGGAAGAATACCGTAAGGATCTGAGAGTTTATGCTCTTTCTTATCTCTTTCTTTGTCATGCCCACTTTCTGCATAATATCAAATCTTGACTGGTCTTCATATCCTT
Source organism: uncultured Oscillospiraceae bacterium (assembly GCA_900540535.1). GTDB lineage: Bacteria > Bacillota > Clostridia > Oscillospirales > Acutalibacteraceae > UMGS263. The sequence continues at coordinate 31,877 of UQGM01000021.1, read as the reverse complement.
CGGAAACCTGCTTATAGTAAATAATAAGCACTGCGGCGAAAATAAAGACTATTCCCAAAAGCACACCCAGGAAGAAAAGTCCGCCGTAAAGGCCGTAGAATCCCGCTCTCTCCGCTGATACTCCTTCGCAGACAATATAGAACTCCTCATCCCCTGTTTCACTGACCACCTGCTTCTGAATTGCAAGCATTTCGTTTGAAAGGGTCTTTTCAAGCTCAATTTGTGTTTCATCATCTAAATCGAGGTCAAAGGCGTAGAACCATGAGTATTGTATAATCGGATCACCGTTATTGTCCTTATATGCCTTAATCGGTTCTATTTTTTCATTGAAATCAGACACGAAAATGCACATACTGGGGAATATCTGCATTGCGTCAACACCGTTGTCTACAAAATCTGTAACCTTTTCCTTTATTCTGAGAGGATCGCTGTTACCGATAGCGATAGTAGAATTATCGTACTGTCCCATCTTGGTTGTGTATATAATCGCTTCGTCTTCATCGAGAGTTACATTTTTACCCATTAAGCGGTTGTAGTCCTCAACAGGCACTATGAATATCTGCCAGACATCAGAAAGCTCCGTCAAATTATTTACACCAATGTCGATAACACCGTCTGCAACATCGTATCCCGCAATAGCAGCTACACGATAATCGAGAAGATTCTGAGGTTCCGCCCCCAGCTTAGCTGTTTCTTCAGTGGCAACAGAGCGAATTTTGTAGAGTGTCTCCGGACCGATTTCAGAATAATCTTTTACATTAGCCTGAATATTAATGTGTCTCGGATATCTTGTGCGAAGGCTGTCCTCAGTGCCCGAATAAAGGCATACGGTAGAGGATACCATAACGAGAACCATAGTACACAGAATACAGATTGAAGCAAGTCCTGCGCCGTTTCTCTTCATACGATAAATCATTGAGGAAACAGAAACGAAATGATTTGTTTTGTAATAATACTTTTTATTTTTTTGGAGTATTTTGCAAAGGGCAACAGAACCTGCTACAAAAAGCAGATAAGTTCCGATAATTACCATTACAACCGCTACAAAGAACCATGTAAGAGCAGTTACGGGGTCTTCAATGGTAACTGCAAGGTAATAGGCTCCGCCTAAGATAACGGCTCCTGCCAGAGCTAAAAGCCAGTTTGCCTTTGGGGGCTTCTCGCCGGCATTTTCACTGTGAAGAAGTTCGATTGGATTGGTAAGATGAATCTGACGAAGGGTATTAATGAAAATAAGAAGAAATATTCCCGCAAAAAGAAGCGCTGTCTGCCATATTGAAGAAAATTTTACAGTCATTCCGAACTCAGCAGTACCCTGAAGCATTTTAATGAGACAGAGTTCTGCAAGCTTTGAAAAAACAACGCCTGAAAGAATTCCGCACACTATTGAGATAACTGCAATAAACAAACTTTCCCACATGAGGACTACGGCAAGATTCTTTTTGCCCATGCCAAGGATATTATAAAGACCGAATTCCTTTTTTCTTCTTCTGAGAAGAAAGGAGTTTGTATAGAACAGGAAAATCAGAGAGAAAACACTCATTACTCCGAAGCCCATACCGAGGAATCCCTGAATTTCGTTTCCGCCACGCATACTTCTGATTGTTTCGCTGTAGGTTAAATAGGAAATGATATACGTCATCATAACCATACCGATGCAGGTTAAGATGTATGGGGTATAAAGCTTTTTGTTTTTCTTTATTCCCGTATAGGCGAGCTTTTCGTAAAATCCTCTTTTCATTTGCGCTCACCGCCTGTTGCCAGAAGAGTAAGAGTATCTGAAATTTTCTGATAGAACTCGTTTTCGGTGCTGTCACCTTTATAAATCTGATGGAATACTTCTCCGTCCTTTATGAACAGCACGCGTCCCGCATGACTTGCAGCCTTTACCGAGTGAGTAACCATGAGCACTGTCTGTCCTGCTGCATTGATTTTTCCGAAAAGTCCTAAAAGTTCATCGGTAGCCTTGGAGTCAAGTGCTCCAGTAGGCTCATCGGCAAGGACAAGGCGTGGATTTGTTATAAGAGCTCTTGCAACAGCTGCACGCTGCTTTTGTCCGCCTGATACCTCATAAGGGTATTTTTTAAGAAGAGATGTTATTCCGAGAGTTTCCGCTATGGGCTTTATTCTCTCTTTCATCTCATTTGGATTCTTTCCCGCAAGAACAAGGGGAAGATATATATTATCCTCAAGGGAGAATGTATCGAGAAGATTAAAATCCTGAAAAACAAAGCCTAAATTATCACGACGGAAAGCTGCAATTTCAGATTCCTTGATTTTTGACAAATCCTGTCCGTCAAGTCTTACGCTGCCTCCTGTGGGTTTATCAAGAGCTGCAAGAATATTAAGAAGGGTTGTTTTACCTGAACCCGATTCACCCATTATGGCTACATACTCTCCCTCTTCAACTCTGAAGGATACATTTTTCAAAGCCTCTACTTTGCTTCCGCCAAAACGGGTTGTATATGTCTTTTTAAGTGCGTCTACTTCCAAAATACTCATAGACTTTTGCCTCCTTTTCTTTTTTGCAGCCTTATTGTAACAAAAAAGGGAAAGTCGCCTCCATAGATTCGGCTTACATTTCCCCTCTTATTTCTTACACTTTTGTAAGATGATTATTCTGTTTTAAGTTCCTCTTTGTTTAAATTTATTCTTATAACAGTTCCCATGTCCGGCGATGAATCTGCTGTTATACTGTTGCCGAGATTGTCACAAATACACTTACAGAGATAAAGCCCAAGTCCGCTGGCCTTTTTATCGCTGCGTCCGTTATAGCCTGTGTATCCCTTTTCAAAAATTCTTGGCAGATCCTCAGAAGCTATTCCTATGCCTGTATCCCCGATATAGAGTGTTTTTTCATTTTCAAGGTCGATTGTGACCTTTCCCTCCGACGGAGTGTATTTAACGGCATTGGATAAAAGCTGCTCAATTACAAAGGAAAGCCATTTTTCATCGGTGAGCACCTTTACATTAAGGGGCTCGTATTGAAGTTTGATCTTTTTACGTATAAACTGCGATGCAAACTTTTTAACGCATCCCTTTACAATTTCATCAAGGTCATATTCTCTGAAAATATAGTCAGTGGAATCGGAGCCCATTCTCAAAAACGTAAGCACCATTTCTACATACTGCTCAATTCTGAAAAGATCCTCAGAAATCTGCCTTGCCGTATCTGAGTCCTCATTTTGAAGAGTAAGACGCATAGAGGCAATAGGCGTTTTAATCTGATGCACCCAGGTTGTATAATAATCAACCGTATCCTGATAGCGTATATCCGCCTTTGTCTCAAGCTCCTTTATCTCTTCCCTCAAGGACTCAATTATATTCTGATAGTCTATATCATCCTGGGTTTCCAAAGCGGGAAACCGCTCCATTAAAGCGGAATTTAATTTCTCTATTTCTGTAAGCCGCTTATGCTTACTGTATGCCTTTTTATAATCAAGAAACAAAATTATTCCGCCTATTATCACACATATAAGCATAGGATAGAGTACGGCTTTTAAAGGCAGGCTGTAAAGGAAAAAAACTCCGCCGAAAACTATAACAAACAGAAAAAATACTAAAAGTGATTTTTTCCTTTTTCCTAAATACATAAACAGAAATTTCATTTTAAGCTCCTTTATTCAATCATGTAGCCTACTCCGAATTTTGTTGTGATAAAATCTTTAAGTTCCGAAGAATCAAGTTTCTTTCTTAGCCTGTTTACGTTTACTGTCAAGGTATTCTCATCTACAAAGCTATCCGTTTCCCAAAGCTTTTCCATAAGCTTTTCACGGCTTACGATTTTCCCCTTATTCTCCATTAAAGCAAGCAATATACGGTATTCGTTTTTTGTAAGGGAGATTTTTTCATCATTATAGGTAAGGGTATTATCTCCCGTATTAAGCACAGCTCCCCTGTGCTCGAGAATGGGAACAGATGAGGCGAAATCATAGGTACGGCGGAGCATCGCCTGAATTTTTGCCATAAGTACGCTCTGGTCAAAGGGCTTTGCTATAAAGTCATCAGCGCCCATATTCATTGCCATAACGATATTCATATTATCGGAAGCGGAGGAAATAAACACAATAGGCACTTTCGACACTTTTCGTATTTCACTGCACCAGTGATAGCCGTTAAAAAAGGGCAAGGTGATATCAAGGAGCACTAAATGTGGGTCGTATTCGGAAAACTCAGAAAGGACGTTTCTAAAATTCTGAACGCACTTTGCGCTTAAATTCCACATCTGCGCCTGCTTTTTTATGGCTCCCGCAATTCCAGGGTCGTCTTCAACTATCAAAATTCTATATGTCATTTATATTCCTTCTTTTTAAGCCCGTTTAAAACAACGGGTATAATGTGATTGCTCTTTTTAATTTTTATATCACAAACGGGGCATAAATACAACACTTAGTATTTCTATAATTGCATAAGAGTTTTCAGAAAAGTTATTTGAAAATTCTTATTTTACCTGTCAGTGTGAAAATTCAGATTTTAGGCTAATATAACCAATGATATTTCTCAAGCAAAAATTTAAGACATTGTGATTTGTTATAATACATAAATATTTTTAATATATCATTTAATTATTTACAATTATAACAATTAATGATACAATTCAGCCATACCGATGGAAAATCATATACTGACACATGGGATTAAGCCAAATAAATTTGAGGAGGAGCATAATATGGATGAAGAAAAAATAAAAGAACTTTTGGAGCTTATGCAAAAGCAGCTTATTGAATCCCGCATCGCTAACAGCAGACTACGCACCGTTATAGGTCTGCTCTCAGCATTTATAGTGCTGATTATTATATTGTTTTACTTTTTTCTCTGTGTTTCTCCATGGTGACAGGTCTATAAAAAGCGTAACAAAAACGATGCAGCCCATTTCAGTGGGTTACATCGTTTTATTTTTACAAATTATTTGAAAACTTTCTTGCTTAAGACAAGGATGCAAAAACAGTTTCTGTTTGTAACAATCAATGTGTATTGACGGAGCCGAAGCACAAAGCCTTACACCGTACCTGCCGCCCTGACGCATGATTTCAGGTTCTTCAAGGGAAAGCTCCTCAAGAGTCGGCATCACAATTCCGTAACCGGTCGCCTCTACCTCATCAAGGGCTCCCTTTATTCGATCGTAGGATTTTTTCATCTCGGCAAGCTCGCACATACAGCTCATAAGATGCTGCTCATTTTCAATTTCAAAGCCCGTTGTTTCCGCAAGGACTTTAAAGAAAAGCTCCTGGTTCATAACGGCATTTATCCTTGTGCTGCCGCTTGCCAAATCCATATTACTGATTGACGCATTTTCAATATACTCACAGGAACATAAATCTCCGGCAAGTAAATTTACTTCTCTGATATGGGTTATATCCTTTGCCGCTTCTTCCACTGCCTTACATACTGCGCTTCTGAGCCAGTGGTCAGGTTTCAGTGAAGTTATCCAGCGGGGAAGGTCAATTGAAATTTCCTTTACGGGGAATTCAAAAAGCACCTGTGAAAGTATCTGACGGATTTCCTCTTCATCCAGCTCGAGGCAGTTGACGGGCACTACTGGAACGGCGTATTTATCCATAAGCTTTGCGGCAAGTGCATGGGCGTTGTTGGTATTGGGATACATACAGTTTAAAAGCACGATAAAGGGTTTATCTATCTCTTTAAGTTCTCCTATTACCCGCTCCTCTGCCTCTTCGTACTCATCACGGGGAATATCGCTTATACTGCCGTCGGTAGTGATTACAAGGCCTATGGTGGAGTGCTCGGAAATTACCTTTCGTGTACCTATTTCTGCCGCCATATTAAAGGGAATCTCCTGTTCATACCATGGGGTCTGAACCATTCTCGGCTGCTCTCCCTCAACATATCCAAGTGAGCTCGGAACTATGTAGCCTACACAGTCAATCATTCTCACTTTAAGCTTTGCTTCTCCCGGAAGCGAAATCTCCACTGCATCCTCCGGGATAAATTTAGGTTCTGTGGTCATAATCGTACGTCCCGCCGCCGACTGAGGCAATTCATCAGTTGCACGTTCACGCTGATAATCCCCCTCAATATTGGGCAGAACAAGGGTATCCATAAACCGCTTTATAAATGTGGATTTTCCCGTGCGTACAGGTCCCACGACTCCTATATAAATATCGCCCTGGGTCCTTTCGGCAATATCTTTATAAATGCTGCGTTCTTCCATTTCTTCTCCTCCTAAATAAAACGGATTATTTTTTATACGCTCGGAATAAGCAGCATTCTTCTACTGCCTATCGTTTCACTGTCCAAACCGTTTTCATTCATCACAGCCTCAACGGTCGTATTGTATCTTCTGGCTATGTTCCAAACGGATTCTCCCTGCTCGGAATAATAAATTGTCAGCGCCGCCGCTGTATTCTGCCTTGCCTTGCTCTCATCAACGGCTATACTGCTGATTATTCTATCCTCATTCACTTCGTAAAGCTCTGCGCTGATGTTTATTTCCGCCTTTATCTCAATTTTGCCTGAGCCGCCCCCTGATGCCACACAATCTCCGGGATATACCCACGGTTCGCATCTTCCGTTTGTTCCGCTCATGGACACATCACGCTCATATTCGTAATCGAGGGCCTTTTCCGCCATACAGGGCTGTGAATCTGCACTCTGATAAAGAACGCATACACTGAGGCTTCCGCTTATTTTAACCTTGCCCGATACAATGAAAGCCTTTTCGGTGACTCCCGTACACCATACGTCGATTATTTCTGAAACTGCTTCCGGTGCTTCAATGGTTCCACGGCAAAGGCAGATGTCACTGAAAGAGCCGGCAAGTGTTTCAAGACTCATCATCTGCTTTTCGCAATCGGCTTCATATTCCGTTGAATATGCATCGCACACCGTTTCAAGCTCTTTTTCGCAGCTTGCTGTCACAAAGGCCGACACTCTCGCTGTGATATCCATAAGCTTCATTTCGCTGGCTGAATCAGCCTTTGGAACCACCTCAAAAGAGCATACATCAAGATGCACGCAGTTATTGCTGTTTTCGTCTATGCCCTCAGCTTCGATAATCTGGCTTATGGGCATTGTATGCTCTACACAGCACACTCCGCCGTCCTCGGTGCAGTAAGTAATCTTTGCCCAGACCTCTCCTTTAAGGAGAATCTTATTGGTAATGGCTTTGACTTCGCTTACCCTTGCACAGGCTCTCGTATTGAGAATACGCATAACTGCCGGTGAATCCTCATCAAGCTCCTTTACCTCATTTAAAACAAACATCTTTTCAAGACGGCATATGGTATCGCTTACTTTCATGTTTTTCTTTTTAAGCTGCACCCCTCCTCCCTTTACGCCGCAGAGTATTTCCTGCTTCTTTACTGCGGTTACCATAAAGGAAATAGCAATACAGCCGTGAATATCCGCACGACGCTGATTTACTGCACGGCAGTTGCAATACTGAGTGGATGCAACGGCACGCACACATACATTTTCCGAAAGTCCGCTTACATTTACCGATTTTGAAAAGGGTACGGTCTGCTCGTAACAACTTATTTTTCCGCTGTCACTTACATAGATAATCCTGACTACCGCTGTGCCCTCCGATGTTACCCTATCTCCTGACGCTCCTGCCGAAGCTATACCGGGAGTGATGGTACACCGGAGTATACGCATAATATCGGGGCAGTAATCGGGCAGAGTAACGTCGCAGTCCACGGGCTGCTCGACGCTTCCCTCATAGACAATCTCGCTGCGGTTAATCCCCTGCTTTTCCATATTAAAATCCATAAGGCTACCTCTCCTTCTTTTTGTTGGTATCTATAAAAGATATATTAGTCCCCTGTCCCGGTTATGAATATTTTTTGATTTTACCTGCTGCTTATAGTTAAAAATATGTTTCAGGAGAGAAGATGGCAGCAAAACACCTTTATATATAAAGGAAATGATGAAAGACTTATCTTAATTACTGCTAAACTAAATTTATAATTTTATATTTCGGCAAAAAATAAAGCCGCCGGGATTATTCCGGCAGCTCATTCTTTTTAAGCTGTTTTAAGCTGAGTATTTTATTTACTGTTTTTTGTACGGCTTTTTGCTGGAAAGACATTTCTTCTTTCTCTTCATCATCGGCTTTGATCATTCCGAATCCTATTCCAAGAACATTACCTGACAGCAGCCACTTCTTTGCCGCACGGCGCAGTGAGGTATCCTCAGGATAAAACTCAATATCACCTATACATTTAGGATGAAATATCCGCTCAATAGCCTGAGACTGGTCAATATCCCATGAAACAATGTTCCACAGAGACTGGAATTTCATAATATTGGATTCAGGAGGCAAAACCGCTCTGTTTCCCGGATATAAAAGCCATGACTCGCAGATATATCCGCAATATTTGTAGTTGGGAAAAAATTCTGCGAAAAACTCTTTTGACTTTCTGAAAGAATCTACACATTCCTCATAATCAAGTTTTTCACCCTGCGGAATGTGAACATAAAGACAGCGTTTTCCCTGCTTTATTGGAGCTTCTCTGATATGAGTTCTTTCGGTATAATCGGGAAATCTTGTTCTGTACAGCTGAAACTGAAGTCTGCCGAGTCTGAAAAGAGTGGCATTAAGATGATGACAAATCCAGTCCACCGCACCAAAACCGGGATATCCGAACTTTTTCTTGAAATTTTCTGCCCATATAGTGATGTCACTCATAGTGTCGTAAAAAACTTCATCGGGTATACCTTTTTCCCTGTAAATACCGTATGTTCGCTCACAGCATGCAATAACGCATGCCAAACACAGAGCCGCTCCCTGCCGGTAATTGCGTTCATGCTCGGAGGCTGAATGCAAAACAGCATTTATAGGCAGCATACTGCATTTTTTTACAACTGCGGCAACTTTGGCAAATTCAAGATTCAAAGTACTGATAACACTCTGGGTTTCTTCTTTGCCAAGGTTTATTCTTTTGCATAAATCAAGCAAAAAGTTTTTATCCATATTACTCTCTTACCATTCTGAGAATTGAACCCGCCTCAATCTCGGTGGGACATTTTATAAGCACATCCATCATGGGGTGCGGGGCATCCTCAATAGGTTCAAAATCTTTATTGAATATCTCGTCGGCTTTAATGGAAAAAGGAGCTTTTCCCTTTTGCAGTACCTCAAGGGTATCGCCGGCATAAAATTTATTTCTCTGTGAAACTGTGAGAATACCGTCTTTCCATTCCTTTGCAATGGCTATAACATCCCAGTTTCTTACATAAACGCCCTCACCATAGATATTTGCATTTTCATGGGGACTGTTAAAATAAAAGCCTGTACAGTACTGACGGTGACTCATTTTTTCCATTTCCTCAACAATCCATGGTGAGGGTTTAAAATCCGCTGAGGGATTCTTCATAAACTCGTCAACAGCGCATCTGTATGCGTTGGTAGCAACGGCTGTATAATAAGCAGATTTTGCTCTACCCTCAATTTTAAAGCTTGTAATTCCTGCGGAAACAAGCTCCGGAATATGCTCTATCATGCACATATCCTGAGAGTTAAGTATATAGGTTCCTGTTTCATCCTCATCGATGGGGAAGAATCTGCCGGGACGTTTTTCCTCAACAAGATTGTATTTCCAGCGGCAGGGCTGGGCACATTCGCCACGGTTTGCATCTCTGCCTATAAGATAGTTTGATAAAAGGCATCTGCCTGAAAAAGAAACGCACATTGCTCCGTGTACAAAACATTCTATATCAAGGTCAGGACTTGTCTTTGCACGGATTTCGGCAATTTCATCAATGGAAAGCTCACGGGCAGTTACTACCCTTTTTGCACCTAAATTATAAAAGAAATTTGCCGTTTCGTAATTGACTATTCCTGCCTGAGTGGAAATATGCACTTCGGTCTTAGGAGCATACTTCTTTGCGTACTGCAATACACCCATATCGGCAATTATAAAGGCGTCTACTGCGCAGTCTTCGGCGAACTCCAGAAACTCAGGAAGCTTTTTAAATTCATCGTTTCTCGGCAAAGTATTGCATGTAAGGTAAAACTTTGCACCTGCCTTATGGGCTGCTGCAACTGCATCTTTAAGTACATCCTCACCGAAATTCTTAGGCGATGCACGCATTCCGAAAGCCGTTCCTCCGGCATATACGGCATCTGCTCCGAAGCTCAGAGCAGCCTGAAGTCTTTCCATATCTCCCGCAGGCGCAAGAACCTCGGGTTTTACAAAATTCTCAAAATTTGTCGCCATTTTTCTTTTAATCCTTCCACGGCAAATTATTCGTCTGTTGCTCCTGAATAAACCTTTTTCAGATTTGCATTGTGCTCAGTTTCATTTCTTCCTAAATAAATTTTTCCTTTTGAATCATGGCAGAAGAAATAGTAATCAGACTTTTCAGGGTTCAGAGCAGCGTCTATTGCTGCTAATCCCGGACTACAAATAGGACCGTTGGGAAGTCCTTCAGTACCGTAAGCACTGTATCCTTGAAACAGCTCATTGGCACGAGCTGTACTTGAATTGGGAAGAATCTCTCTCTGATAATATATGTCAACAGCCTCACATCCAAGGTGCGGGAAACTGTTTGAATTAAGCCTGTTATGAATAATTGAAGAAACTATATACATCTGCTCATTATTAGCAGCCTCACGCTGGATAATGGAAGCAATGGTAAGAACTTCGTCCATAGTAAGACCGAGTTCTTTTGCTCTTGCAACATTTTCATCTGTCATTACATTTTCCTGGAAAGCATCAAAAAACTTCTTTACAACACTGGAAGGAGCTTCGCCTACATAGAAGTTATACTGTGCCGGGAAGAGATAACCTTCAAATTTCCTATATCTGTCATTGCTCTCCATAGGAGTCTTTAAAAACTCATAGTTAAACTGTGTCTCTTCAAGTGTTTTGAGGAATAAATCAGCGCTGCATACTTCATATTCTTCAAGTCTCTGGGCAATCTGAGAAATTGTCCAGCCCTCCGGGAAAGTTACATTGACAGTTTCTGCTCCTGCTTTTTCCTCTTTAGTGGCAAGCAGCATTCCCTCAAGACCCATTTTCGCATTTACCTGATGAATGCCGTTAAGATATTCATTCTCATATCCCATAAAGAAAGCATAAACTCTGCAGAAAACAGTATGTTTAATAAGCCCCTCCTTATGTAAAACTTTAATTACGTCACCGGTTGTTGCATTTTCCGGCACTGTTATAGTGACCATTTCGTTTGAATTTCTTATGGCAAATATGTCATTAAAGCATGAGAGTGAATAAACTGAAAGAAGCGTTGCAGCAATAAGTATTAAGCCTATATATGTTGCAGTATACGCCACTGTGTTCTTCTTAAGAATACGATAATATGAGCGAAGTTTTTCTTTAAAAGAACTGGGTGTCTTTTGCTTTTCAACTGGCTTTTTAGGCGGCTGCTCCTGTTTTTTTTCTTTTGGAGCATACGCAGCAAAGTAAATTCCCTTATCATGTGAAACCGGTTCAGCTTCGTCGGGAATTTCTGTATCAGCATCGAAATTCAGAGAAAAGTTCTTAACCTTTTCCTGTCTGTTCGCCGGAATTCCTTCAGAATTCTCATCCTTATGTTCTTTCAAATATTCTCCGCTGTAATTGTTCAGCAAATCGCTGTACTCTTTTTCGTCCTGTCTTTTATTTTCGTCGCTCATGGCAAAACCTCCTGGCGTGTAGAAATTACCCTTTTTTCGGTAACTATTAAATCAACAGATTCATCATACTTCCCTCTGGGAAGCTCAGGTACAATAAATTCATTATAACATATTCCCGCAGTTTTTCCACAAAAATTCACAAGAAATCTGTCATAATATCCTTTTCCGTACCCAAGACGATAGCCTTTTCGGTCAAATGCCAAAGCCGGAACTATGCAGAATCCGCCGGAATAATCAGTATAAACCTCACAGGAAGCCTTTGGTTCAAGTACTCCGAATGCTCCCTCTTCCAAATCATCCAAAGAGTTTATGAGACAAAACTCCATATTTCTTGTGCCGTATATACACCGTGGCACCGCTACCTTTTTACCGTCTTTCAGTGCTTCTTCAATAAATCTCTTTGTATCTGCCTCCTGATCCAAAGAAACATAGGTGAATATAACGCTGCTTTCTCGGTAAATCCAAAGGTGCCTAAGCCGCTCGCAAATTTTTGCATCACGCTTTTCACGCTCTGTAATATCGAGAGCCTGTCGTCTCTCCTTTATCTCACTGCGCAGTTTCTTCTTTAAAGGTCGGATATCGCTGCCGCTTACATGCATTGAAGTGACTCCTTTATCTTTGCAGCAGTATCTCTGCCTATATATTCTGCGGCGATTTCCATACCGAAATCGATTGCAACACCCGCTCCGGCGGCAGTGATTATCTTTCCGTCACGGCATACCTTTGAACGGGAAATTTCTGCTCCATAAAGTTCGCTTTCAAAGCCCGGAAAACAAATGGCCTCCTTGCCGTCCAAAAGTCCTTTGTGTCCGAGAATTGACGGCGCAGCACAGATTGCACAAAGAAGTCTTCCCTCATCATCGGCCTCATCAATTAAATTCTGCACAGTCTGAGATCTTTCAAGATTAAGCGTACCGGGCATTCCTCCGGGAAGAACAACTGCATCATCCTTACCGATGTTTTCGATTTCCTCTGCCAAGCAGTCGCAGGCAACGGTTATGGAATGAGAACCGATAGCCTCAAGGCCATTGACTCCAGCCATTGTTACAGGAAGCTCTGCTCTGCGAAGAAAATCTACTGTTGCAAGGGCTTCAATTTCTTCAAATCCGTCAGCGAGTAAAACATAAATCATAATTAACTCTCCTTTAACCTAATGTAAGACCTAAATAGGCGTTTTTATCTGAATTCTCCAAAGCTTTTTGAGCCTCGGAATTTAAGGGTACTGCCATGCCGGTATTAATTAAAACATCATTTTCTGAAATTTCTGTACATCCATGACAGACGGGAACAGCAATTTGTGCGCTGCTTACATTCTCTTCTTTACATACGCTTAAAGCAAAATCAAGAGTTTTCTCTGCGTTTTCTCCTATTAGCTCTTTAAAAATAATATGGTCATCTTCTTTAAAATAAATACCATAGCATTCTTCTGTACTTACGGTTTTTCCGCTCGTATAATCATTTTCATATACGGCATAGCGGAAATATTTTTCATCCCATAAAACTCCGTCAGCCTTTTTAACTGCCGCATTTCTCAAAGTAAGCATTTTTTCAAAATCATTTTCGGAAAAATTCGCCGCATATTCATCTTCACTCTTTAAATTCAAAGAGATTTTTTGTGATTTAAAGCACCCTTTAAATCCGAAGCGTCCGTAATAATCGTAAAGGCTTTTTTCCGCAGGAGAAAGTATTATAAAATCAAAAGCCTTCTCTGCGGCGTATGATTTTGAAAACTCCAGCATTTTTCCCATAATCCCTTTGCCTCTGTATTGTGGCAGGGTTGCGGCGGCGTAAAGATAGAAAGACGGATGATTTTTTCCCCTTATACTGAAATCACATCTGAAAAGAAAAAACATCGAAAGAGCTTTTCCGTCCTCTTCATATACAACAGTCAGAGCTTCTTTAAACTGATGCTCCATAAACATATCTATATATTCTTTGCTGTCGCCAAAGCTTATATGCCAGATTTCTCTTAATCCCGGTATATCTTTTTCATCTGCAAACCTTATCAAAATTACTGCACCTCCGCAGTATATTTTTCAAGAAGGATATCAGGCTGATAGGAAAGCTTTGCCTTTCGCAGTCCCTCTTCGCCTAAATCCTCCTCACGGTTTACATATTTATATGAGCAGATTGTATTTTTGGCAAACTCTCTGTTGATAATAGGATAAGCTCCCCTGACATCTCCGAAAGCTTTTTCAATATGGGTACAGAAAACTTCGCTGTTTGTTTCTTCTCCTATTGTATATGCCACTACGCTGTCATTGGCTGTGATGAAGCCGCCAACCAATCCCAAATCAAAAAAGTTTTCAAAAGCTATGGATATTGCCTTTTGCTCATTGGAAAGATCTCTGGGATTGCGCTCCAAATTCTCCTTCTCCCAGCGTCTGTTCATATCGATGCAAAGGTCGATGTTGGATTTATCTATTTCGTGATACTTCCACTGGGGAAAATCCTTTTCAAAGGCTGCAATATGATTGCGCTTTCCGTGGAATTTCTTGCCCTTTAACTGAGCGAGCTTTTCCGTAAGATAAATATAATCACAGCTTCCTCTGTGCATGGTAAAGGTAAATTTACCCGGGAAAAGCTTTTCGAGAGCGTCCATGGACTTTTCAGTAACTCCGAATATTTTAAGCTTCTGTCCTAAAGAAGCAGCATAGTTTTCCATTTCATAAATGATCTTTTTGAGATCTCCGTCCCCTGCCGGAAAAGCAAACATAATCTGATCTCCATGAGAACAGGTTACAAGGAAATCTTCAAACCGTGCAATTTTGTTTTTGTAGACCTCATGCCACATCATTATATTGCCGAAAGTATATTCACATCCGTAAAAAGATGATGATTTTAAAATCTTACCTGCCCAAAGCTTGTCCTCTAATACCGGATTTCTGAATTCAAGCATATTTTATAGTATCTCCTTTTTTACAACTTCAAATATTTCGTCCGCAATTTCCTCTATACTCTTTACCCTTTCTCCCTCAGTGCAATTTATAACATTCCATGAAAGCTTATCCGCCGCATAAAAAGCTGCCTTGCGGCACTTTTTTAAATATTCTATATCAGCTTCATGGACATCCTTTTTCTTTTCGTCTCCGTTATATCTCTCAGACATAAGCTTCTGCGAAACTTCTATTGGCATATCAAGAAAAATTACAGCCGTCGGTTTTGGTATTCCCATTTTTACATATTCATAATCCTCGAGCCACGAGAGATATTCATCCCACTGCTCCTCAGGAAGCTTTACCATTTGATGAACCGCATTTGAAGTGGCGTAGCGATCTGCAAGAATTACGCTTCCGTTTAAATAATCCTCTCCCCAAACCTGCTTGAAACTTGCAAAGCGGTCAACGGCATAAAAGGATGATGCTGCGTATGCATTTACATCGTCGGCCTTTTTGCCAAACTCACCATTCAAATACATATTGACAAGCGAACAGGAGGGGCTGGAATAATTCGGCAGCTTTATCCTTTTATAAGCAGCACCCACATCATCCAGCTTTTGAGTAAGACACTGCATCTGTGTGCTCTTTCCGCTTCCGTCAAGTCCTTCTATTACAATCAGCTTTCCTGACATCTCAATCATTCTCCAATTCTTTTTATAATAAAATTGACATTATATTTTATCAAATTTTTACTTTATTTGCAAATACAGGTATAAAAATAACGCCGGAGTTTAAAATTAGTTTCTATAAGAAAGTCTAAAAAGAGACAGAGTGCAAAACTCTGTCTCTTTTTTTAATATATTTATTTTTTCTGATGACAGCCATAATTATTTCTCATATCAAAAAACAACTGAATAAGGCTTTTATAATAGGGAATAAAAGTGCCGTCATCTAGTTTTTGAAGTATTTCATCCAACGTTGCCCACTTAACCTGTTGTACTTCCTCATACTGCAAAACCAAATCTTTAACATCAAGGTCTCTTTCAATAAGGTAAACATCATCAAATCCGGAATCAAAATTTATTGTTAAATGCGGCTGAACATTTTGAAGATTAATTTTGAGTCCTATTTCTTCAAAGATTTCCCTTTCAGCAGCTGTTTGACTCGTTTCTCCGGCTATTGCACTTCCGCCGACAGTTATATCCCACATATTTGACCATCCGGATTTAAAAGGCTGCCTCTGCTGAATTAGCATTTCACCTTTTGAATTAAAAATGCAGGCATGCACCACCAAGCGGTAAGCGTCTTTTTCCGCTTTTTCTCCCCTGACCATTGTCTTACCGGATTTTGTTCTATCTCTGTTGTAAACATCCCATAATTCCATATAATCACCCCTAACTAATATAAAACTTCAATAAGCGGTCAGAGTATGAACCTCTGACCGCTTTGTAAAACTAATTATCGGACTTAAAATTCCCCAGCGTTATTTGTAAATTTTAGTCTTTAACTTCTACAAACTTATGTTCAACGTTTGTGATGCCCTTATCTGTAAGTGTAAGGACGGTTCCGCCGTTGAGATCATCATTTATGTAACAGCGGTCGCCTGTCTTAAGACCGTATGTGAGTCTTATTCCCTCATACATTACTGAAAATGTATTGATATGGTCATGGCCAACGAGTACATTCTTTGTGCTGCCAAGCTCTTTCATAACATCGAAAAGACCTGAATTTATCTTCGGACAGCATACCTGTTCACGCATTTCTCCAAATCCCATATCGGGATTAAAACCGCTGTCAAGCCACTGGAGATACGCTTCATGGTACTCGGGAAGAGCTATATGGAACACGGCTGTTGATTCGGGAGCAGTTCCTCCGTTTATCTTCGCTGCGCCCTCAATTGCCCATTTATACCAAGCTATCTGTGATTCTGCAATGAATTCATAGCCTGTTCCGTACTGAGCCTGCTGACGTGTTCCGTCATCATTGAGCTTATATTCCTTGTAATTTTTTGACTTCTCTTCGCCCTCATAGTCATCCTTAAGAGCGTCGCTATACATAAAGTGCTCGCTTTCATCGGGATAATTGCGCCATACTCCGGAATCCATCATGATAATGGACTCCACAATTTTGTCGCCCTCCATGATGTTGATTATGTAGTTGCCTACACCACCGATATTATTGGGTCCCTTTTTGAAAAGGCAATACTCAGACTCCTCATATCTGTCTGCAAGCCAGTTTTTGTCTGCGTTACCCTCTCCGTCATGGTTGCCGAAAACAGGTGCCCACGGTATTTTAAAGGAATCCATAAATTTGATTAAAGACTTAATGGAAGAACGCTGTGTTGCAGTCCATGTCTGGTCACCTGTCATAAGAATAAGATCAGGCTTTTCCTGCTCGATAAGAGTCTTTATAGTCTCTTCTGTATAAGATCTTTTACCAATGTCCTTTACGTCGCTATACTGAATATCGGCCAGGTTGAGAATTTTGAAATCCTTACCCTGCTCTTTTTGGATTACCTGGGTATCTTCAAGACGATATGTGTCCGTTGAAAGCCAGAATTCGTTTGAAACCTCTCCCTTTGCAGGAAGTAAAATAATCAGAGCGGCTATACCAGCTATAAGTAAAACCGCAACGACAGACAGCACTGCAATTAAAATACGTTTTTGCACAATGCTCATAAAACATCTTCTCCTCAATAAAAATTTAAAACGAGCGATTACATCGCCCGCCATTTATTAACGGAGTTAATTTTTGCATATTTTGATTAAAAAGTCAATCCGTTTTACGATTTTTTTGTACATTCATTTACATTGCACAAATCGATCTCTAATGCATTATATATCTTACACAGAAAAAAGCCGGATACCTTTTACAGTATCCGGCTCTGATAAACAAACCGACAGTTAGTTTAACTGTTTTAATTAATACATTCCGCCGCCCTGTGATGCCATAGCTGCTTTTGCTGCTGCATCTGCTGCGGGATCGGGCTTATCTGTTACAAGTGACTCTGTTGTAAGAACCATTGCTGCTACTGATGCTGCGTTCTGAAGAGCTGAACGTGTAACCTTAGTGGGGTCAACGATACCTGCATCAAGCATATCGATGTAATTGCTCTTTGCAAAGTCGAAGCCATAACCAACCTTGCCTGACTTCTTAACAGCGTCAACAATTACTGAACCCTCAAGACCTGCGTTTGCGGCAATCTGACGCATGGGCTCTTCAAGAGCCTTAAGAACAATCTTAACGCCTGTCTTTTCATCGAGGTTATCTGTATCAAGAAGCTTTTCAACTGCGGGGATAACGTTTACAAGTGCAACACCGCCGCCTGCTACGAGACCTTCTTCAACAGCTGCCTTTGTTGCTGCAAGAGCATCCTCAATGCGGAGCTTCTTCTCCTTCATCTCAGTCTCTGTTGCTGCGCCGACTCTGAGAACTGCTACACCGCCGGAAAGCTTTGCAAGACGCTCCTGAAGCTTTTCACGGTCAAACTCTGAAGTTGACTCCTCAATCTGAGCCTTGATCTGGTTAATTCTTGCCTTAATTGCAGCGGGATCGCCCATACCGTCAACGATAATTGTATTTTCCTTTGTTACCTTTACCTGACGTGCGCTACCGAGCTGCTCCATTGTTGTATCCTTAAGCTCAAGGCCAAGGTCGGAGGTGATAACCTCGCCGCTTGTAAGGATAGCGATATCACGAAGCATTTCCTTACGTCTGTCGCCAAAGCCGGGTGCCTTGACTGCTACGCAGGTGAATGTGCCTCTGAGTCTGTTAACAAGGAGTGTTGCAAGAGCTTCACCCTCAACGTCCTCAGCTACGATAACAAGCTTCTTGCCTGCCTGAAGTACCTGCTCGAGAAGGGGAAGGATTTCCTGAATATTTGAAATCTTCTTGTCTGTAATAAGAAGATATGCATCGTCGATAACTGCTTCCATCTTATCCATATCTGTTGCCATGTAGGGTGATACATAACCACGGTCAAACTGCATACCCTCAACAACATCAACGGATGTATCAGCTGTTCTTGACTCCTCAACTGTGATTACGCCGTCTGCTGTAACCTTTTCCATAGCCTCAGCGATAAGCTGGCCGATGTACTCATCAGCGGAAGAAACTGTTGCTGCATGAGCGATATCCTGTGTGCCCTTAACGGGTGTTGAGTTAGCCTTAAGAGCCTCAACTGCTGTTTCAACAGCCTTCTTAATGCCATTCTTTACTTCCATGGGATTTGCGCCGGCTGCAACGTTTTTAAGTCCCTCACGTACAAGTGCCTGTGCAAGAAGTGTTGCGGTTGTTGTACCGTCACCTGCTACATCGTTTGTCTTTGTAGCAACTTCCTTTACAAGCTGTGCGCCCATGTTCTCAAAGGGATCTTCAAGCTCGATTTCCTTTGCAATGGAAACACCGTCGTTTGTGATAAGGGGTGCGCCGTATTTTTTATCAAGAACAACGTTTCTGCCCTTGGGTCCAAGTGTGATTTTAACGGTATCGCTAAGCTTGTCGATACCCTTCTGAAGAGCCTTGCGGGCTTCTTCACCGTAAATAATCTGTTTAGCCATAAGTCATTACCTCCAAAAGAAAGTTAATTATTCTACAACTGCAAGAATGTCGCCCTGGCGGACAATTGTATATTCTTCTTTATCAAGTTTTACTTCGGTTCCGGAGTACTTGCTTGTTATAACCTTGTCGCCTACCTTAACATACATCTCAACTTCTTTGCCGTCTACCATTCCTCCGGGTCCTACTGCAACAACCTCGGCGATCTGGGGCTTCTCCTGTGCGGAAGCGGCAAGAATGATTCCACTCTTTGTTGTCTCTTCCATCTCAACGGCTTTAACAACAACTCTGTCTGCAAGCGGTTTAATAGTCATATTAAATTCCTCCTTGAAATTATGTACAAGTTCAGTTAGCACTCTAACTCTCTGAGTGCTAAAACATATTTTAGACACTTTCACCTTAAAAATCAAGGGGTTTTTTAAAAGTTCACAATTATGTTACATATAAAATAACCTTTGGTCACAATCGAACCCCTTTTTTCACTATTGATTGTCACATTATTAGCGTCGCATCCTCTTTTATTATTGGCAAAGTTGCCGTTTTTTTATTTAGAACCATTTTTCTTTTAAAGATTACACTTTTTTGTAGTATAATAACCGGGATAAATTTTTGAAAAGAGGAACTTATGATTATTAAACAGTTTTCCGAAATGCCAATTTCAGAAGAGATAAAACACGCCATCAGCGATATCGGTTTTGAAGAAGCCACAGGTATTCAGGCGGAGAGCATCCCCCTTATACTCAGCGGCAAGGACGTTATAGGCCACTCCCATACAGGTACGGGAAAGACAGCGGCTTTCAGTATTCCCGCCATTGAAATTATCGACAAGGCTCTTAAAAAAGCCACTCAGATTCTCATTCTCTGTCCTACAAGAGAGCTTGCAATTCAGGCATGCGATGAAATCAAAAAGCTTACAAAATACAAACGCTTTATAAAGACCGTTCCCATTTACGGCGGTCAGCCTATTGAAAGACAGTTCGAGGCCCTTAAAGGCGGAGCACAGATTATAGTTGGTACTCCCGGCAGAGTTATGGACCATATGCGCCGAAAGACAATTTCTTTCTCTCACCTTAAAATGGTTATTTTAGATGAGGCTGACGAAATGCTCAGCATGGGATTCAGAGAGGATATTGAGACAATCCTCAAGGATGTTCCGGAAGAAAGACAGACCATTCTCTTTTCTGCCACTATGAGCGACGAGATAATGGAGATTACAAAGCTCTATCAGCATGAGCCCGAAATCGTAAAAATCACAAGGGAAGAAATCACTGTTCCCAACATTGACCAGTATTACTACGAAATTCCCGCCGGTAAGAAAACAGAGGCTCTGAGCAGACTTCTTGACAGATACAATCCCTCCCGCTCCATAGTTTTCTGCAACACCAAAAAGCAGGTCGGTGATCTTGCGGAAGAGCTCAGCGCAATGGGTTACTGCGTAGGCGGACTTCACGGCGACATGAAGCAGAACGACCGCACCAGAATAATGAACGGCTACCGTAAGGGAAAGATAAGTATTCTCATCGCCACAGACGTTGCTGCAAGAGGCATTGACGTTGACGACGTTGAAGCAGTATTTAACTACGACATTCCTCAGGATCTCGAATACTATGTACACAGAATAGGACGTACAGGAAGAATCGGCAAACAGGGAACCGCTTACACCTTTGTATGCGGACGCAGGCAGATTTATGAGCTCCACGACATTGAGAGATACACAAAGTCAAAAATTCATCTTATGCGCATACCCACAAGTGATGAACTCAGCGACGTTTTAAATGTAAAGCTTACGGAAGAAATCAGTAAGACAATCGAAGAAGGCGGACTTGAGGAGTTCAATGAAATTCTCGACTCCCTTTTCGGAAGCTATTCCTCTGTTGAAATCTGCGGCGCACTTATAAAAAAGCTTATTGAAACAGGCAGCTACAACACTCACAGCAAGCACGATGATATTGCATTTGAGGAAGAGGGAAAGAAAATCCGTCTTACAATGAACCGCAGAAGCGATTCCGACCGTGACCGCCGTGGACGTTCTCAGCAGGGTGACAGAAGAAAGCAGAACACAAGAAGCGCAGCACGTGCTCCCCGCCGTGAACACGCCGACGAAAGCGGAATGGATAAAATCAGCATAAATGTGGGCAAAAAACACAGAGTCAGCGCCGCTCACATTTTAGGAGCTGTTGCAGGAGAATCGGGACTTCCCGGAAAGACTTTCGGCAGAATTGAAATACTCGAATCCTGCACCATTGTTTCAGTACCAAAGGAAAACACCAAAAAGGTTCTCGATGCAATGAAGGGCTGCAAGATAATGGGATATAAAACAGTTACAAGGAAGCTGTAATTACTGCAATATATTTAACTTAAAGTCCGGTTACAAGCCGGACTTTTTCTTTTGCTTTTCTTATTGTTAAAGTTTTGTTTTTGTGAGATAATAGCTGAACCAAGTAAAAGGGAGGCTTTAAAATGGAACTGTGGGATTTATACACCGAGGACAGAGTTTTAACGGGCAAAAGCCACATGAGAGGCGAAGAGCTGCCCGAAAATTTATTTCATTTAGTTGTTCATGTCTGGATTAAAAACTCAAAGGGTCAATATCTTGTTTCTCAGCGTGCGGCAGACAGACCCACCTGTCCCCTTATGTGGGAAACCGTAGGCGGTTCCGTTTTAAAGAGAGAAAACAGCTTACAGGGCGCATTAAGAGAAGTAAAGGAAGAAGTCGGAATTGAACTTTCACCCGATAAAGGCAGACTTATTTTCTCAAAAGTGCGAAAAGCCATGGGAAGAAGAAAATTCAGCGATATATTGGACGTATGGTGCTTTGAGTATGACGGTGAAGCACATTTAGATAAAGCGGAAACAAAAGAGGTAGAACAGTCAAAATGGCTCAGCAAAGAGGAAATCCACAAGCTCTATGATGAAAAGCTTCTTGTAGACACACTCAGTTACTTTTTTGAAAACAGTGATATATAAGATAAAGCCGATGCAAAAAACTGCGGACTGCTTCCGCTTGAGAAATGTGCACGTACAATGCATAACTGGTACTGCGGTATCCTTAATTCTTTTGATACTTCCATAACCCATGGTTTCACCGAAGGATGCAATAACAGAATTAAAGTTCTTAAACGCAATGCATATGGTTATCAAAACTTTAAACATTTTAGAAACCGTATTTTACACATGTTCTCCCATCAGCTTACTAACAAACAGGCAGCTGCCTCTTGACAACTGCCTGCTGCAAATTTTCCGTTTTAATTTTTACTCCAACTATTGACACAGAGCTAAAATTTACTAACCCCATTGATTTTTTAGCTTAATCAACGGGGTTTTAATTGGTGTCTTAAGACGTGGAAATAAAGCTCCTGTTCTTCCGGAGAACAATAAAAATGTAAAACTCTAATAATGACGGTGCGCTTGTAGCGAGCCGTCAAGAATAAAAACAAGTCAAAAGAAAAGATAGGCTAATAACTTGTTAAATAAGAAGCAGTACAAACCACCAGCTCACTAAAATATAAATCGATGTACACTTTCAAGATACCTGTTTAGTCGTCAAAAAAAGAAATAACATCTGACACTATATCTTTGCCATCAAACTTATATTTAACATCACCTTTATGAAAAATAAGGACAGTTGGCACTGTAGCAATAGAATATTTCTCCATTACCGTTGTTAAAGCTTCTTTATAATCTTCTCTATCTACAGAAGTGTTGTAAACTAGCGAGATTTTCCCCTCATCTTCAAGAACTTCTTGAAACTTTGGCTGAAATGCTAAACAAGCACGACAATTAGTTCTGGTAATATACACTATTCCAGAATACTGTTTTTGCGACAATTTATCCAAATCGTCCAATGAAATTTTTTTAAAATATTGCGTGTCAAAGTGTGAAACATTGCTATATACATCCAGTGATGCTGCCTCAATAGTATTGTTTAGTGCAGTATGAGAATATACAGAAATAATGGCACTAACTATTGAAATGGCAATAATTAAAACTTTGATAACTTTATAGAATCGGGAATGGTATGTTGCTACTTTTTCAATAATTCCGCTATCGTATAGGGAATGAAATATAATAAATAATGAAAATGGAACAACTAAAGCTGCCCATAAGTAATAGAGTGTCCTTCCATATTCTGGTAATAATGCACCATACTCATCAACTACAAATCCTGCCCTAATTATTGTTACAACTGCAAATACCGTTGCAATTGCAAGTACAGTTTCAAGAAAATATCGAGTTGCTTTATTGGGCTTCATCTATAATAGCACCACCTATGTTTAGCAATTATTATACCGGATTGCACAATGCAGATATAGTTTTATCCAATCCTACATTTGGGCGTCCTGGTTCAAGATTCCAAGGTTGCTTTAAGTGACCAATAGTTATAAGATGACAATACCATTGGTCATGCAAGCCTTCTTCATTTCCCATAAAATACGGCCTAAAAATACCCTGTAGAGTGATGCCATCATTTCTGTGTCTATCAGCAAGGACTTGCCAAGCAATAGTGTGGAAATCCCATTGGGCAAAAACTTTAGTGTAAACTGATAAATGCAAGCTATATCCATTAGGGTCAGATCTAGTATTCCACTCTGATTTTGAATAAAAATGATTATAGTCAAGTGCGGCAGTCGCCATTGTGGCTGTATATGTTCCATTACGGGGAACACTGGAAATAATGGCTAATTGATTATCTGTAATTAAAAATTCAGCTTGATATATGTTTCCCTTGTCATCTGATACAGTAGGGGCATAAAACCCTCCTAAAACTTGTCCTTTTGCATTGCTAGCAATTACATGAGCATTATCGTTGCAGTCATCATCTTGAACGGCATCTATATAATAAGAAAGTTCGCAATCTGTTGGTAAATCGATTTTATAAGTAGCAATAACTGATTTACTATGTTGATAAGTATGACATATTGAAGAATCAGATAATTTTACAGATTTAGTAAAAATCATTTCTTCGGAGCTGGAGCCAATACTATTTTCACCGATGTCTACAACAGAAAAGCTACCATAAGCTGAATTAACGGTTACTTTATTATTTTCTTCCATGAAACGATCTAAAATGATAGGTACATACACATATCCCTCTGCACCAGTGCTTTGATAAACTTTCACATCACCGTCGCTATTTAACACAACTGGTGTTTGAGGCATATTTTTATATCCAGCCGCAGAAACATAAGGAAATGTGACAATCGATACGGTTATTACTAATAATAAACAAGCTACTTTCTTACCTATGTAAATAATTTTTTTCATTTTCAGTCCTCCTTAAGCTAAAGAAATAAAAATTAATAGATATCATTTAACCCATTGGAATCACCACTTTGAAAATACTCGCAAAATTTTTACATAGTCATTATAAACGAATAATAATTAAAAATCAAGATGATTTTAGCTATCATTAACATTTGCTAATTTGTGTAATAAGCAACTACCTGCTGCAAAATTTTCCGTTTTAACTTTTACCCCAACTATTGACACAGAGCCTTTTAAATTGGGGTATTTACTGCTTTGAAAGCTTTTTGACCGTTTCGAAATCAGGGTCAACTATAATCGTATTGTAATGGTCGTATATAACCATTCCCGGCTTTGAACCTGATGGCTTTTTAACATTTTTTACCTGAGTATAGTCTATCTCCGTTTTTGAGCTTTCCCTTGCACTGCTGAACCACGAGGCAAGTGTAGCCGCCTGAAAAATGTCTATATCCTCCGGCTCTTCTCCCTTTGTTTCAAGTATAACATGGGAACCGGGGGCATTTTTAAGATGAAACCAAATATCGTTTTTTGCGGCCGTTTTAAGGGTAAGCTTATCGTTTTGCAGGTTGTTTCTGCCGACAAAAACCGTTTTTCCCGTATCGGTCACAAAACGCATTGGTGCAAGGGGCTTTTCCTTTCTCGCCTTTCTTCCGCTGGTACTTCTCATCTTTATGTACCCAGCCTGTATAAGCTCTTCACGCAGTGCGGAAAGGTCAGCTTCACCGGAACATCTGCTTAAAATATCCATAAGCGACTGGACATACTGAAGCTCCTGCTTACCCTCGGCAATAAGCTCCGTGAGCTTTTTCTCTGCCACAAAGGCCTTTTTATATTCCTTGAAATATTTCTGTGAATTCTGAATGGGTGAAAGAGCGGGACTGCAAGGTATTCTTACAGGCTTATTGTCATCATAATAGTTTTCAACGTCGTAAAACTGTGCGCCCTTACCGAGTCTGTACTGATTCGCACTTATAAGCTCCGCATAAATACGCAGCTTTTCTCTGTCCTCGCTTTCGTTAAGCTCCGCTGTCTGCATATTTATTCTGCGGCTGACTCTTTCAATGGTGTTGCTCAGAAGCCTGAATAAATCCTGCGCACGCTGATGTATTCTCTCCGCTCTGTCCTTTTCAGTATAGAAAAAGTCGAGAAGCTCCGAACATGAGCCGTACTCCCTCATTTTCATTCCTTTATACTGATTAAGGGGCATAAAGGAAAAATCACGGGGCTTTGAGTCCTCACCGAACACCACCTGCGGACAGCTCTCTCCCCTTGCAATTTTCTCAGCCATATTTTGAAGCAATGCTTCAAGACTAAGCCATTCTTCACCGCTCATTATAGCGCAGGAAACATCGCAGTCTCCGAGCACCTCGAAAGCGATTTCACGGGCTGAAAGAGGAGAAAGTCCCTGCACTGTATTAAGAAGAGATTTTGAAAGAATTTTATCGGAAGACTTTAAAAGGGTGATTATTTTACTTACGTTTTCACCTTTAAGCATCAGCTTATTCTGCTTCGGTGGGAGAATATATTTTTCTCCCGGCAGCACAACTCGGTAAGAGGATTTTGAGGAATCAACACGTTTAACGGAATCTATAATGACTCCCTTTTTATCTACAAGTATTATATTGCTGTGCTTTGCCATTATCTCAACGCACAGTGTATACTCCGCCGGGTCGCCAAGCTCATCAGTACCTGTGAACTTCAAAAACGCAACTCTGTCGTTTTCATACTGGCTTACTCCCTCAAAGGTGCATCCGCAGAGCTTTTTTCTAAGAAGCATGCAGAGCATTGGAGGATTCGCCGGATTATCAGGAGCGTTCTGAGTGAAATTTACTCTGGGACTGTTTGCCCTCGATGAAATATAAAGTCTTGCATTTCCCTCTCTGCTTCTCAGGAGAAAAACAAGCTCCTCCTTTGAGGGCTGAAAGACTTTATCCACCTTTGCTCCCTTCATTTTTTCGTTTATTTCACTGCACAGATAGTGCAGGAAAATGCCGTCAAGTGCCATTAACTGTTTTTCCTTTCGGTTTTATCAGATTGAAAGTCTCGGATTTTTCTGCTGAGACTTTTCTATTTCAATATCTGGGAATTTCTCAGAAAGAACCTTTTCGAGCTCATCGAGAATAATGTTCTCCGTTTCAAAATGTCCGCAGACGAAAAGAGCCGTTCCCTGCTCTTCGCAGTCGATAAAATTATGGTGTGCGGCTTCGCCTGTTACATAAGCGTCCGCATAGCCTGCGGGAAGCTCCATAAGAAGTGAGCCGCCTGCTCCGGAGCACACAGCCACAGTTTTGATTTCCCTTTCAAAAGCGGAATACTGAACGCTGCCGCCTAAAGCGGATTTAAGCTTCTTTGCAAACTTTTTAACGTCTGTTTCGGCAATTTCACCTGTTACAATCATCGGTGAAAATTCACTATGGGCAATCTTTTTAAGACCTATTGTCTTTGCAAGCTGTTCGCTGACTCCCCCGTTTGCTCCGTCAAGAGGAGTGTGTACTGAGATTACTCCGATATCAGCACAGGCAAGGTTAAAAACAGCCGTACCCGCTTTAAGGGCTTTGATAGGATGAAAAATCACAGGGTGATGGCTCACTATAAGGTCGGCGCCTGCATCCTCCGCCTGCTCCACAACCTCTTTTGTGACATCCAGCGTGAGCATGATTTTTTCAACTATATTATCCTCTCCGCCTACCAGAAGTCCGCAGTTGTCCCACGGCTCTTTTGTGTCAAGAGGATAAAGCTCATTTAAATATTCAAGAACTTCTTTTATCTTCGTCATGGTTTTCGCTCCTTTACAGATTCTTTTCATAAAAAAATTCAAGACTTTCGGTTATCTCCGCCTGCTCTTCAAAATTTCTGCCTGCCTCTTTTAGAGCTTCCAGTCTTCTTTCAAGATGACCCTTTGTGCGGGAAATTATTCGCTGAGCAACGTCATTTTTACATTCCAAAAGCTTGCCTATGTATTTAAGTCCCGCTATGTTTTCAGTATTCTCTCCCGTATATTCGGCGCAGATTATACAGTAATCCCTGCCCGTATCGCAGACACACTTTTCTTCAATAACAGAAAATCCGTTTGTATAAAGATATTCCCTTACGTCCTCGGCGTGGCTCATGGGCTGCAAAATAAGACGAATTCCCTTATTTTTGATCCAGTCGCACCGGGACAAAATTACCGCTATGAGCGTTCCGCCCATGCCGGCAATCACTATATCCTCAGCTGAAAAAGGCTCTATATTTTTAAGTCCGTCTGAAAGGACAAGCTTTACTTCTTTCTCTATTCCCAGTTCCCTGAGTGTTTCCCTGGCATTATTAAGGGGGCCCTCACCGATATCCGCCGCAGTTACAAAGGGTGAAATGCCCTCCGTCACAAGATACGCCGCAAGATAACCGTGATCCGTTCCTATATCGGCAGCGCTGCTTCCCTTACGTACAAAATCCGCCGCCACTTTAAGCCTCGGCCGCAATGTTACTGATGTGTTTTTCATAAACTCTACCTAAAAAAATCAGCCGCCCAAAAATGGGCGGCACACTTTCCCTTTTTATTTTGACGCAAGAAACTCGTTGATGTTCTTTACAAGCTCATCTGCATCAACGCCGTGCACCATGCAGGCCTGCTCCACTGTCTCTCCCCTTGATGCAGGGCATCCGAGACAATGCATTCCCATATTGAGGAAAAATGTTGCTGTTTCTCTGTTCATATCAAGTATATCACCGATTGTGGTTGTTTTATCTATCTGCATAGTTATATACCTCCTAGTAATTTTCTATCTGTATTATACTGCATCAAAACCATGTTTTCAAGTGGAATATTAATCTGCAAAATTTTACAGTCTGAACTGCCCCATTTAAAATATTATACGGAATTTTTTCGGCTTTTAATAATATCACCACAATTATTCCAAAAAACTATTATCATGTCCCTTTATGCCGAATTTTAAGCAAAAGTTACAAAAGGCGCCTTTATTCTTACAGCTAATTCTAACCAGATAATCTGTTTTTACTATTTAAATGAAAGCAAAAATATTGTAAAATATATGTGAAGTATAATTCGTTTAGGAGGATTTGTTATTATGCCGGACATTACAAATGATTTCCAGACCATTCCCTACGGTCGCCTCGGTATTATTGCGGTTCCGGGATGCGAAGAACTTGCGGCAAAAATTGACAAGTACATCGTCGACTGGCGCTCAAAGAGAGAGAGCGAGCACAAGGAGAATATCGCTTTCGCAGGTTATGAGCGTGATTCCTATCTCATCAACGCTTCTTTTCCCAGATTCGGTACAGGTGAGGCTAAGGCTGTTAT
Organism: uncultured Oscillospiraceae bacterium; assembly: GCA_900540535.1. Taxonomy (GTDB): domain Bacteria; phylum Bacillota; class Clostridia; order Oscillospirales; family Acutalibacteraceae; genus UMGS263. The sequence continues at coordinate 3,280 of UQGM01000021.1, read as the reverse complement.
CAATCAGTCTGTAAGAGGTTTTGATATTTACATCGTTGTTGATGTCTTCAACTATGGCTGCACCTATAAAATGTATGGTCAGGAAGTTCCTGTAAGCCCTGATGCTCACTTTGCTAACCTTAAGAGAGTTATTGCTGCTATCGGCGGTAAGGCTCACAGAATCACTGTTATCATGCCCATGCTTTATGAAGGCAGACAGCATAAGCGTTCCGCAAGAGAGTCTCTCGACTGCGCACTCGCTCTTCAGGAGCTTTGCAACATGATGGGCGTTGACAACATTATCACTTTCGACGCTCACGATCCCAGAGTCCAGAATGCAATCCCCCTTAAAGGCTTTGAAAATGTTCAGCCTGTTTATCAGATGATTAAAGGTCTTGTCAACAACGTTGAAGATTTCAAAATTGACAAGGATAACCTTATGGTTGTTTCCCCCGACGAAGGCGGTATGGGCAGATGTATCTATTATTCAACTGTTCTTGGTATTGACCTCGGTATGTTCTACAAGCGCCGTGACTATTCAAGAGTTGTAAACGGCAGAAACCCCATCGTAGCTCATGAGTTCCTCGGCACAAACGTTGAGGGAAAAGACATCATCGTTGTTGACGATATGATTTCCTCAGGCGAATCAATGATTGAAGTTGCTAAGAAGCTTAAAGAACTCAAGGCAAGAAGAATTTTTGTCTGCTCCTGCTTCGGTCTTTTCTGCGAAGGTCTTGCTTCATTTGATAAGGCTTATGAAGAAGGTCTTATTGACAAGGTATTTACTACAAACCTTGTTTACAGAACACCTGAGCTTCTTTCAAGAGACTGGTATGTTGAAGTTGATATGTCAAAGTATATCGCTTACATCATCGACACACTTAACCACGATATGTCCGTAAGCTCACTTCTTAACCCCGCTGACAGAATTTACAAGTTCCTTGACAGAAAAGGTTATGAACTTAAGCACGAGATTCTTGCTTAAATTTAAACATACAGACTCAAAAAATTATGCCGCATCTTTTAGATGCGGCATTTTCTTTTATATTTACTGATTTTCGCTTTCAGTCATTTTGAGAAATTCTTCTTCGGTTATTATGGTTATGCCAAGCTCAGTTGCCTTTCTAAGCTTGCTTCCGGCATCCTCACCTGCCAAAACATAATCGGTTTTCTTTGAAACAGAGGATGACGCCTTACCGCCTAAGGATTCAATTATCTTTGCCGCTTCTGATCTTTTAAGAGTCGGAAGCGTTCCTGTAAGGACAAAGGTTTTGCCCTCAAAGATATTTCCCTTCTGAACATTTTCGGACTTCATATTGACTCCGCTCTCTTTAAGGGAGTCAATAAGCTCACGGCTCTGTGGGAGAGAGAAGAAATTGAAAACGCTCTGAGCCATTATCTCTCCGAATCCGTCAATTGAGCTTATCTCTTCGGCAGAAGCTGCCATAAGTGCATCCATATCACCGAACTTTGCGGCAAGAAGCTTTCCTGCTTTCTGCCCTATATGGCGTATTCCAAGGGCGAAAATCAGCTTTGACAAATCGTTGCTCTTTGATTTTTCAATGGCTCCTAAAATGTTATCAGCCGATTTTTCACCAAGGCCTTCAAGCTCCGAAATCTCTTCTTTTGTTATGGAATAAATATCGTTGGGAGTTCTGATTATTCCCTTTTCAACAAAGAGGCCAAGTATAGCAGGTCCAAGTCCCTCTATATCCATGGCATCTCTTGAACAAAAATGAATAAGCACTCTAAGAAGCTGTGCGGGACATTCGGGATTTGTGCATCTTATCGCCGCTTCGCCCTCTTCTCTGAATACCTTTGCTCCGCAGGAAGGACAGATTTCCGGCATCTCATAAGGCACAGCATCCTTTCCGTGCGCCTTTACTGAAAGCACTTCGGGAATTATATCTCCTGCTTTTCTGATTATAACCGTATCGCCTATTCGGATATCTTTTTCAGAAATAAAGTCCTGATTATGGAGAGTCGCACGGCTTACGCTTGTTCCCGCAAGAGTTACAGGCTCAAAGACACCTGTGGGAGTGAGCACTCCCGTTCTGCCGACGTTTATTTCAATATCAAGGAGCTTTGTCTCCTTTTCCTCCGGTGGATATTTATAGGCAACAGCCCATTTGGGAAACTTTGCCGTGCTTCCCATAGCTTCACGCTGTGAAAAATCATCGACCTTCACAACGGCTCCGTCAATATCAAAGGGCAGTTCGCCTCGGTTATTACCGATAGCCTCTATTTTTTCGAGTGCTTCATCTATTGTATTACACTGATAATAAAATGGCACAGTTGTAAAACCGAGGGTTTTAAGATAATCAAGGGACTCCTTATGGGAATGAAGTTCCTTGTCTCTTATCTGCTGAATGTTAAAAATAAAAATCGCCAGATTTCGCTCAGCTGTTATCTTTGGATTTTTCTGTCTCAGTGAGCCTGCTGCCGCATTTCGTGGATTCTTAAAGGGCTTTTCTTCATTAAGCTCCTGTTTTTCAACAAGCTCCAAAAAGACGCTCCGTGGCATATACACTTCGCCTCTGACCTCGATAAATTCAAGGTTTTCCTTAAGGCGTAAGGGTATGGACTTTATGGTTTTGAGATTGGCTGTTATATCCTCTCCCGTATTTCCGTCTCCACGGGTGGAGCCACGGACGAAAACTCCGTTTTCATATTCAAGGGACACCGAAAGTCCATCTATTTTCGGCTCTACAACATACTTTACGCCGCTGTTTACATCACGTACCCTTTTATCGAAGTCCTCTACCTCTTCGTGGCTGAAAGCGTCCTGCAAGCTCTCCATACGCACTGTATGAACAACAGGCGCAAACATCTCGCTGGATTTTCCTCCAACCCTTTTTGTGGGAGAATTTGGATCGGCATACATAGGATACTGCTCTTCCAAAGCGATAAGCTCACGCATAAGCCTGTCATACTCATAATCCTCTATTTCCGGTTCATCCATATTATAATAACGGTTGCTGTGATAATTTATAACATCGGTAAGCTCCGATATTTTCTTTCTAATATCCTCTGACATTTTTTACCTCTTTCAGCCGCTTATTAGGGCTCTTCATTAAAAATCACTTTATTTATTATAGTATAACCGTCTGAGTTTCGCAATCTTTTAAAGACTGACAAAACAGATGATTTTATTTTTGAGTAATTGTGCCACTCGAATCAATACCTGCATAAACAGACGGCACTTCTCCAACTATAAGGGTTTCAGCAGCACAGACAGAGGTTGTTACCGTAATCTTTCCCGCACTGCCTTTTGAAGAAATTATATGAATATCCGACGTCA
>UQGM01000020.1 GCA_900540535.1 uncultured Oscillospiraceae bacterium | reverse complement strand
CTCCTCAACGGCCTGTTCTTCATCGGGGCCGCCGGCAATGATCCTGATCTTTGTGCCACCCATTATGCCGAGTGAAAGAACGCCGAGAAGGCTCTTTGCGTTAACTCTTCTCTCTTCCTTTTCAACCCAGATAGAAGATTTAAACTCATTGGCTTTCTGAATGAAGAAGGTTGCAGGACGAGCATGAAGTCCTACCTGATTTTGAACAAGAACATCTTTAACGTACATAGTTATTCTCCCCAAATATTGATATATAATAATGTTTTTTCTTCGTACCGTTAACATATTATACCACAAAACTTGTCCTCGTCAACGGCTTTGACACGATATATGGGGGATTTTGCAATAATTCGGCTGTACCTCCAAAGACAAATCAAAACAATTTTAAATGTTTGTGCAAAATAACAACCGCAAGCTTTAGTTCATATTGAATATACACAAAAAAATCGGGCACACATCAATTATTGACTTTTTGATGTACCGGATATGTTTTTTCGCTTAAAACGCCAAAGCTGTAACCCATACTTTTATAATATGCGATTATCTCGGGAAGTGCCTCCACAGTTGTGTTTTTCACCGCAGAATCGTGCATAAGCACAACTATTGTGTTGGATTTCGGTACTTTTTTACAATTCTCTATTATAGTGTTTTTAGGCTGTTCCCTTGATTCGGCATCACCCGAAGAAACGTTCCAATCAAAATAGCAGTATCCTTTTTCTTGCACCTCTTTTGTCAGCGTCGTCATAATCCCCGGCGAATACTTGCGGCTTATGGTATTGCTGCTGCCTCCGGGAAAACGAAATATGTTTGTACGGACTCCCGTTTCATTGTATACGAGATCGGATATTTTCTGCAAATCGTCAAAAAACGCCTGCTCCGAAGCATACACCTGCGGATAATCGTGAGAATATGAATGAAGCGCGATTTGGTTTCCCGATTCAGTTATGTTTTTCATATACCCGTTATACTTACCGCCGTTTTTCACAAAAAAAGTCGCCTTAACTCCGTTCTCATTCAGGATATCGATTATCCTCGGAGTGTTAGGCGACGGGCCGTCATCAAAGGTCAGGTAAACAACTTTTCCGGCATTGGCTTCGGCGAGTGCCCTGCTCTCTTGTTCCCTTTTAAGCGACACCTGCTCATTAAGCTTTGATATTTCGCCGTTCAGGCTGCCCTTTTCATCTGCAAATAACGATTCCCGTTCACTCAGCGATTGCTCCACAGCCGCCTTTTGTGCCGCAACCGTTTTTAGATTTTGCTTGGTTTTATTATATTTGACTCCGAACACCGCAAGCAGTATTGAGATTAAAATAATCAACAATGACAGAACAAATATCATTTTTTTAAACAAATTATTTTGTTTTACAACAATGCTTAACCTTTGCTTTTCCACCGCAATTACATCCTTTTATTTAATTTGTAACTCCATTATATAATAATGTTCGACAAAATCAAGCAACAAATAATTACAAGAAAATTAATAATTTATTAAGCGCAAAAATGCCGTGTGAAAGAGTGCTTCACACGGCATAATATCAACAAAAACTCTTATAAATACAGTTTATTTATTCCGCCGCAAGCGGAACCTTTCTCTGAGTATCAACATTAACAAGGCCCTTAGTGGTAAGCTTTAAATGCGGTATTACCGGCAAGCTCAAAAACGACATAATCATAAACGGCTCAAAGCCCTTCGGCACACCGAGAGAATACACGCTTTCGCGCACCTTTTCGTTTTCTTCCGCCGCTCTTTCCGCTGTTTCGCACGACATAAGTCCGCCTATCGGCAGAGGCATTTCGGCCACGACTTTTCCGTTTTTAACCGAAACTATACCGCCGCCGAGCTCACGTATACGGTTTGCGGCAAACGCCATATCATCGGTATTTGTGCCTATCACAATAAGATTGTGCGAATCATGCGCCACGGAAGATGCTATGGCACCCTCCTTAAGTCCGATACCCTTTATAAAAGCATTTCCTATATGACCCGTGTTGTGATGTCTTTCAATAACGGCTATTTTCAATATATCATGCTCGATATCTATGCCGTTATTGCAGTCGAAATCAATATCCGATACCAAATCATCGGTCAAAAGCTGCCCGTCCACAAGGGAAATAACATGGCATTTTCTTTTACCGTTATAATCGACGGCAAAATCAGACGAAGACAGCATGGGCAAATTAAACGAGCTACGCACTTTTTTTTCGAGAGCATCATTTATTTTCGGCATATCAAAACAAAGCGTTTCGCCGTCCGAAACAACCTTTTCTCCGTTTTTGTATACATCGCGCACGATTACCTTATCAATGTCATCAAGGACAAGCAAATCCGCTTTGTAACCGGGTGCTACGGCGCCTGTATTTTTAAGTCCGAAGCACTCCGCAGCATGGAGGGTCGCCATTCTTATACCCGTGACGGCGCTTTTGCCCATTTGCACGGCAGAGCGGATTATACTGTCTATATGGCCGTTTGAGATAAGGTCAGCCGGGTGTTTATCATCGGTCACCAAAAGGCATCTCTGCTCCCACGGGTCGTCAAACAACGAAATCAGCCCCGAAAGATTGCTCGCCGCAGTGCCCTGCCTTATCATTATTCTCTGCCCTTTGCGTATGCGCTCCTTGGCTTCATCGGCCGAAGAGCATTCATGGTCATCTCCTATTCCCGCGGAAATGTATTTATCAAGCGGCTTGCCCGACAAAAGCGGAGCATGACCGTTTACAACAAGTCCGCGAGACAATGCGGATTTGATTTTTTTCTCAAGCTCGCCGTCCCCGGCAACCACGCCGACATAATTCATAACCTCGCCGAGCCCGAGAACACGACTTTCCGAATAGAATTCCTCTATATCATCCGCCGAGAGAACCGCGCCCGATTCGTCAAAGCTTGTTGCCGGAACACATGACGGTATTACAAAATACACGGTAAGCGGAAGGCCCTCACTTGATTCAATCATATAGCGAAGGCCGTCTTTACCGCTGACATTGGCAATTTCATGCGGATCGGCTATTACCGCGGTCGTACCGTGAGAAACCGCCGTTTTGGCAAATTCTGGGCAAGTGAGCATTGTGCTTTCGATATGTATATGCCCGTCTATAAAGCCCGGGCAAATATATTTTCCGGTAGCGTCGATTACTTCATCTGCTTCATCGTCACCGTAGTCGTCTACGCCCAAAATAATTCCGTTTTCAAAAAGAACGTTCGTCTTTATGAGCTCACCCGTAAAGACATTGACTACCGTTCCGTTTTTTAATAATCTTTTCATAGCGCGCTCCTTAACAAGTCAAAGTATATTCTGTAAATGATTGTATCACAAAAACAATTTCATAGCTACAAAAAGTTGCGGATAAATAAAAAAAGGTAAGCATCTTACGATACTTACCTTTTTTGGTCGGAGTGACGGGACTTGAACCCATGGCCTCTTGGTCCCGAACCAAGCGCGATACCAAACTTCGCCACACCCCGATGACAGCTACAATATTATATAATGATATGATAAAAAAATCAAGAGAAAAGATTAATTATTTTTATACTTTAATTAACCAACTGAATTTCTGCAAAAGAGGCGGCAATGATTTGCCGCCTCTAAAAATAAAATCATGTTACCTTGTGAAAATATTGTTAACCTGCATTCCCTTTGCCTGAACGATTAGCTCGTGAGGGTGATACTTTTAAATTTATAGGCTTTCTCGCAGGATCACGCTCGAAAACCGGTTCACCTTTACCTTTTACACAATCAGCTGTAATTATTACTTTTTTGATTGTGTTATCAGAAGGAACAGAATACATAATCGGCATGAGAATCTTTTCCATAATTGACCTAAGACCTCTTGCACCGGTTTCGTTTTCAAGGGTTTTGTCGGCAACAGCCTCCAAAGCTCCCTTTCTGAATACAAGCTCAACATCATCCATATTAAACAATGACTGATACTGGCGCAGAATAGCATTCTTGGGTTCACTCAAAATCTTAATAAGAGCATCTCGGTCAAGACTCTGTAAAGCTGTTATAACCGGAATTCTGCCCACAAGCTCAGGAATAATACCAAACTTTACAAGATCCTGATGTATAACTTTGCTCATGATGTTATTCTTATCAAGCTCCTGCTTACTGCTGATTTTTGCACCGAATCCCATTGAAGAATTACTTAATCTCTTCTCTACAATTTTTTCGATGCCGTCAAATGCACCACCGCATATAAATAGAATGTTTGTAGTATCAATCTGAATGAATTCCTGCTGCGGGTGCTTTCTTCCTCCCTGAGGAGGTACATTGGATACTGTACCTTCAAGGATTTTCAAAAGAGCTTGCTGTACACCTTCACCGCTTACATCTCTTGTAATTGAACGGTTTTCAGAACGACGGGCAATTTTGTCAATCTCATCAACATAGATGATGCCTCGCTCTGCCCTTTCAATATCAAAATCGGCAGCCTGAATAAGTTTTAAGAGAATGTTTTCAACGTCCTCGCCAACATATCCTGCCTCAGTAAGGGTTGTTGCATCAGCTATTGCAAAAGGCACATTCAAAGTCTTTGCAAGTGTCTGAGCCAGCATTGTTTTACCAACACCGGTAGGTCCCAAAAGAAGTATATTGCTCTTCTGAATATCAACATCGCTTTTTTCTGAAAGAAAAATACGCTTATAATGATTATAAACTGCAACACTCAGAGCAATTTTGGCATCGTCCTGACCAATGACATATTCGTCAAGCTTCTCTTTTATCTGACTTGGTTTGGGCAGAACCATCTCTTCATTTTTGGCTTTTCCTCTGCGACGATGAAACGAGTCATCTCCGTCAGCATCAATTACACCTTTGCAAAGTTCTATACACTCATCACAAATAAAAACTCCTGGACCGGCAACAAGCTTATCTACCTCATCCTGAGTTTTATTGCAGAAAGAACAGCGGATTGTTTTGTCGCCGTTGTTCATATCTCTCGGCATCAGATTACCTCCAAAACTTACAAAAAGTTATCTCTTTTCGATTACCTTATCCACAAGTCCGTATTTAAGCGCCTCTTCAGCTGTCATAAAGTTGTCTCGCTCAGTATCTCTTGCGATTTCCTCAATGGATTTGCCTGTGTTTTCAGCAAGAATTTTATTAAGTGTCTGCTTTGTTCTTAAAATATGATCGGCAACGATCTTAATATCAGTAGCCTGACCCTGTGCACCACCGGAGGGCTGATGAATCATGATCTCACTGTGGGGAAGAGCAAAGCGCTTACCCTTTGCACCGGAAGAAAGCAGGAAAGCTCCCATACTTGCAGCAAGTCCGATACATATTGTTGAAACATCACACTTAATGTACTGCATTGTATCGTAAATTGCCATACCGGCAGTTACAGATCCGCCGGGGCTGTTGATGTAGAGGCTGATGTCCTTTTCTGAATCCTGACCCTCAAGGTAGAGAAGCTGTGCGACAACAAGGCTTGCAGTAGCGTCGTTTACCTCGTCGGACAAAACAATAATTCTGTCGTTGAGCAAACGTGAAAAAATATCATATGAGCGTTCTCCACGGTTTGTCTGTTCAATTACATATGGTACCAATGCCATACCAATGCACCTCCATTTTTCTTAAACATTATTTTTCGGTACGACTACAAAAAGCCGTACCGAAAAGTATATGCTTTATTATTGAACAACTTGTAAATATTTTATAACACTGATTTAAATTTTTTTCAGATTATTCAGCTTTTTCAGTTGTTTCCTTTGTTTCTTTTGCTTCAGCTGTTTCCTCAGTTGCTTCCTTTGCAGCCTTCTTTTTGGGAGCAGCCTTTCTTCTTGTTGTCTTCTTTGCAGGCTTCTCTTCTTCTGCAACTGCTGTTTCTTTAATCAGATCAATTGCCTTTGTGAAAGCAAGGTCACGCTTAAGGTTCTCTTCAGAAACTGCCTTCTTAACGTCCTCAACCTTCATGTTGTAAGTCTCAGCAAGCTTTGCATACTCTGCCTCAATATCTTCAGCAGTGGGAGCAATGCCCTCAGCCTCAACAATCTTTTCAAGAGCAAGGTCTGTTCTTACCTGAAGTTCTGCCTGCTCACGGAAGCCGTCACGGAATGCGCCGATTTCCATACCTGTGTATTTAAGATACTGATCCATTGTAAGACCCTGCATCTGAAGACGATAGTCCATGTTCTTGATGTTCTCATCAATTGCATTTTCGATCATCATGTCAGGAATCTCAGCTTTTATTCCCTTTGCAACCTGCTCAACAAGCTGATGCTCGAAATCATGATCAGCGTCATGCTCTTTTCTCTCTGCAAGCTTCTTCTTAATATCTTCCTTAAGCTCGTCCAGAGTATCAAATTCGCTTGTATCCTTAGCAAAATCATCATCTGCTGCGGGAAGCTCCTTGAACTTAATCTCATGAAGCTTAATCTTGAATGTTGCGTCCTTACCTGCAAGCTCAGCAGCGTAGTCCTCAGGGAATGTTACGTTAACATCAAACTCATCGCCTGTGTTGTGACCGATAATCTGTGACTCAAAACCAGGGATAAACTGGTTTGAACCAATTACAAGGTTGTAGTTTTCACCTTTGCCGCCCTCGAAAGCAACACCGTCAACAAAGCCCTCAAAGTCGATTACTGTAAGGTCGCCGTCCTGAACAGCTCTGTCCTCAACAGTTACCATTCTTGAGTTCTGCTCGAGTCTGCGGTCAAGCTCTGCCTTAACGTCGTCATCTGTAACAACAGTTGACTTCTTAACAGCCTTAAGTCCCTTGTACTCGCCAAGCTCTACTTCAGGCTTAACAGTTACCTTAAGCTTAAGCTCAAGACCCTCGTCACCAACAGAAACAACCTCTGCATCGCTTGTTCCGATGAAATCAAGCTCAGCCTCTTTTATTGCAGACTCGACAGCCTCGGGATAAACAATCTCGATTGCCTCATCATAGAATACTTCTTTACCGTACATACGCTCAACAATGCTCTTGGGAGCCTTGCCCTTACGAAATCCGGGAACAGTGATGTTCTTTTTCTGCCTATTGTATGCTTTTGTAACTGCTTCCTGGAATTTTGCGGCGTCAACAGACACCTCAATTTCATAGACGTTTGTCTCAACCTTAGTTGAAGATTTTAAACTCATTGCCTTTTTCCTCCTGTTACTATGCAATTTGACTGGGATATTATATCAGATATTGTATAAATTTTCCACTTGTTTTTTAAAAAATTTCATGTTTATTAAAATTTTTCAACCAATTTCGGTGCAAAAGCGAGAAAATCGCACGAAATCAGAGCAAATTCTATACCGTCACGGACTGAATTTATGGATCTTGTCATGGAAGGTCCATGTAAATGACCGTAATAGCACCGTCTAACACCAGTTTCGAGAAGGACGTTATATATCTCTTCGCAAACCATATTTTGTGTAATCGGCGGATAATGAAGAAACACCACAGGTTCCAATCCTGTTTCTTTTGCAAGATTAATGGAAGTTCTCAGTCTTCCTGCTTCACGAAGAAGCACTTTATTATCTGCTGACTCCTCAGCGTCAAAAAACCAACCTCTTGAACCACATACGGCAATATCACCTACCGTTATAGTGTTATTGTGAAGAAAACGTATTGTATTCATCTCATTCTGATTTATGAAAGTTTCCATTTTTCGCATTGTTGTCCACCAGTAATCGTGGTTTCCTTTGAGGATTATTTTCTGCCCGGGAAGAGAATCAATAAAACGAAAATCATCCAGCGCTCCATCAAGGCTCATTCCCCATGAAATATCACCGGCTATTACAACGGTATCGGAATCACTAACTGTGCTTTCCCAGTTTTCCCTGAGTTTATCAACATATCCGCTCCAGCCTTTAAATATATCCATGGGCTTGTCCGTTCCAAGGGACAAATGGGTATCGGCAATTGCAAAAAGAGACATAACTCACCTCCCCTTTTAAAAAGCCGCCCACTCCGTTGAGAAGCAGGCGGCTGCTCATTTAAGACTGCTCAGATACAGGCAAAATCTTAGTAGAATCAGATACCAAGCATCTTATAGACTTCGTCTACCATCTGAGACTTTTCACATACGCCGTCAAAGCGTACAGCCTTTTCGCTCAAATTAGCAAGCTGAGGCGGAACAGGTTCGTTTGTAGCAACTGAAAGCTCAGATACTACACTGAACTCGCTGCCGGAAGAACGCTCGCCTGTTACAGCTTCAAGAACATCGGCTGAGAACTTATAGGGGTTTGCTGTTGAAGCGATAACTGTATCAGTTTCATCAGCAGTTCTCTCTTTATAAGCGTTATAAACGTTTACTGCAACTGCTGTATGAGTATCGCAGAGATATTCATCAGACTCAAAGACTTTCTTAATTGTAGCCTTTGTAGCGTCATCATCACAGTATCCGGCTACGAAAAGATCTTTGATCTTTGCAAAGACATCATCTGTAACTGTATACTTTCCGTCTGAGGAAAGAGCATTCATCCATCCTCTTACAAGCTCATCGTTAAAGCCGGTAAGGTCAAAGAGAAGACGCTCAAGGTTGCTTGAAATAAGGATATCCATTGAAGGAGAAGCGGTCATGTAGAAATCACGGTTTCTGTCATAGGTTCCGCTTGTAAGGAAATCTGTAAGAACGTTATTTGCGTTTGAAGCACAGATAAGCTTTCTGATGGGAAGTCCCATTTTCTTTGCGTAATATGCAGCAAGGATGTTACCGAAGTTTCCAGTTGGAACAACTACGTTTATCTCTTTGCCAGGCTCAATGCTGCCGTCATTTATCATATCGCAGTAAGCAGAGAAATAATAAACAACCTGCGGAACGAGTCTGCCCCAGTTAATTGAGTTTGCAGAAGAGAACATCATGTTATGGGCAGCAAGCTTTTCTCTTACAGCAGGATCTGTGAAAATCTTCTTAACGCCGCTCTGTGCATCGTCAAAGTTACCCTTGATTGCACAAACGCCTACGTTCTCACCTTCCTGAGTCATCATCTGAAGCTTCTGCATAGGACTTACACCGTCTTCGGGATAGAAAACAAGAACCTTTGTGTTCTTAACATCTTTAAATCCCTCAAGAGCAGCTTTACCGGTATCACCTGAAGTTGCAACAAGAATGACAATCTCCTTATCGCCGGCTGTCTTTGAAGCTGCTACAGTGAGAAGATAGGGCAAAATCTGAAGAGCCATGTCCTTAAATGCACATGTAGGACCTCTCCACAGCTCAAGAACATGTGTGTTGGGCTCGACTTCAACAAGGGGAGCAATTTTCGGTGAGCTGAATTTACTCTGCTCATAAGCGCCGTTTACGCAATAATTAAGCTCCTCTTCGGTAAAATCAGTGAGATAAAGAGAGAGAATCTTCTTAGCTCTTGTGATATAGTCTGCGTGTGAAAGCTCAATAATCTCATCCATGGAAACAGAGGGAATTGAAACGGGTACAAAAAGTCCTCCGTCCTCGGAAATTCCCTGAGCTATTGCCTGAGCAGCGCTCACACGGATATTTTTATTTCTCGTACTTGTGTATTCCATTTTTGATTCTCCTTATTCCAAGTATACTTTGTTATTCTATCACATATTTTCAGCGATGTAAAACATTAAAGAAAAAATTTCTTGCATTTCCATAAAAGCAACTATTAAGAGTGTCTTCCGGTATGCCGTTTTTGTTAAGATAGTCCCATAAATCTGAGATTTTTTCTATTCCTGCAAGTTCCTTGGCAATTTCACAGCCGTCAAAATCAGATCCCATGGCGGCGACATATTCTCCTCCACGCTCCAGAATATGATAAAGATGACGTAAAACTCCGTCAAATCCGCTTTCAGTATTATCAGAAAGGAAGTTCTTATAGAAATTTACTCCGATAAGTCCCTTTCGTCTTATAATCTCATCAATTTGTTCATCGGTAAGGTTACGCTTATGGCGGTGTACTCTATTACAGTCAGAGTGACTTGCTATAAATGGAAAATCCACTTCCTGCGCTGTATCATAAAATCCTTTTTCACTCAAATGTGAGACATCAGGCACAATACCAGCGGAGCAAAGCTCCTTAACAGCACTTTTTCCGAAAGATGTTAAACCTTTATCATCTTTCTCCATACATCCGCTGCCAAGCTCATTTGCATCATTCCAAGTAAGGGTGAGGATTTTCACTCCTCTATCTTTTAACAGACTTATTCTATCAATGTCTCCGCATAAAACGCTTCCACCCTCAACTGCCAAAATGGAAGCTGCTTTATTTTCATTTTCAGCTTTCAAAATATCGTCAGATGTAAAACACGGCAAAATAATATCTTCGTTTTTACTAAGTTCCTTTAAGTAATAATCATAAACCCTGTCGAAATAATCAGCAGCGTCTCTTCCACGTTTTTCATCGGGCATCCAAATTGCAAAAACCTGAATCCAGCTATTTAAATACGCTCCTTTTTCCAAGGATATGTGAAGTGTGTTTGCTCTTAAAGGCAAGTTTCTGTTGGCACATTCACCTATTGTATCACAGTGAAGATCAAAAAAATTCAAAACCCGTTCACCCCTTCAAAGGCATTTTCTATGTGGTTTATCCTTTTTACTTTTCCTCCTGATGTATATACCTCTATAACATCAAACCTTGGCTGAAGAGAGGTGGCATTCTGCATGAGATATATCTGAGCTGTTTTTACAAGTCTTTGTATCTTTTTATAAGTTACGGCTTCGGCGGGAGTATAGAAAGAATTTTCATCTCTTGTCTTTACCTCTACAAAAACAAGATAACCACCCTTTTCGCCTATAATATCTATTTCTCCAAAGCGACAGCGAAAATTAGCACTTACAATATTATAGCCTTTCTTTCTCAAATACCGTGCCGCTTCATATTCGCCGTAAGCGCCTTTTCCGCCCTTCACCTCATCTTACCTTCCTGCCATTTTTTAAGAAATGTCTGACGGTGCACAGGTGACGGCCCGTATTCATCAAGACACTGATAATGAAGTTTTGTGCCGTAGCCCTTATGCTTTGAGAAACAGTACTGCGGATAAACTTTATCCATATTCATCATATATCTGTCCCTTGTAACTTTAGCGAGAATTGAAGCCGCCGCAACGCTCGCAGAACGTGCATCTCCCTTTATAACCGCTTCCTGCTCAATTGGAAGTCCAGGAGTTTTATTTCCGTCAATAAGCGCATAATCAGGAGATACCTTTGTAAGTCCCTCAAAAGCTCTGCGCATCGCAAGGAAAGTTGCCTGCAAAATATTAATTTCATCAATTTCCTGTTCCGACGCCATGGCAATGGAGTAATCAACCGCTTTTTCGGTTATCTCCTTAAAAAGAGCTTCTCTTTTTTTCTCCGTAAGCTTTTTTGAGTCATTAAGTCCTTCTATCATTTCACCATTTCGGAGTACAACACAGGCAGCGCAAACAGGACCTGCAAGAGGCCCCCTGCCAGCTTCATCTATTCCGCAAACTGTTTTAAATCCTTTCGCCTTTGCGGCGTTTTCAAATTCAAACCAATCCAAATCTAACATCCCTTACAAAATTTTCTTAACCTGTTCTTTTACAAGCTCTTCACTGAGATTATCAATAAGACATCCGTATCCTGCAACACAAAGTCCTCCCAAGACATTGCCGTATGCTGCACATTCACAAACATCCATATCATTATACAATCCATAAAGGAATCCCGTCATAAAAGCATCTCCCGCTCCTGTGGAGTCAATACGAGTGATGCCCGGCAAAGGCTCTATAACGTTGCTCTTTCCGTTATGTTTTACGAGAGTTCCTTTTTTATCGAGTTTTATTATAACGTATTCAAAGTAATTGGAAAGAATGTCTGCCGCCTTTTCAACTGTATCGGCTCCTGTGATTCTAAGCGCTTCTTTTGTGTTGGGAGTGTAAAAATCGGCGATTTCAAGACATTCTTTATACTTTCCCAAAGTCATTTCGCCGTCCCAGCCCATGTCGAAAACAATCTTTGTTCCATCAGCTTTGGCTCGCTTATATGCGTCGATGAAATTTGCATCCATATCAGCGACCTTAGATCCTTTAATTACGGAATAGACATCCTCTATAACCTTTTCGTTGATTTCCGCTCCATCGGTATAAGATACAAAAGCTCTGTCGTTTTCTGTAATAATGGCACTTGTAAGAGTAACGGGCATTCCGTCACCTGAATAAAGATTTCTGTATTCCACTCCTGTTTCCTTTATCTTCTCTTCAGCAAACTTTGAAAAGAAATCATTACCCGTAAAGCTTCCGAGACGTACCGGAACGCCCAGTCTACCGAGATTTATCATAGTTGCTGGTATTCCTCCACCAAGCTTCATATTAAAATCACGGGCATATATCTCTTCGCTTTCCTGAGGAATTGCAGACATTCCTCCATAAAGCAAATCTACATTGGCAAAACCTACTCCTGCAGCAAAACTCATTATTTCCACTCCCCGCTGTATTCTTCATTAAGATTAAGATATTCCTCTACAAGTTCCTTAGCAAGAGAATATGAATTGACAAGAGGATGTACCATTAAACAATCCACTGCTGTATCTATGCTTTTTTCTCTGATAGCTTTGGAAGCAAGCCTTTCATAAAGCTTTACTCTTCTTATGAGCTCAAGATTGATTTCGCTCAAATTTTCAAATTTATGAGGAATACATTCTCCGTTTACTAAATCACAGGTTACCTCTATAACATCACTGTTTTTAAGGCAGCTTATAGCACCGTTATTTGGAACACATAAAATCATCTGTGTATCTTTACCGCTGCGTACTGATTTTATATATTTAAGGGCAACACCAGCATATCCGCCCTCATCTTTTGAGTAGATGTCAAATTTGAAGGGAGGCTTATCGTTTGCAACACCTGTTTCATTTGCCATATATGCACTTTCACGTTTACCGTACCATTTTTCAAAAACCTTAAGGCAGGAATCAAAATCATTTTCAATATCCATACCTGAAAGCTCTTTGGTCATTTCTCTGTTTATTTCGCAAATAACCTCTCCTCTTGTCTTACCGGCTTTGAGAATGTTTTCGACGGCCTTTTCACGATAATAGAAATAATACAGGTATTCGTTTAAAATGCAGCCTTGTTTTTTTACAAGTTCAGGCTCAAAAAAACGCATTTCTGTTTTATGATATATTCTCTCATCTCCGATAAGCTCAGGCATTATCTCCTTACCGCATAGCTTTATGCTGTTGAAAAATGAAAGATGATTAAGTCCGTAACATTCTCCAGTAATTTCATCCTGACTTTTTCCGTAAAGGGATGCAAAATCATGGAGCAGACTGCTTGGAGCATCGCATATTCCGTATGTAAAGTCATATCCCATATCACGAAGAGTTTGTGAGACAACTCCGGCGGGGTTTGTAAAGTTAAACACTTTTACATTTGGCTTAGAATACTTCTTTATCAGCTCACAGTATTCTTTCAGAGCGGGAACAGAGCGCATAGCAAAGGAAAATCCCGCTGCTCCTGTAGTTTCCTGACCAAGAATACCACGCTTAAGAGCTGTTCTTTCGTCCTTAACACGCATTTCATCTTCGCCCACTCTTATAGTTGTAATAACATAAGAGGCATCTCTTACCGCTTCTACCGCATCAGAAGTAAGATAAAATTTAATGCTTTCATCTATTCGCTTTGCAACCTGTTTTGCCATACCGCCGTAAATTCGCAGCTTAGTCTCATTATTATCCATAAAGACTATTTCATTTATTCCTGTACTTTTTACGCTTTGAACCAGACTTTTGGCAAGAAACATTGAGCGAACTCCGCCTCCGCCTATTACCGCAAGCTTCATTTTTACCTCTCCTTTAACTGTTTTCTGCTAAGAAACAGTATAAACCACAAAAATATTTTTTACAACAGAATTATCATCTGTACACTTATGCAATATTAAGTAAAACGCTCTCTATTTTCTTTTATTAATACCTCACTTTTATAATCTTGCGAAGCTGCTATTTTTATCCTATAATTAATACGAAGCTTTAATCATTGAAAGGAGAATTATATTGTAATGGAAACTGCAATTATTATTTTAGTTGTTATTCTAATTATCTTTTTGCTTTTAATGCTCGCAGGAAACTTCTTTTTCAGTTTTGCTTTAAACACAGAATCTTTGTTCAGCATGCAAAAAATAATGCCGATACTGCTCAAAAAAAACGGAACCAATGTTCAGGAATACAGCGGATATACTGGCTCAAAAGAAGAAAAAGATTGGTTCAGCAAAATAAGAAAAAATGTCTACATAAACTCCAAAGACGGTCTTAAGCTTCACGGATATGAGATAATTAACGAAAACGGAAACGGCAATTACATTATAGCCTGCCATGGATACAGCGGCAGCGCAAATGATATGGCTCGATATGCCAAATGGTATTACAGCATGGGATACAGCCTTATAATACCAGATGCAAGAGCTCACGGAACAAGTGAGGGTCATGTCAGAGGTATGGGCTGGCTCGAAAGATTAGATATTCCGATTTGGATCAATAAAATTTTAAGCGAACACGAAGATGCTAAAATTGCGCTTTTTGGTATTTCAATGGGAGCTGCAACAGTAATGATGACTTCCGGCGAAGAACTTCCCAAGCAGGTTTGTGCAGTAATTGAAGACTGCGGATATTCTTCAGCATGGGATGAATTTGAAAAACAGCTAAAAAACATGTTCCATCTTCCATCTTTCACACTGATGAATGTAGCATCAATTGTGACAAAAATAAGAGGAGGATATTCTCTAAAAGAAGCGAGTGCAGTAAATCAGCTTAAGAAATGCAAGCTTCCTGTATTATTTATACATGGCAAAGACGATCAATTTGTACCATTTGAAATGCTGGATATTGTTTATGACGCAGCAACAACAGCGAAGGAAAAGCTTGCAGTTGAAAATGCAGGTCATGCAATGTCCTCTACCAAGGAACCTGAAATTTATTGGAATACAGTAAAAGCTTTTTTAAATAAACATATGAATGAAATCGTCACTGACAATAAATGATCAAACTTTCTCCCGTTTTTTACGGGAGGTTTTTATCTCATAAAAAATACCGGTAAGGCTTAAAACCTTACCGGTATTTTTTAGTCCTTTTTAACGAGGGGATTCTGCCTCTTCTCATCATTCTCCATAGCTTCTACGACTTAATCCATTTAGCGTAAAGGTCCATACTGCCGCTGACAGTATTTTCACTGAAATTCCATGGTTTGGTACAAGCTTCATCTAAATACCAACCACCGAAAATATAACCTTCCTTTACGGGTGTTGGAGGCTCTTCAAGATATTCTCCATACATTACTTTCTGTGGCTCAACTGATGAACCGCCATCCATATTAAACGTTACAGTAAAGCCTCTGTTAGAAAAAAGAACAGCAATCGCAATGATCAATGCTACTATTCCGCCGATAATCACATAATTTAAAGTCTTAACGGTTATTTTTGAATTTCTTATTATATTACGAGACTGAATCGTAGATTTACCGTTAGACTCACTGCTCATTTCCGCTGCAGATTCTGTAATTTCTTTATTTTCAGGAGACATCTGAACACCTCACAATGCATTACTGCAATTACTTACGTACAAGGTACTTTCTCATATCAATTGCACAAGCAACCAATATTATAAGACCTTTTATGATATATTGCAAGTTCTGATCAACACTAAGGAATGTAAGACCGACAAAAATGATTCTAAGAAGGAATACGCCGAGGATAACTCCTCTGATTCTTCCGATACCGCCGACGAATGAAACGCCGCCTATGACGCAGGCTGCAATAGCATCAAGTTCATAGTTAAGACCTGTATTTGCTGTATTTGAACCGATTCTTGCGCCTTCAATAAATCCAGTAATACCATACATAATACCGGCAAGAGTAAACACAAGAATTATTGTAAGCGGTACGTTAACACCGGAAACTCTTGCTGCTTCTTCGTTTGAACCAACAGCAAACATATTCTTTCCAAAAGATGTCTTGTTCCAAATAAACCACATAATTATCGTAATTCCGATAGCGTACCATACATAGTTAGGAATTACCACATTTCCTATCTGAATACCGCCTGTGATAAATTTGCTGTAAGATCTGTCAAGACCGGAAATAGACTGACCATTATTGTTTCCCTGTGTAAGGAAAACAAGAAGTGTACCATAAACTATAAGCTGAGTAGCAAGTGTAACGATGAACGGATGAAGACTGAATTTTGCAGTACAGAAGCCGTTGACCGCTCCAACTAATGCGCCTATGGCCATAACTATAAGAATTACTACCGGGAGAGGAAAAGTTCCAATTCCAGGGAACATCTTATTAGGATAGTCTGCTGCCTGAAGCAAAGAGGCAGCTATACACGCTGTAAGACCAACAACTCGTCCGGCTGAAAGGTCAGTACCGGTAAGTATAATAGCTCCTGCAATACCCAACGCAATAGGCAGATAAGCAGCTGTAAGTGAAATAATATTTATTATTGATGATGAAGAAACAAAGTTAGGATTGTAAATGGTAATGCCTATTACAGCCACAACCATAAATATATAGAGTGAGTTATTAATTAAAAACTCAGACCACCAGTGTTTTGGATTTGCTTTATATGCAGATTTTGTTTCTGCAAGTCTTTGTTTATATCCTGCAACTATATTCATAAATCCCTCTCCTTATACATATTTAGCAGCAAGAGTCATAATCTCTTCCTGAGTTGCGGTTGCAGCGTCGACCTCACCGGCAAGACGTCCACCTGACATAACGAGTATTCTGTCACAAACTCCAAGAAGTTCAGGCATTTCAGATGAAACCATCATTACGCCTTTACCTTCCTTTGCCAATTCGATTATCAGCTGATATATTTCATATTTTGCACCAACATCGATACCACGAGTAGGCTCATCAAGAAGCAGAACCTCCGGATTTGAAAGAAGCCATCTGCCAAGAATAACCTTCTGCTGATTACCGCCTGAAAGAGAGCGAATTTTTGTTTCCTGACTCGGTGTTTTAATGCGCATTGCTTTTATTGACCAGTCTGTTTTCTCTTTCATTTTTTTATTACTCAGAAGTCCAAACTTTTTATAATTATTCAGACTTGAAATAACGGTGTTTTCACGAATATTAAGTATTGAGAAAATACCGGTTGCACGTCTTTCCTCTGTAAGCAGAGCAAATCCGTTTTTAATGGATTCTCTCGAATTTTTATTATTTATCTTCTTTCCGTGAAGAGTGATTTCACCCTTACTTTTTGAAGCTACACCGAACAAAGTTTCAAGAACCTCTGTCCTTCCGGATCCGTCGAGACCTGCCAGGCCCAGTATCTCACCCTTTCTGAGAGTGAACGAAACATCCTGAAGATTCGAGTACATACCGGAAAGGCCTTCAACTTTTAAGAATTCTTCTCCGATTTCCTTATCTTTTTCAGGGAAACGTTTTTCAAGAGTTCTTCCGACCATCAGCTTTATGATATGATCCATTGTGAGATCTTTTGCCGGTTCTGTAGCAACCCATGTTCCGTCTCGCATTATAGTAACTTCATCAGAAATCTTTAATATCTCTTCCATCTTATGGGATATATAAATTATTCCGCATCCACGATCTCTGAGCATATTTATGATTCTGAAAAGATGCACAACTTCTTCTTCGGTCAATGACGAAGTAGGTTCATCGAATACTATAACGCTTGCGTTATAAGAAACTGCTTTCGCTATTTCTACCATCTGTCTTTGAGCAACAGGCATGGTGCTCATTATGGTTTTTGGATTTACTTTAATATCAAGCTCTTCAAAAACCTTCATTGTATCTTTATACATTTTAGTTTCTGAAACAAAAGGTCCTTTTTTAGGGTAACGGCCAAGCCAAATGTTATCCATAACATTTCTTTTAAGAGCCTGATTAAGCTCCTGATGAACCATTGCCACTCCGTTTTCAAGAGCTTCCTTGGAGTTCTTGAAATCAACTTTTTTTCCGTTAAGATAAACCTCACCACTGTCTTTTGAATACATTCCGAAAAGACATTTCATCAAAGTTGACTTTCCTGCTCCGTTTTCACCCATAAGAGCGTGCACTGTACCTCGTTTTACAGTTAAGGAAACATTGTCAAGAGCCTTAACACCGGGAAAGGTTTTTGTTATATTTTTCATTTCAAGCAATACGTTATCTTCCATACATTTTCCTCCGGTTTTCTGGCTTTTACAAACATATAGCCGCCTAAAAGACGGCTATATGCATTACAGCTAAATGCTTTTATCTCTGTTCAGATTTTAATTATTCGCCTGTATAGATTCCATAAGGTATACGGATCTTTGCACAGTCTTTATCTACATTGAGAGAATCAGTGCCGTCCATAAGTGCCTTACCATTTGCTATATTACCTGTAAGCTGAGCAATAGCATTTGCCATTCCATCAGCGTCCTGCTTGATTGTACCAGCCATCTTGCCGGCAGCAATAAGTTCCTTAGCAGCTGCAGTTGCATCAACACCAAATACAGGGATGAACTTATCAGCAGAACCTGTATTGAAGCCGATATCATTAAGAGCTGTGATTGCGCCCTGAGCCATATCATCATTATTGGCGATAACAAGCTCTACCATATTCTTATTGGCAACTGAATACTCACTAAGTATGGTCTTCATATACTCATTGGATGCGTTTGCTGACCATGTTCCGTTTTTATCAAGAAGGAACTGATCCTTGTTCTTGCTGTCATAGAACTTAAGAGGCTTCTTACCGGCTGCTGTAAGCTTTGCATTTGCATCTTCTACTGCATACTGTGTACGATAATCAGCTTCTTTGTTACCCTGCTGACCCTTGAACATTACATAGGAGATTTCTCCGTCGCCGTTAAGATCAACTTTATCATAGTTAGCTAAAAGATAATCAGCGATCATCTGACCCTGAAGATGTCCTGCCTCAGCAGCATCAGTACCGACAAATGCGCACTTGTCATAGCTGTTAACAACTTCATTCTTTACCTCACGGTTAAAGAAAATAACCGGAATGTTCTGAGCTTTTGCCATATCAACAATTTTGTAAGCTGCATCGTCAGAAGCAGTTTCAACGATGTTGACTATGAGAAGCTTTGCTCCCTTTGTGATAGCTGTCTGAACCTGTTCTGTCTGAAGAGTCTGGTTTCCGTTGGCATCATTATCCTGATAATCTACACCAAGATCTGTAAGAGCCTTATCAAGTGCTGTACGTACACTGGAAATATACGGGTCACTGTAACTATAATAGAAAACAGATACTTTAAGTCCGTCCTTCTTTCCTCCGTCATCAGTGTTTCCGCCGCATGCTGCAAGAGCAACTACGAAAACAAGTGCCAAAAGGATGGCTAAAACTTTCTTCATTTTTTTCATACTTGTTTCTCCTTTACCGTTAAATTTAGATACCGATTGAAAATTTTAAGCATTAATATTTCTTTAACATCCGTACAATATTTGATACTTAATTTTAAACCAGTACCTATATTATTGAGGAAATCCACTTCCTCTATGCAGCTTGATATTATCATGATTTTAGTGCAAAGTCAACATATTTTTACGCAGTTATAAAACTAAAATATGCAAAATATAGCCATTTAACAAATTGTTTATTCTTTATTAGAAAAAATATTTTTGGATAATTAACAGAATTTCACTAATATTTGTTAGTAATTTATCAAAGTTTAAGTTAACATTTTCTTAACAATCCTGCCTATTGTATTGTTTTTAATCAGATATTTCGAAATATCACCTATATTTTTTGATTATAAGGTAAGTTTAACAAAAATAATGGATTCCATCAGAATTTATTATTTTTCACAAATTTAGTTTTAAATATACACCATAGAATTTAATTAAGTTTAAATATTAAATAAAGTAACCAATAATTTTTAACTAGCGTTAAAAAATTTAACACTTTTACAGTAACTATAATACCTGTATTTTATAGTTATATACATATGATTTCCATTTAAAAAATTATTTGCACTAAAACAGCAAACCGCCCTGTTTTTTTTACAAAACAGAGCGGTTTGCTAAGCATAATATTAAATTTTAAATTAATCAAGGAAATCCCTGAGACGTTTACTTCTGCTGGGATGACGAAGCTTACGAAGAGCTTTTGCTTCAATCTGTCTGATACGTTCTCTTGTAACTTTGAACTCCTTACCAACTTCCTCAAGGGTTCTGGGATGACCATCCTCAAGGCCGAAACGAAGGGAAAGAACCTTTGCCTCTCTGGGAGTAAGGGTTTTAAGAACTTCTCCGAGCTGCTCTTTAAGAAGAAGCATTGATGCTGCATCCGCAGGAGCAAGAGCTTCATCATCGGGGATGAAATCGCCAAGATGGCTGTCCTCTTCCTCACCAATGGGTGTTTCAAGAGAAACTGGCTCCTGTGCTACACGGAGAATCTCACGAACTTTATCAACAGGCATATCAAGCTCAGCTGCAATCTCCTCTGCGGTTGGATCTCTGCCGTTTTTATGAAGAAGCTGGCTGTTGGTCTTTTTAACCTTGTTAATAGTTTCAACCATATGAACGGGAATTCTTATGGTTCTCGCCTGATCTGCAATAGCTCTTGTAATAGCCTGTCTTATCCACCATGTAGCATAGGTCGAAAATTTAAAGCCCTTTGTATAATCGAACTTATCAACAGCTTTAATAAGACCTAAGTTACCTTCCTGTATAAGGTCAAGGAACTGCATTCCTCTACCCACATACTTTTTGGCGATACTTACAACAAGACGAAGGTTTGCCTCGGCAAGACGCTTTTTGGCAGCTTCATCATTTTCGGTAATTCTGATAGCAAGCTCGATTTCCTCTTCGGGAGTGAGAAGCGGTACTGTACCGATTTCTTTAAGATAAACCTTTACAGGATCATCCATAGCGAGATTTTTGGTATCAATTGCAATCGCCGCATCCTGCTCTGCACTTTTTGAAACGGAAGAAGCTCCGTCAAAAAGATCTCCATCAATCACACCATCGCCAAAATCGTCGACAATCTCAATATTTTGCCCCTCTATTGTATCGTAGAGTTTGTCAAGCTCCTCGATATCCAAATCCATTTCGACTATGGCAGCATCGATTTCGTTTGTTGTCAAACGTCCGCTCTGCTTACCTTTGTCAATCAGGGATTTAACGCTTGGTTTCTTGTCCACATTTTCCATTTTACTTTCTCCTTACGTTATGTATCCTTTGTTTTATTCTGAAAAAGCTTCAAAAATTCTTCGTCGCTTGCCGCAGCGGGATCGACTTTAATCATATTGGCTTTTTCACGTCGGATTGTTTTTATGCAATCGCTGCACTCGGCAACGGTGTTGCTGACTGTAAAAGACATTGTCTGCAAAAGTGCGATTCTTCCCATTTCTTCCGGAGTAAAAGAACCGGAAAAATAGCTTAAATCCAAGGGAAGATTCTGTTTTATTCTGTCCCGCAAAAAAGAAAAAACACGGGCATTAAAGGAGGTTATAAATTCCTCCGGCTGTATATCATCTATTTTTTCAAGAAAATCGGGATTTTTCATTATAGTCGCCAAAAGTACATCTTCTGCTTTTGCTCCCAACGGCGATTTGGCTCTGTCGGGATTTATGGGGTCATTTGTCGGCAGAGACTCTTTCTGTATCTGCCTGAACTGTGCCTTTTCGCTTTTTCTGCGGTTCGCTTTATATTTTCTCTCAGCCTCACGTAAAATTGCATCTTTTGAGATATTCAGTTCCCCTGAAAGCCTAGAGGCATATACTTCACGTTCTATTGAATTCGAAATAAACGAAAGCACATCGGTAGCCTCATTTAGAAAGCTTACCTTTCCGTCATCCGTCGAAACATCGTATTTATTTCTTGCTTTCAAGATTTTATACTCCGTATCGTTTGCCGCTCCTTGGAGCAAAGCACGGAATCTTTCGGGACCATGATTTTTTATAATCTCATCGGGATCTTTTCCTCCGCTTAAAGACAGCACTCTGATTTTTATTCCCGTTTTTGAGAAAATCTGTATTGCCCTGGTTGCGGCAGCCTGTCCGGCTCCGTCATTGTCATAAGAGAGAATAACTTCATCGGCATATCGTGCTATAATTCCTGCCTGCTCTTTGGTAAGAGCTGTTCCGAGACAGGCAACAGCATTGGTAAAGCCTGCCTGATGCAAAGCTATTACATCCATATAGCCTTCAGCCAAAATAAGTTTCCTATCGCTGTTTCCGTTTTTCGCAAGATTAAGGGCAAAAATACCCTGACCTTTTTTATAGACAAGTGTATCGGAAGTATTAATATACTTAGGCTTAGAGTCATCCAGCACACGGCCACCGAAAGCTACAACATTGCCTCTTATATCTATAACCGGAAACATAAGTCGATTTCTGAAATTGTCATATACATTTTTTCTGTCATTTTTTACGCTTTCATTGGCAAGGTTTGCTGATACAAGCTCCTGCCTTGTAAACCCTAAAGAACGCATATGATCTATAAGACTGTGCCAGCTATTGGGAGCAAATCCCAAACCGAAAGAAGCAATCGTCTTTTTTGTAAGACCACGCCTTAATAGATATTCAAGCGCTTCTCTGCCCTCGGGAGCCATAAGGCATGAATGAAAATATCTTGCAGCGGCACGGTTAGCCTCTAAAATACGTCTCCTTTTATCGCTGATAGTTTTATCATATCCGCCTTCATCAGGCATTGTCATACCAGCTTTATCTGCAAGGGCTTTTACTGCATCTATATAATCGAGATTTTCGATTTTTCTCAGAAATGTAACTGCGTCTCCGCCGGAGCCGCATCCGAAACAATAAAACGACTGGCTTTCAGGATAAACGGTAAAAGACGGCGTTTTCTCATTATGAAAGGGGCAAAGTCCCACAAGAGTTTTTCCCCTGCGCTTTAATACCACATAAGACGAAATAAGGTTTTCAATATCTGTTCTCATTCTGAGCTCTGATAAAAATTCTTCTCCAAGTGCCATCTTTCCGCCTCCTTTCGCCTTTAAATATTATCAGTATTTACTTTTACAGCATTGTCCACGAATTTGGAACAAACAAATTTGTATAGGTTTTAACTGCATAGTGGTCTGTCATACCAGCTATATAATCACAAGCTGCCCTTTCTGCTCCATCCCTGTCCCTTATGACAGCATATTCACCGGGAAGAGTCTCAGGATTTTTCGTAAAATACTCATACAGCCTTTTTATCATATCCATAGCTTTGCTCTCTTCACTTTTGCAGACAGGATTAGTATACACGTTTGCAAACATAAAGGAGTGAAGATTTTCAAAGGCTATTTCCGTATCCATATCAAAGGTGATATCTCTGCCGCTGTTCTCTATAACAGATATAACAAGTGTGTTAATTCTATCTGACTTAGAACGTCCAAGTACCTTTAAAATCTCTTCGGGGATATCTGTTTCTTTTATAACACCAGCTCTGACGGCATCTTCTATATCATGATTGATATAGGCGATTTTATCGGCAAGCTTTACCACTCTTCCCTCAAGAGTTGAAGCTTCAGTACCCGTTGTATGGCAAACTATTCCGTTTCTCACTTCATATGTAAGATTAAGTCCTTTGCCGTTCTTTTCTATAACATCTACAACACGCAGACTTTGCCGATAGTGTTTGAAACCTCCGGGAAAAATCTCATTGAGAGCACGTTCTCCCGCATGACCAAAAGGCGTATGGCCTAAATCATGCCCCAGAGAAATAGCTTCTGTTAAATCTTCATTGAGCCTGAGTCCCCTTGCAATTGTTCTGGCTATCTGTGAAACCTCAAAAGTATGTGTAAGCCTTGTGCGATAGTGATCTCCTACGGGAGAGAGAAAAACCTGGGTTTTCTGCTTTAAACGCAAAAATGCATTACAATGAATGATCCTGTCCCTGTCTCGCTGGTATGCGGTTCTTATTGGGCACTCATCTTCTGGTCTTTTGCGTCCCTTTGTGTTTTTACAGAGCATTCCGTAAGGTGAAAGTGTTTTTTCCTCAATTTCAAGAGTTTTTTCCCTTACGTTCATCACTCACGCCTCCCCAAAAATACATAATTACACAAAAGCTGTACTTAATTTTTTTCGGTTCGTTTATATATACGCAAAAATCGTTCTTTTCCCTTTATTTTATTTTAAAGTCTGCAAAAAATTTTTTCTTTTTCGTCGCAGTGAAATCTTCCGTTACTTAAATCAATAACTGCTGCGTTCAGTCCCTCAAATTTATCTTCTGAAATTCTGAATTTTACAAGGACATCACTTTCAAAAACAGTATCCTCTACAATCGCCTCTTTTTCAGGCAAAAGCGCAGCAAGGCGTCCGTAAAAATTGTAATCACAGCGTACTTCTCCGAGTGTGCACATTGCCATCGTTATTATTTTTCCGCTCTCAAGGGCTATTTTTGAGCCATGAGAATAAGCCCTGACAAGCCCTCCGGTGCCAAGTAAAATACCGCCAAAATATCTTGTCACAACTACTGCAACATCCACAAGGTTTTCTTTTAAAATAACGTCAAGTACCGGCATCCCTGCTGTTCCCTGAGGCTCTCCGTCATCGGAATAACGGCGAAGCTGTCCCTGCCGCAAGGAATATGCATAGACGTTGTGCGTTGCCTCACGGTGCTGAGATTTTATCTCGTTTATAAATTCTACCGCTTCCTCTGGTGTTTTTACGGGACATACATGGCCGATAAACCTTGATTTTTTAACTATAAATTCATCGCTTCCTCTTGAAGCTACCGTTTTATAACTATCCATTTTTCCACCGTCCAAAACAAAGTGGCAAAAAATAAGGCGATGCTCTTTTGACACCTTACGTAAAGAAGGTACCATATTTTTTTATTTCTCACCTTTTCGGATTGTGGTATAACAATCCGATGCTCACTATTGTTATCGTATTATTACTGCAAATGATCGACACTCGTTTTTGCTTCAGATAAAATATAAAACTGAATTTTGTTTTATTCTATAACCTTATCTGAGTAAGCTTCCAATATTTTTTTGATTTCAATCATACTGTTTTTTGAATATTTATCTGCCCATTTAATAAGATTTACCAATGATTTGAGAGTTTCCTTTTTACCCATTTCAAGACCAAACTTTCTTCTAATAAATCTTCGTATAATTCTGTATCTATATTTATATTTGGGAATACTCAGTAAATAAATTTTATCAGCATCTTCAAAGCACCGACCACACCAATCATAATATACGCCCTCAACAATCCAGTTCTCTTGTTTCAAAATTTCGTTAAGAAGTTCATCACGTTCTTGGGGTTTTCTTTTCACACCGTAAGCATTCGCTTTATTATCCCATTGTAAATCATCTAAGTCATAGTGTAGTATGTCGAGCTCTTTTGACAATTTTTCAGCAAGAAATGTTTTTCCGGTTCCAGGACCACCGATAATATGTATTTTCATACTTTCTTCCTTTTATAAACTCAGCTTTATATATCCGATAAACTGTAAATGCTTTTTTGGCAAAGTTAAAGGGAGAGGCTACTTCTTTATAGCGCCTCTCCCTTTGCACCGCATTATTTTCGACTGTCTTATTTGCCAGTGTTATAACGCTTATTGAAGCGGTCAACACGTCCGCCTGTATCAACAAGCTTCTGCTTGCCGGTGAAGAACGGATGGCACTTTGAGCAAATATCTACACGCATATTCTGCTTTGTGGAAGATGTTGCAATAACTTCGCCGCATGCACACTTTATTTCTGTGGGCTGATAATCGGGATGAATTCCTTTTTTCATTCTATGTCACCTCTTTCGACTGCACACTTAATTGCATATATATCGTTATAGAATTTTATCACAACTAAAACAAAAATGCAACTGCTATTTGACAAATAAATTAAATTTATTTAAAAATTAAATCTTTTTCCCCTGAAAACAATTAATTTATATATTCACTTCTATTTCCTCACCCAAATGGAATGAATAAAGAAGCACTTCCTTTACAGGAATCTCGAGACTTTTTTCTATTGCCTGCTTATAAACCTTAAGCTGATTTCTGTAAAGCTCTATAAGCTTTTTGGGAGTAGAAACTCTGTCCGTCTTATAGTCCACCAGAACAGCTTCTCCGTTTTCAGAAAACACGCAGTCCGCAATTCCCTGGATGACAATTTTCTCATCTTTGAGATTTTCAGGAAGTTCAGGGTTATATTCTCCTGCACTTACCTCGGTTACAAACTTATATTCTCGCATAAGAGAATCCGAAGAGAATATACGCTTTGCAAGATTTCCGGAAAAGAACTTATCAATTTTTTCAAGCTCTACTCCCTCGCTTTCAGCTTCACTTAAAAAGCCTTTCGATTTAAGCCGCAGTATTTCCTCAGAAGCATTTTCTTTTGCCTTTTCAAAATCACAAAACTGCATAAACTTATGAGTAGCTGTTCCCTTCTGTGCCGGAGTAAGACCTTTTTTCTCTAAGAAAGCGGGACGTGATGAACAGAAAAAGTCATAGTCCGGCTTTTCCTCTTCAAGATGAGAAGCAGAAAGCTTTACCGCAACCTTTGACAAAGGCTCATATGGATACTCATATTCGGCACGCTCTTTTATCTCTTCCATTATCCTTGGAGAAACACAGCAGTTTTCTTCATTCTGTTCTCCCTGTTCAGCAGTTTCCTCATCCTCATAGGACATACAGAGCTTTATTGAATAATCGGAATCAATGCATCTGTTTGAACAGCAGGCAATTTTGCGTATTTCGCCGCAGTTAGGATGAAATGCCAAAGGAGGAATAATCCAGCTTAAAAAGTTTCCTGAATTAACAACTCCCTGAACAGGAATCTTATCAAGGTTTTCACCGGAGACAGTTGCCGACAAAATTGCTTTTTCAATATTTGATACAGTTCCCGTCATAACAAGCTTTTCTTTCGCTCTCGTCATGGCAACATAGAGCACTCGCATTTCCTCAGCAACATCGGCACGCTTATTGGCAAGACGTACCGCTTCATATCCGGCAGTGTCAAAAACCATTCCCTTTTGTGAATCCCTCAGCTTCATTCCTATACCTAAAGAAGAGCTTAAAACCACAGGGTCTGCATTTCGTCCGCCGAATGAAACACCGCAGTTTGCAAGAATACATATGGGAAATTCAAGTCCCTTACTACCGTGGATTGTCATAATCCTTACTACATCAGCGTTTTCAGAAATTGTAGAAGCGGCAGAAAAATCAGAATCGCTATCCTTTATTGACTCTATAAATCTTACAAAGCCAGATACTCCCTTATAGCCTGATTTTTCAAATCTTTCTGCATATGAGATAAGCATCAAAAGATTAGCATATCTTTGCTCGCCGCCGTTCATGGCTTTTACGGCTGTCATATAACTGGTTGCTTCAAGAATTGTTCTGATTAAATCATCTGACGGTGCAGCGGCGGCAAGACGACGGAATTTTCTTAAGTCAGATGTAAACTCCTGTGCTTTTTTTAATCCCGTCTCTGCGGCTTTCAGAACCGCTGTATAAAGAGGAGCATATCTTTCCGTCATCCTGATTTCAGCCATTTCATCAGGAGTAAATCCGTAAATTGGTGACATCATAACCGCTGCAAGAGGAATATCCTTAACAGGGTTATCAATTGCCTTTAAGTAAGAAATTACATCGGATACTTCTCTTGTTTCAAAAAGTCCGCCTTTTAAATCCACATAAACAGGTATTCCCTTATTTTTAAGGCGCTCGCTGTATATTGCTCCATTGTTCTTTGTGCTTCGCATTAAAATGCAAAAGTCACCATATCTTGACTTGCGAAGAGTTCCGTTTTCGGTTACATATGTATTTCCACTTTCAACTGCATTTTTTATGTATGAGGCGATATACTCTGCCTCCATAGGTGCAGTACTCGCCCTGCCCTTTCGCTCCAAAAGATGAAGTTCGCACTGAGCATCATTTATTTCGGGATATACAGCCTCTGCCTTTAAAGCCTCTTCCTCGCCGTATTCCAG
This sequence comes from uncultured Oscillospiraceae bacterium, assembly GCA_900540535.1. Classification (GTDB taxonomy): domain Bacteria; phylum Bacillota; class Clostridia; order Oscillospirales; family Acutalibacteraceae; genus UMGS263. The sequence goes on along the minus strand of UQGM01000020.1, from coordinate 13,018 downwards.
TTCTCCCGCTTCACGGCTCATAAGCTTTTTAAATACAAGGTTTATGCTCTCTGTAACACCCGCTCTGCTTCGGAAATTTCTATCGAGAATAATTTTCGCCGGATAATCTTTACCGTTATAGGGATTAAAGGTTTCTTTAAGGTTAATGAATATTTCAGGCATCGCCTGCCTGAAACGGTAGATACTCTGTTTTACGTCTCCAACCATAAAGAGATTTTCACCGTTTTGAGAAATGGCTCTGAAAATCATATCCTGTGCACTGTTTGTATCCTGATACTCATCGAGCATTATCTCGGTAAATTTATTCCCGTATTCTTCCGCCAGCTGTGTTTTGCATATTTCGCCGTCCTTTTCCTCAACTAAAAGCTTTATGGTAAGGTGCTCAATATCGCTGAAATCATAAGCTTCCTTTTCTTTCTTTGCAAGGAAAAATCGTTCAGCATAATCCTTTGTAAGCAAAATAAGAAGCTCAGCAAACGGCCGCTGTGCGGCAAGATCTGCCTTAAAATCATCTGTGGTTACAGGCATATATTTTATAAGTCCGCCTATTAAGTCCTTAACTGCTTTATAGTTTACTGTAATTCTCTCTTTAAGCGGTGATGAATATCCCTTCGGGGCTCTTCCGATAGTGGGAGCTGCAAAATTCTTTACACTGTTTAAAGCTTCATCCCAGCCATCATCACAGGCTTTTTCTATTTTTTCGAGATATGAAAGAACTGTAAAATGTGACGGCGAATATTTATCATAAAGGTCATCGCCCTCCATAAGGGAAAGGGAATTATTTATTATGTCCCTGCAATATTCAGCTGTCTCTTTTACCTTTCTGAGAATCTCGCAAAGCCACGGATGTTTATCTATCTCGCAGTCAGGGTTATATAAACTTAAAATATCCTCATACCATTTTTCAGGGAAAGCACATGCGCAGACATGACTATAAATTTTAAGTATCTGATTTGCCAAAGCTTCATCGTTTCCGTTTTTTCCGAAAAGCAGATTGAGATTTTCAAAGTCGGTATTTCCGGAAGCATACTGCTCCTCAAAAATATCGGCAAGAATTGAATTTCCTATTATCCTGCTTTCGCTGGAGTCAAGTATTCTGTAATCCGGAGACACTCCTGCTGCATGAAAGTTTTCTCTTACAAAATCACCGCAGAAACTGTCTATTGTACAAATCTTTGCGCTGTGAAGGAGAAGCTTCTGCCTTAAAAGAAGCTGATTAGTAGGATCTTCTGCAAGTCGGCTTTCAATAGCTGCGATTATTCTCGAACGCATTTCATTGGCTGCAGCCTTTGTAAATGTCACAATTAAAAGACTGTCGGCACTGCATGGATTTTCTCCCGTAAGCCTTGAAATAACTCTTTCAACCAGCACAGCGGTTTTTCCTGAACCCGCCGCAGCGGAAACCAGCACAGTTCCGCCTCTTGCTTCAATTGCCGCTTTCTGGGCATCAGTCCAGTTTCTGCTCATCCTCTTTCTCCTCCTTCCTCAGCTCTTTGAGTGCATCTTCATTTGAAAACTTTGCAAGGTTCCTTACCGGTGAATCCTTTTCTCTTCCGCACACATAAGAATAACTGCACCACTGACATATATCCTTATAATTGCTGCCTTCACTTGGAAGAGCCTCCACCTTTCCTGCATGCAGATATTCAGCCATATCTTCGATGATTTTATCCATTTTGTTAAAGAGCTTTCCCATTTCCTCAAGGGCGATGAGTGTTCCTGTAAGCTCATTTTTGGAATTATATTTAACGTCTATAAAGCGTCCTGCCATATTCTCTTCCATACCCTGAATAACTTTCATATCCCTTAAGACAATTCCGTTCATACGGTAAACGCTGTCACGTTTTTCTTTAATTTCCTTTTCGTTATCCCTTGAAGCGGCACTTTCTGACGGAAGAGCGGCGCTCATATAGAGAACTCCTGAGGGCACTATTTCACCGTATCTTTCAGAGCCGTTTTTAGCTATATTCATAAGATAAATAAGCATCTGCATATTGAGTCCCTGCAAAACGTCAGAAAGGGCGAATTTTTTGCCGCCGGATTTATAATCCACAACTCTTATATATGAAACACCGTCCTCTTCCATAAGATCAATACGGTCGACGCTGCCTCTTATTGCTATTTTTCCTCCTCCTTTGAGTTGAAGTTCATAGGGCGGTATGTCGCCATCCTTATCCATCTTAAGCTCAAAATCAACAGGCATGAATCTGCACACAAGATATTCTTCCGCTATTCTCTCAACAACGGAAACAAGAACTCTTTTGAGCTGACGGTAAAGAAAGAGAAAACGGCTTGTCTTTTCTTCTTCTCCGCCCATATGCATTGAAAGGTATTCTTCTAAAAGTTTTGTAACCTCATCTTCTCTTCCCTTTCCACTGAGCTCTGAAAGAGCTTTTCCCGGATACTTCTTAAGAAGATTTTCGAGAACATAGTGTATTACCGTTCCTTTGCTCATTGGGTCAAGCTCTGCTTTTTTATCTTCCGAAAGCCGCAATCCACGCTGACAGAAATATTTGAAACGGCAGGAATAAAAGCTTTCAATGGCAGAAGCAGAGAAATACATATTTTCTCCGAAGAGCTTTTTGGATATTTCAGGATTTTCAAATTCAGCAGGTTTATTTTCTACTGCACGTTTTACTCCCTTGAGCTTCTGTGAATACTCCTCTCTGTGAGAAAGGAATTCCTTAAGAGTCTGGGAAAATTCATCCTGTTTTTTCAAAGCATCAGGATAAAGCTCAAAGGCAGAACGGACACTTTCTATTTTTTCGAGCTCTGTGCGAAGAGATGTATCGGTTTTTATGCAGTTTGGTACTATACGCTGAATTTCAGTAACAATTGAGGATGGAGACGCCGCCGTACCGTCGGAAAGTTTATCGGCACAGGTTACATAAAGCTTTTCACGGGCTGAACAGACGGTGTTATAAGCCAAAAACTGCTCATCCACCGCTTTGTATTCTCCCGGCTCCGAAATTTCCATACCGAGATTTAAAAGTACTCTGCGATCGGCATCTGTCAGAAGTCCTGAAGAGGTTATCTGCAAGGGAAATACTCCGTCACAGGCTCCCATTACAAATACCGCTTTCGGTGAATCCATTCTTATTCTGTCGGCACTGCCGGCATTTACCACATCAAGTCCTTGGGGCAGACTTCCCATATCACAGGAAGCAAGCATTATTTCAAACAGCTCGCTGTAACGTTTTAATGTAACAGGATTTTCGCCCATGGTAACTGCACATTCGTTAAGGACACCCATCAGCATATCCCATATTCTTCCCTGTTCTGCGGCAAGTGCTGTTTCGCCGTCTGCCTCCAACTCTTTTGCATACTCCTTTAAGTGCTCTCCGGCTTTGATTTTTATAAGGAAATCATATATTGCCTTGGAAATATTTTCTCCGCCGCCTTTTTTTACCTGCTCTGTGAACTTCTGAGCAGGTGCTACAATCCTCTTTCTCAGGTTATTTATTTTTTCAAGTTCTTTTTCTGATTTATCTGTTGTATCTTCAGTAAGTCCAAATGGATTTTGTGTGAAGTCATAAAGCCATCTTTTACCGCTGATGCTCCACATCAGCACATAATTTTCGAGCTCTCCAGTTTCAGAGGCAGAAAAGCCTGCAAGTCCTGTTTTTAAGACATTAATTATGCTCGAGGTGGAAAAGCTGCTGTTAGCGCAGTCGAGTATATTTCTTACAAGGGCAACAAGTGGCTGTGAAGATATCGGCTTTCTGTCATCACGGTAAAAAGGTACAGAATATCTGTCAAAAGCTCCCTGAAGTTCTGCTTTATATAAATTAATATCTCTTGCAACAACTGCAATATCACGACAGCGGAATTTTTCCTCCCTCATAAGTCTTTTTATTTCACAGGCAACATAATCACATTCATCGTGAATATCACGGCAACGACAGACACATATATTTTTTCCGTCTCCGATGTAAGGAAGTGATGAGGGGTCATAAATCCCTTTTTCCAAAGTAGAAAGAGCTTCATCTCTAAATCTTTTCCCTTCGCTTAAAACAACTGGAACAGCAATTTTTTTACCGCACTTTTTCGCTATCTCTTTAATCTTCATTCCTGTACGTTGAATAAGAGAAAAAGTTCCTGCTCCGTTTTTATCATCAATTAAAGTATCGCAGCAAAGGCTTATATAACAGTCCTCACTTTGGGCAATTATTTTTTCTATTACACGCATTTCCTGAGCGGTAAAGCCTTTAAATGAGTCAATAGCTACGATTTTCCCCGCAAAAAAGTTATGTGTATCAAGGGTATCGCACATGCGGGTAAGAACATCGTCTTCATCTAAAAAGTTAACCTTTAAAAGTGCGTCATATGCGGCAAAAACAAGAGACATCTCTTCTGTTTTAGCTTTTAAAAGAGACTTCTCCATATTATCTGAAGCTTCCATAAGCATATCCGATGTAACGTTTCCCTTTTTAAATTCCCGTCTGAGACTTAAAAAGTCTGCAATGACAGCGGTATTTTTGCTGTGCTTTTTATATATACTAAGTTTATCGCTTACGCTTTCGAGAGCAAGGCTCATTAAAACCGCTTTGCCTCCGTCGCCTATTGTCTCACCGCTCACTCCGCCGTATTCTCTGAATACAGAATCCGCAAGACGTGAAAAACTGAGTATCTCCACTTTTTGCGCTCGATTTTCCCCAAGAAGCTCCAGCATAGCCTTTTCACTTTCAAAGGAAAACTGCTCCGGAATTATAAGAATAATATCATTTTCGCCGTTTAAAGCAATACTAGCCAAAGTGTTTCTTATGTAATGGGTCTTTCCGCTTCCTGCTCGACCTAAAATAAATCTCAGCAAAAAAATCACCTGCTTTTATGTGAAAAATAAAATGGATACTGATATTATATCAGTATCCATGAGCTATTTACAGTACATTTGCATTTTTTCTTTTCGCTAACTTACGTTTAATTCCTGCCGCAACCAAAACAGAAAGGGCAATTGTAATACTTAAAAAAGTTAATATTTTTACTGTCTGTGCATAAGAGGTTCTGAATAAAGTCAATGGATTTGAAGGATTTCCAATAAGATATGACAACGGAAGAGATTTTGTCTCAAAAGATGTAAGATCTTTTTCATCCAAAACAATTACACGTGCTCCGGAATATTTAGCTTCTCCAAACCCTCTTACACCTGATTTCAGTGTTTGTGATAAATAAATACCATCAACTGTTCCTTCAATATCATTAATATGTCCGCCGCCGAAAAACGCACCTATAACATCGCCCTGTTCTTTCCATAAGTCAAAGCGTCCATTTGTACACTCCGGCACTTTAGGATACATGTTAAAAGTACCTATTGTAGTTTCATTTTTTATATATCCATTCAAAAAATAAGCATTTGAACTTTTAGATACATCATCATCTTTTTGTTCCAGTAATTCGCAAATTTCCTTAACCGGTTCGTGCTGAAATACAATTGATGGTAAAACTTTACCATCATTATCATTTTTCAGTGAGTCACTTTTTTGCTCATACCAAACATCCTGCTTTTTAGCCTGTTCATTTTCAGAAGAAGAAAACAAAGTTTTTTCATTGCTGTTTATTAAACATGAATTAAAAAACCACAGATTAAAAACATTTTCTTCATTTGAACTGCTCTTAATGGGTATATTGTATGCACCATTCCCGGAAGTACTGACACAATTTTTTCCAACTAAGCATCCCTCAACAGCTTTGTATATTTCCAGCTGTTTATCTATTGATATTTCGCTTTCAGCATCCTTTTGTCCGAAAACAACTATAAACGGAATATGGCTATCCACTGCCGGTTTAGTTATTGCCTCTACAGCTTTTTCAACATTACTCAGCGAATCGTCACCCGGATTCACATTTAGATTATCTCCGTTGTAAACAATTAAATCCGGATTAGTTTTTTCAACGGCGGCATATAAAAGCTTTATAGAATCACTCATTGGCAATTCATTTTCTTCAATATCGGTAAACATTAAAATTGTAAACTCACCGTTACTGTTGAATTTTAAGTTTTCATTATCATAAGCTAAGGATTCAAGAGTAAAAGACATTATACCTAAAACCGCAAAGCAAAACACAAGAAATAACTTTTTCATCCTCAGCCCTCCCAATTTATTAAATCTATAAACAAAATATATAGCTTCTTTAAACAAATGTCAATATATAAATTATATACAATATATTAAATATAAAAGCAGATACCAAAGAGTACATATTAAAACCATTTTTATTAAAAGAAGACAATAAAATAAGCCCGGAATGCAAATTGCACCCGGACTCGGTCTGGCTGGGATGGCTGGATTTGAACCAGCGGATGACGGAGTCAAAGTCCGTTGCCTTACCCCTTGGCTACACCCCAATATTTTATTTTTATATTAAAATACGCAAAGCAAAAAATTTGCCTTGCGTAATATGGGGTGGATAATCGGATTCGAACCGACGACCTCCAGGGCCACAACCTGGCACTCTAACCAGCTGAGCTATATCCACCATATGGCGCGCTTGAAGGGACTCGAACCCCTGACCCACTGCTTAGAAGGCAGTTGCTCTATCCACCTGAGCTACAAGCGCACAAAAAAATGGAGCGGGTGATGGGAATCGAACCCACACAACCAGCTTGGAAGGCTGGGATTCTACCATTGAACTACACCCGCGTTTGCGACGTGTATTATAATACCAGACAACAGCCACAAAGTCAATAGGTAATTTCAAGTTTTTTCAATTTTTTTGCATATCTAAAAAAATGACAAAAACATCTAACAAAGTAGAAAAATTTCGTTTATGCGCTTATAAACTAATAGTAAAATGAATACTAATATTAAAATCAAGGAAGCTGTATTAAAAAACAGCTTCCTTGATGCATTACAAATTTTACTTTTTTGTGGCCTGCTTTGCAAGATCTTTTATCTGTGATGAAGTAAATTTATAAGAACTTTTGCAAAAATCACAGGAAATCTCGGTTTCCGGATCCTCGGACAGCTCCTCAAGTTCTTTCTTACCCAAACTTATAAGAGCACGTTCCATTCTTTCTCTGCTGCATGTGCATTTGTAAGAAGTGTCACTCTCGTCGAGAATATCAAGTTCAAAACCTTTCATTACATGACGGCAGATCTCTTCAGGGGTAAGTCCATTAGTAAGTATCTGTGTAACAGGCTCCAGACCCTCTATGGCCTTTTCAAGCTTATCAAGTACACTATCATCGGCAAAAGGCAAAACGTTTATCAGAAAGCCTCCTGCTGCCTTTACGGTCAGGTCTGGATTCACAAGAACTCCAAGAGCGCAAACTGTTGGAATCTGCTCGCTCACTGCATAATAGCTTGTAATATCTTCGGCAATTTCTCCCGAAACAATTGGAACCTGTCCCACATAGGGCTCTTTCATTCCCATATCCTTTATAACCGTAAGATAGCCGTCACGTCCTACCGTACCTGCTACATCGAGCTTTCCCCTGCTGTTAAGAGGAATCTCAACAACCGGATTTTCAATATATCCACGGACATTTCCGCTGCTGTCGGAAACCGCAACAAGCTGACCTGCTGGTCCTGAACCGCTCAAACGAAGTGTGAGACTATCGTCACGGTTTTTAAGCATATCACCCATAAGAGATGCTCCTGTAAGCAGTCTTCCAAGAGCTGCCGTATTCACAGCAGAAGTTTTGTGTATACGCTCCATTTCAGAAACTATATCGGTACTATCCGTTGCCATACATGCAACGGAACCGTCAACTGTTATGCATCTTACTATTTTTCCCATTTGTTAATCCTTTCTTGCTACGTAAAAAACACGTTCCTCAGTATCTGACGGAGCAGTTTTTCTAAGCTCTCCATACGCCTTTATGTCAGTAAACCCTGCTTCGGAAAGCAAATTTTTTATGTCTGAATCGGAAAAAGCTCTCTCAGCAAAATATTCACTGCTTCTGCGGTATAATCCGTTTTCTTCCTGAAAAAAGTCAAGAAAAATTTCTACAGTTTTGCTTTCGTCATCATACTCATTCTGCCATACGCAATAAACATCGTCATTATCATAAACAAAAGTATTGTCTCCTAAAACATACTTATGCTTATACTCAGTATTGACATCAAAAACAAATAGTCCTCCGGGCACTGTAAAAAGCGATACTCTTTTAAAGGCCTCTAAAAGTTCTTCTTTGCTTTCAAGATGATTAAGACTATCAAGCAAACAAACAGTACAGTCCACTGTTCCGTAGAGATCTATACTGCACATATCCTGACATAGAAAAAGTATATCCTCCCCTGCCTCAAGAGCCTTTTCACGGGCCTCTCCAAGCATTTCCGGAGAATTATCTACACCTATTACATCATAGCCCTTCTGAGCCAATATAAGACTCATGGTGCCAGTGCCGCAGGCAAGGTCAAGAAGTATACCTTTGTTTATTCTGTTTTCATTTAGAATATCTGAAACGTATTCCGCTGTTTTTCTGTAATCTACATTTGACGTCAGAGAATCATAATATTCCGCAAAGGAACCGTATCTGCTCACTTGTTTTTCAGCCTTTCAAATACACGTTCATAACCGTCATTACCATAATTGAGAGAGCGGTTAACTCTGCTGATTGTAGCAGTACTTGCACCCGTTTCCTTAACAATATCACTATATACACGCTTTTCACTGAGCATATGCGCAACAACTATTCTCTGAGAAATAGATTTAAGCTCAGTTATTGTGCACAGATCCTCAAAAAAGTCATAACATTCATCCATAGTCTGCAACTCAAGTATGGCTTTAAAAAGAAAGTCAATGTTTGGGTCTTTTAATTTTGAATTCATGAAAAAACCTCCCATATTTTAAGTGCTTTCAAACTTTTAAGTGTTAAAGTTTAATTCTGTAAAATTTTAGCACACTAAAATTTAAAAGTAAATAGAATACGGCCATAAAGTAAAAAAACATAGCTAACCAATATAAATTTCACATGACTTTTTGGTTAAAAACACAAAAGACAGCACAGGAAAACCTGTGCTGTCTGAAATCATATTGATTCTCTGTGTTATTAGACTTCCATTCCCTCAAAGATGCTCTCATCATAGTAGCAGTTCTCATCTTTGTCGTGAAGCGGATACCAAACCTGAGCAAAGAAGGGGTTAACCTTTGCAATCTCAGAATAGTTCCAGGGAGCGGGAAGACAATCGGGGCACCAGTGACCGCCACGAAGTACAAGGTTCGGAGTCATCTCAAACTCATGACCAAATGCGCACTTCCACTTAAGAGGCTTGTAAACGCTCTCCATTGTATCGGAAAGGCATTCACCGCCACGGAAAGCTGCTGCTTTCTTCATGTCTTCGATTGTAAGCTCCTCGAAGGGCTTTGTCTCATCATAACCATGGTCAAGATAAGAAACCTCTTCTGTAGGACGAACGATCTTAAATGTATCCCATGTGCCGATATTCTTCCACTTCTCATAGCTTCCGTAGTAAGCTGTGATTCTGGGAGTAATATTGTTCTTAATCCATGTCATTGTACCATACTTTTCCTTGTTTGCCATGGGCTCCATGCCGAGCTTCTTAATAAGGGCAGGAGGAATAATCTTAGCAAGCTTGTAGTATGAAGGTACTGTCTTTGAAAGCATATCAAAATACTTATCAACAGGAATATTTGCTCTGAAGTGGAGATAGCTCTCAAGAAGATCAGAGTCAGCATACCACTGACCGTGGAAGTTCTGAAGAGTGAACCAGTTGCAGTCGAAAATCTTCTTGGGAGAAGAAAGACCGATTGCTTTGAGAAGATACTCTTCAAACTCATAGTTTGTAAGTCTGTAGGAAGCACCACTACCGATATTGTAGAATCTTCTCCAGAACTCTTCGGGAACATCGTCACCGCAGACGTTTGCAAGAAGACGTCCTGAATCCTCAACTGTAGCCCACTCAAGAACGCCGTTGATCGGAACATGGAACATGATCGGGTCATAGTTCTTAAGGATTGCAGGATAAAGGATACCGGACTGACGGAGTGATACCCAGTGCTTAAGACCTGACTCAGCTACGATGCTCTCAGCGATTGTCTTACTGATTGCATAGTGGTCATATACGCTGATGTTGATGGGGTCACCTGTTCTTGCCCAGTGAATGGGAGGATTACGGTCACCTGTCTGGGCAACTGTTCCTATGTAAACAAGCTTAATAGCATCAGGATCAGGCTGAGCCTTGATAGCAGCAACAATGTTTTTAACAGCTGTTGTGTTAGTCTTCATTGTGCGCTTGGGATAATAGTCAGCAGCAGGAGAAACCATACCGCCAACATGAAGTACATAATCTGCACCTGTTACGCACTTGAGAACATCCTCATAATTCATAAGGTCGCCCCATACAAGCTTAACGCTGGGGTCATTCTCATACTCTTTGAATTTTTCCTTATTCTTTTCGCTTCCACGGTTTAAAAGAACGATGTCATAAAGATCTCTCTTTGCATAGAGCTCTTTAAATCCCTGGAAACCCATGGTTCCTGAGGAACCTGTAAGAAATACAACTTTTTTAGACAAGGTATTCCCTCCAATTAATTTTTTCCATATAATGTTAGCATAAGTGCCTATAAAAAGCAACAAACATACTGTAAAATCAAGAAAAATTTAATAATTAAATCATTAATCAAAATCGATTTAATTATATGGTATAAAATCTCTAAATGCCATAAAATGCCATAAAATCTTATAAAATAAGCGGCCACCTACAATAGATAGCCGCTTTAAATTGATATTTATTTAACCAAGCTTTGCTGCAAAGCTTCTTTTTATTATATTTGCGTTAAAGGGAGCACCGGCAATTTCACCTGAAGGAAGTTCAGGTGCTTCATCACATTCATAGGGAACAAGTACGGGACTTGCTGATACCGGCCAGTAAATGCTGTGCTTACCGCAGCAGGCACATTTTGATGCTCCTGCAAAGCCCTCAACGTTCTTGCAGACATCATTGAATACCTGGAAGGCGTTTTCAAAGTCAAAGCCCTTTGCACCACCTGCAAGCTTACGAACAATGGCAATATTGTCAGCACCACAGAGAGGTTCAATAGCTTTATTAACCTTATTGAGCTTTCTGTCGGCTGATACAAATGTACCGCTGCTTTCAGCAAAGGTTGAAGCAGGAAGAACTACATCTGCTTTTTCGGCAGAAGCGCTCATGAGAACCTCCTGAACAGCAAGGAACTCAGGTTTATTGACAGAATCAGGAATTACTTCACCGAATACCACCATTGCCTTAACCTTGGATGCGTCAATATCGCTGTAAGGCTTAACTCTGAGAATATCAAGTCCCTGAGAGTTTGCGCCCATTTTCAGCTGGATAAGTCCGTTATGAGCCTTGCCGATATGACCGCTTTTCTTTGCAAGGAGAGCCGCAGCCTTTGCGCATTCATAAGAAATCATATTAGGCTGAATGACTATCATTGCATTTTTTGCATTCATATAAAGCTCTGCAAACTCTTTGACATCTGCATCCCCTGCATCCTCGCCTGCTATAACTTTATAAGCATCTGTAAGGAATGAAACGTCATTTGTTGAATACTTTCTGTATGCCCACTCGTCTGCCTGTGTATCCTTATTGCCGATTACAACAAGCTTTGCTCCGCCCTCGACTGCCTTCTTTATCTTCATTCCGGCAATAAGACCGGCTCCGATAACGTCAGCACCGATGAGGACTATAAGATTTGTCTTCTGAAGTTCATCGAGGGTATTATAAGAAGCGTTTACACCGAGGACATCCTTAACTCCGCTCTTAACAGCTGCAAAGGAAAATACATTATCAGTACCGAGTACTTCGTTTGCATACTTCTTAATCATATAAGCTTCTTCAAGAGTATATCTTTCAGAAACAGAAACTGCGATTTCATCGGGTGAATACTTTTTGAGAGCGTCCTTTACGGCTTCAACAGCTTCATCAAGAGCAGCCTTTTCAAGAACTCCGTTCTTCCTTACCAGTGCACTCTTGATTCTCTTATCTGACTGAGTTTCACCATATCCGAAACGTCCGCCGCCGCAGAGAAGTCCGTCATCTCCTGCAGGAATTGCTCTAAAGAGTGTGTTGCCCTTTGAGGTAAGGTCAATCTGGCATCCAACTGAGCAGAAGGAACATGTTGTTCTTGTGACATCTTCAGCAACAGGAACAGCCTTTTTGACGGGAAGAATTTCACGAAGTGCTCCTGTGGGACAGAGATTTACGCACTGACCGCAGGATACGCAGTCGCTCTTTTCAAGAGGTACATTAAATGCAGGAGCTACAACTGTGTCAAAGCCTCTGCCTACAAGACCGAGGGCTGTTCTGCCCATAACCTCATCGCAGACTCTTACGCAAAGTCCGCAGAGGATACATTTATCCTCGTTGCGCTCAATAAAGGGATGTGTCTGTGCATGCTTACGGATATGCTTTTCGCCTACAAAACGCTGAGGCTCAACATCATATTCATTTGCATATTTTACAAGTTTACACTCGTGAACATCATGGCAGCCGCACTCAAGGCATCTTGAAGCCTCTTGCTTTGCCATTTCCTCAGTATATCCCTTTACAATCTCCTCAAAATTATGCTTGCGCTCATCAGGAGAGAGATGTGGCATCTGAGGTCTGTGCATCTTCTTTCTCTCTACAAATTCCTCAGCGGTTACGGTACGCTCTACATAGAAAGGCTTCTTATACTCAATGTCAACTCCGCAAAGATATGCACTGATGACTGTTGATGCCTTCTGAGCTTCACCGATTGCCTCAATTGCAATGCTTGCGCCTCTGTTTGTTGCATCACCGGCTGCAAAGACACCTTCCATAGAAGTTCTGAATGTCTTTTCGTCAGCGGCGATTGTTCCCTTTCTTGTAAGTTCAAGCTCTTCAAAGCCCTTGGCATTGATTCCCTGACCGATAGCCATAATAACTGTATCAACATCAAGTTCCTCATATGCGCCTTCGATGGGCATAGGCCTTCTGCGTCCGCCGGCATCAGGCTCGCCGAGCTCCATTTTCTGAAGCTTAATCTTGCTAACCTTGCCGTCTTCGCCGATTATCTCAACGGGATTTGTAAGGAATTTGAAGATTACTCC
>UQGM01000019.1 GCA_900540535.1 uncultured Oscillospiraceae bacterium | reverse complement strand
AGCTTCAACCAAATTTGAAACTGTCTTTTCGTACAGATCGGGCTGAGTCAGCACACCTACCACCAAAGTACCTTCTTCAACTAAAGAAATGGGACCGTGCTTAAGTTCACCGGCTGCAAAAGCTTCCGAGTGTATATAGCTTATCTCTTTGAACTTGAGACTGCCCTCTAAAGCTACTGCATAATCAAGACCTCTGCCTATGAAAAACGCATCATGGGCATTGGCATATTTACTGGCAAACCACTGAATACGTTCCTTATCTTCCAGAGTCTTTTCTATTTTTTCCGGAAGAGTCTGAAGCTCCTCCACAAGCTGGCAACTGCGCTCTTCACTGAGAATTCCTCTCTTTTCTCCAAATGCTATTGCCATAAGATAACACGCCGCAAGCTGTGTACTGTATGCCTTGGTAGTTGCAACCGCAATTTCCGGTCCAGCCCAGGTGTAAAGAGTGGAATCTGCCTCTCTTGCAATTGAGGAACCAACCACATTGACAATTCCAACAGTTTTTATGCCCCGCTCTTTACAAAGGCGAAGAGCTGCCAAGGTATCTGCTGTTTCACCGCTCTGACTTATAATCACAGCCAGTGAATCAGGTTCCAGCACAGGATTTCTGTAACGGAACTCACTTGCCACATCAACCTCTACGGGCAAACGAGCTAAATTTTCAAACACATAACGTGCAGCCACTCCAACATGATACGCTGAACCGCAGCCGATAATATATACTCTCTTTATTCCTTTAATGACATCGTCATCAAGTTCAAGCTCGCTTAAATCCACATGTCCGTCCTTTATTCTCGGACTTATGGTATCCCTCACAGCTGCAGGCTGCTCATGGATTTCTTTCATCATGAAATGCTCATATCCGCCTTTTTCCGCCGCCTCGGCATCCCACTCAATAGTTGTGGCTGTCTTTTCCAAAGGCTCTCCGTCTATACCGAAAAACTCAATTGAATCAGCAGTAAGACGAGCAATTTCCAGATTATCAATATAGTAAACTGTACGTGTATATTTAAGCAGCGCAGGCACATCGGAAGCTATAAGATTTCCGTTTGCCGACTGTCCAACTATAAGAGGACTGTCCTTACGCACAGCGTACACAACTCCAGGCTGATCCTCAAACAAAATTCCCAAAGCATAGGAGCCTCTCACATGCATCATCATGCGTGTAATAGCATCAATGGCATCTCCAGCCGCTTCCCCACTATAATAGTAGTCAATAAGCTGCACAACTACCTCGGTATCCGTCTGTGAAGCAAAGGTATAGCCCCTGTTTATCATTTTATCTTTAAGTTCCTGATAATTTTCAATTATTCCATTGTGTACAACTGCAATTCTCTTATTGCTGCTGTAATGGGGATGAGCGTTGGCTACGGAAGGCTCTCCATGGGTTGCCCAGCGTGTATGACCGATTCCGCATTCACCGTCAACTGCCTTTCCGTTATCCGTCATTTCGCTGAGAACTCTCAGACGTCCTTTTGCCTTTACTACCTCTATTTTTCCAATCTGATTCTGTACTGCCAACCCCGCAGAATCATAGCCTCTGTACTCAAGTTTCTCCAGTCCATCCAACAAAACAGGCGCAGCCTGCACATGACCAGTAAATCCTACTATTCCACACATAGGCGTTTCCTCCGTTATCTTTGTTGTAGTATTTACAATCTCGCAAATTTATCAATCAATAAAAAATTAATCCGATGCAATTTACTCAAATCGGCAAAACACATCGCCTTAATACGCCCACCGCAATGGAACAGAAATAATACCCCTCGCAGTCTCTGTTCCTGAACTTTTTTCATTGCTAAATTTCTTAAAGCGAAATTGCCATAGGGGAAGAATACCACGAAATTTCTTTCAGAACAAGCTGAAAAGCAGCTTTGCTAAGCTCTTTTTGAGGTTTTTGACCTCATTTTGACCATATTAAAATTAGCGAATTAAATCAAATGGGCCTTTTAATTTTAATTAAATAATTAAAAAGAAATAAGATTTCTCGTTATAATATACGCAATTTTTTCGGTAAAATAACACTTTTGGGGCACTTTTTCAGATCACATAATTAAATACGTAAACTAAAAAAGAGGTTACTGACTGAAAATTCAGTCAGTAACCTCTTTTTATGATTTATAAATATGAAAATTAAATGGGGTTAAAGAAGAAACATGCTTGCGAGAGCAAAATAGATAATAAGTGTTATGGCATCGACAATAGTTGTAATCATAGGTCCGGCCATAAGCGCCGGGTCAAGATGTACAAGCTTTGCCAGTATGGGAAGAGTACATCCGATTGCCTTTGCAACTACAACTGCAAAGAACATTGCACCGCTTACAACAAGGAACACTGTAAGTCCGCCGGCACTGCCGACTACATACATACGTGCAATATTGGCAAGAGCAAGTATTCCGCCGCAGATAAGGCTGACTCGGAACTCTTTCCAAAGCACTTTGAAATAATCCTTGATTTCGATTTCGCCAAGGGCAAGTCCTCTGATAACAAGGGTTGATGTCTGGTTACCGGAGTTTCCGCCTGTATCCATGAGCATAGGTATACATGCTGTAAGTCCCGCTATTGCAGAAAGCATATTCTCGTAATTCTCTATTATCTTACCTGTAAAGGTTGCCGAAACCATCAGTATAAGCAGCCATATAATTCTGTTTTTCGCAAGAGCAAAAACGCCTGTTTTAAGATATTCGTTATCAGACGGATGAAGAAGAGCCATCTTTTCAAGGTCCTCTGTGTTCTCCTCTTCGATGATGTCAACGATATCGTCGATAGTGATAATACCTACCAGTCTTTTTTCGTTATCCACAACCGGTACGCTCAAAAGGTCGTATTTACGGGCAATATCCGCAACCTCTTCCTGATCCTCAAGGGTATTGACGTAAATAAGCTGCTCGTCGTCATCCATTATGTCCCTGACTTTATCAGTTCCCTTGCTCAGAATAAGACGTCTTAAAGGAATTGTTCCTATAAGCTTACGGTTATCGTTAATACAGTAGCAGGTGTAAATTGTCTCCTTATCAACACCTGTTGCACGGATTACTTTGATAGCCTCATCAACGGTGAGTCTGTCATGAAGCTCAACCATCTCGATTGTCATTATGCTTCCCGCAGAGTTATCGGGATACTGAAGAAAGCTGTTGATAAGGGCTCTTGTTTCACTGTCCGTATGAGCCAAAACTCTTTTAACTACGTTTGCGGGAACTTCTTCAAGAAAATCAACGGCATCATCAAGATAAAGGTCTTCTACAAGT
Organism: uncultured Oscillospiraceae bacterium; assembly: GCA_900540535.1. Lineage (GTDB taxonomy): Bacteria > Bacillota > Clostridia > Oscillospirales > Acutalibacteraceae > UMGS263. The sequence goes on along the minus strand of UQGM01000019.1, from coordinate 40,543 downwards.
GAGGTAAGCTCCCTGTCAGTTGCCGCATTTACTATGTGTGTCTGATTATCAGAATCAAGATATGCAAATACATCTGCCGAAATATCCTTTGGCAGTATTCGGAAAATGAGCATCATTTTTTCCGGCTCGTTTTCCTCAAGAAATTCCGCAATATCTACGACGTTCATTTCACAGAGCCTGTTTCTCAGCTGGGCAAGCTGATTTGAATGAAGCAGAGCGAAAAGCTCGTCAAATCCTTTTGTTTCCATAAATAAAAAACACCTCTTTCCCGGCTTTAAAAGTGCAGGGAAAGAGGCCGTTTGATTTTAAAGGCTAAAAAACACAAACGGAGCTAAGGCTTTCCTTTACACTTTTTACGCCGCACAATCGCACGGGTACAGTGGCATTGCCGCCGTCTTTACTGTCCAAAAAAGCCCACCTCCGGTAATTTTTTCTGTGCTCTTTTATTTTATTCCTGCGGCAGCGTTAAGTCAAGTGATAATGCAAAAATATGTGAAAAATGAATACAATCTTTATTTTCAGGCTAAATCAGATGATTTCAGGCATAAACGGGTATTTTCAGGCACTTTTGGATTTAATTTACACGGTTTTCTAAGTTTTTTAGAAAAAAAGTCGCTTTTTCTTTGGTTTATTCGAAAACCCTTATTTTTCCTTTAGAAAAGTTCGGAACAAAGGCACAGTGAAAAATTAGAAATTTTAATTTTTAAAATTATTTTTTCAAAAGTTGCTTTGTTTTATGCAACCGACACCTCTTTTTAAACCTATGGTGTGAGGTGATTTAATGACAAAAAGGCAAAGCCTTAAAGAAAAAGAACAGCTTTTCTGCTTTTATTACTGCCGTACAAGAAACATAAGAGAAGCCGCCGCAAAAGCCGGATATACTCTTTTTCCGGAAAAAGCCGGACAAAAGCTTATCCGTGACAAACGCATAACGGCAGAAATCAAAAAGCTCGAAAAGCTCCAGGAGGTTTCCCAAAGGGAAGCCGCAGCAGGTTACAGAAGAATTGCCTATGGCTCTGTCTGCGACGCAATAAGGCTGCTTTTCGCCGATTCGCCTCCCGAACCCGGTGAACTTGAAAGTCTCGATTTATTTTGCATTTCCGAAATCAAGCGTCCCAAAGGCGGGGGCATGGAAATCAAATTTTTCGACAGACTCAAGGCACTGGAAAAACTTGCGGAGCTTTCCGGCAGCAGCGAAAAGGAAATTCCTCCATTCTATGCCGCACTGGAAAACGGAGCAAAGGCTCTCGCTGCATCGGAGGTGAAAAATGATTAAAGCCTCATTTGTGCCCTTTTCAAAAAAGCAGCTTACCGCTCTTACCTGGTGGTGTCCCTCAAGTCCCTTTTCCTCCTTTGATGCTATTCTCTGTGACGGCGCCGTAAGAAGCGGCAAAACCCTTTGCATGTCCATTTCTTTCATTGCATGGGCATTTTACAGATTTTCCGATACTTCCTTTGCAATGTGCGGAAAAACAGTAACTTCCCTTAGAAGAAATCTTCTCTCCCCTCTTCTGCCCATTCTCTCCGAACTGGGATTTACCTGTCAGGAGAAAATTTCCCGCAACTGCGTGGTGATTTCAAGAGGCTCCGTCACTAATACCTTTTATCTCTTCGGCGGCAGAGATGAATCATCCGCCTCCCTTATTCAGGGTATTACCCTTGGCGGAGTTCTACTTGATGAAGTTGCCCTCATGCCCCGTTCCTTTGTTGAACAGGCTCTTGCAAGATGTTCCCTTGACGGCTCAAAATTCTGGTTCAACTGCAACCCCGAAAATCCCAGCCACTGGTTTCACCGTGAATGGGTGCTCAAGGCAAAGGAGAAAAACTGCCTCTATCTCCATTTCGTAATGGAGGACAACCCTTCCCTTACACCGAAAATTATTGAAAGATACAAGTCCCTTTACAGCGGAGCTTTTTACGAGCGGTTCGTACAGGGAAAATGGGTTGCCGCAGAAGGTCTTGTGTATCCGTTCTTCTCTCAGGCAAACATCGCTTCTCCCCAAAATCCGTGCAGTGAGTTTTATATCTCCTGCGACTACGGAACCGTTAATCCCGCCTCTTTCGGTCTTTGGGGAAAAAGCGGTAAAAGCTGGTACCGTATTGACGAATATTATTTCGATTCAAGAAAAGAAAAGTATCAGAAAACCGACGAGGAATACTACGCAGAGCTTGAAAAATTAGCAGGAGAAAGAAAAATACAGGCGGTCATAATCGACCCCTCCGCCGCAAGCTTTATTGAGTGTGTACGCAGACACGGCAAATTCAGAGCAATTCCAGCTGTAAATGACGTTGCCGACGGAATCCGCCTTGTCAGCGTAGCACTTAAAAACGGCAAGATTTTTATTTCTCCCTGCTGCCGTGACTCTATAAGAGAATTCGGCATCTACCGCTGGGACGACTCCCTGTCAAAGGACGCCCCCAAAAAGGAAAACGACCATGCCATGGACGACATCCGCTATTTTGTCTCCACCGTTCTCGCTCCCGCCTCGGATGACGGATTTTTTGCCGTGGCAATTGACCGGGTTTCCTGATTTCACAATGAAAAGGAGGTTTTGAATGCCCCTGTTTAAAAAAAGAAAAAGGGAAAATCCTCCCTGCGCTTTTTCGGTGCAGACAGGAAACACGGAGTATCCCTTTAAAAATCTCGACCGCTATACACCTCTTTCCGGCGGCGATGCAGTCCTCTACGAAACTCTCAGAGAAGCTGTGCCTATAATTGACGCCGCAATTTTTAAAATCATACGGCTTACGGGAGGTTTTAAAGTAAACTGCTCTTCAAAAGCCGCTCAGGCTTCCTTAGATGAGTTCTTAAATGAAGTTCCCGTAGGCGGATGTCAGACCGGAATAAATTCCTTTATCTCCACTTATTTTGAACAGCTTCTCACCTACGGAAGCGCAGTGGGAGAAATAGTTATTTCAGGCGGAAAAGTTGCCGCCCTTTATAACGCTCCCCTTAAAAACCTGGAAGTGAGAAAGGACAGCGGCTGCGCCCTATCTATCTGTGTCCGCTCGGGAGGCGGAGAAGCAGTGCCGGTACAGTATCCGGAGCTTATTCTCTATTCCGTTCTCAACCCCACACCGGGAGAGGTCACAGGAAATTCTCTTTTGAAAGGACTTCCCTTTGTAAGCTCGGTACTCCTTAAAATCTACAACACCATAGGAGTCAATTTTGAAAGAGTTGGAAATGTTCGCTTTGCCGTAACCTACAAACCCCAAAACGACGCCATAGACAAAGCCTACGCTAAAGAACGTGCAGCACAGGTTGCAAAGGAATGGAGCAGCGCCATGCATGATCCTCACACTGTAAGGGATTTTGTGGCTTTAGGTGACGTTGATATAAAGGTAATCGGTGCAGACAACCAGATTCTCGACAGCGAAATTCCCGTAAGACAGATGCTTGAGCAGATTGTGGCTAAAACGGGTATCCCTCCCTTTATGTTCGGCCTCTCATGGTCATCGACAGAGCGCATGTCCGCTCAGCAGGCTGACGTTCTTACAAGTGAACTTGAAGCCTACCGCAGAATTCTCACTCCCGTTATTCTTAAAATTTCAAATACATTTTTACGCCTTTCAGGTTTTAATCCCGACTGCCGTGTTGAGTGGGATGACATCACCTTACAGGATGAGGTTGAATCTGCAAAGGCAAAGCTTTACTCAGCTCAGGCAGAGGAAACACTGGCAAATATCGGTTTAAAGGCAGGTGAAGAAGATGAATAAAACCTTTGGAATCGCATCCGTTAAAAAAAGCGGAGATGATGACAATAAGGACATGGAGCTTATAAACCACTATTCCAAGCGTCCCCTCAAACGTGACGAGGTATATATTTTCAGCCTTATTTTATGTGACAACGAAATCGACAGGGATTTTGAACAGTTCTCCGAAAACTCTCTTAAAACTCTTGCGGAAATGTTTAAAGGAAAAAGCGGTATTTTCGACCACAACCCCAAAGCGGAAAATCAGAGTGCAAGAGTATTTGATACATCAGTTATAGAACACTGTGACAAAAAGAATTCTGTTGGAGAAACTTATTTTACCCTTAACGCAAAGGCGTATATACCGGTTACGGAAAAGACACGTTCTCTTATTGAAGAAATAGAAACAGGAATCAAAAAGGAAGTAAGCATAAGCTGCAGCGTTTCGGAAAAAATCTGCTCAATATGCGGCTGCGATGTGCGCTCCGCAAAATGCAGCCACACTCCCGGAGAAACCTACGACGGCAAAAAATGCTTCGGTATTCTGGAAAATCCCACAGACGCTTACGAGTGGTCCTTTGTAGCCGTTCCTGCTCAGCCTGCCGCCGGCGTTATCAAAGCCTTTAAGGATAAGGAGGAAAAAGTAAAAGTGAATGACATAAAAGAAAAAATCTTTTCAGCGAAAGGAAGTATCACTATCTCCGAAAAGGAGTCCTGCGCTCTCAAAAAGGAATTTGAGCGTTTGGAAAAGCTCTCCCTTTGGGGAGAAGAATACAGAAGAGCTCTTACGGAAGATACAGTAAAGCTCTGCGCAGTCACTGTCCCGGAGCTGCTCCCCGACACAATGCGCTCAATTTGCGCTTCAATGGAGCCCGGTGAACTTAAACAGTTTAAAAGCGCATTTGAAACAAGGGCAAAAAAGGAAATGCCCCTTTCTCCCCAGCTTGCTCCCGCTGAAAACGGCGAAAAGCTCAAATCAAACAATCAGTTTAAAATTTAAAAACAGGAGGATTTATCTATGAAATTTTCTTATGAAGGAATCGGAACTCTCTGCGCCACCTTTGAAGCTTCCGGAAGTATTGAAAAAAATACTCCCGTAAAAATCACGGCAAACGGCACAGTTGCAAAATGTGCTGACGGCGACGCTTTTATCGGTATTGCCACTGCCTGCCGTGGCGGCGTTGCAACAGTACAGCTCAGAGGTTTTGCATGTCTCCCCTACACAGATCCTGCACCCTCTGTGGGCTATCAGAGCCTTGCAGCCGCAGCATCGGGAGTAAAGACAGGCGACGGCACCGAAAAGGTGCTTATCACAAACGTAGATACAGCAAAAAAGACAGTAGAGTTTATGCTCTGATTTAAAGGAGGAAAAATATATGGCTAATTTTCAGAACATCAGACTTGAAAAGGGTATGTATCAGGTTCCCGGCGGCATCTGCGCCGCTCTCGAACAGGCAGATCCCTCAGAAAACTATAAGGGAACCTCTCTTGAGGGTCTTGACGCTTTTCAGCGTCAGCTCAAACGCTTCGACATAAAGGTTATGGGAAGAAACAGCGACCCTGTGGCAAAATTCTTCTCAACCTCTGATTCATCCGTGCTTTTCCCTGAGTACATCTCTCGCACAGTGCGTACAGGCATGGAGGAAGCAGACATTCTCGGAAAGCTCATAGCTACCGTTACAAAGATTGACTCTCTCGATTACAGAGCACTTTCTCTTCTCCCCGATGACGATGAGAAAGAACTCAAAACTGTCGGTGAAGGTGCTCAGATTCCCTCCGCTTCAATCGCTCTCGGCGAAAATCTTGTACAGCTTCACAAAAGAGGCCGCATTCTCTCAGCTTCCTATGAGGCTATCAAGTATCAGAAGCTTGATGTTTTTACAATTATGCTCCGTCAGATAGGCGCACACATTGCCCGATCTCAGGCTAAGGATGCAATTGATACTCTCACATCAATTGCCGCTGATGTTGAAGCCACAGGCGAAGGCAGCATTACATACGCCGATATTGTAAAAACATGGAATGCTCTCCACCCCTACAACATGACAACCCTTGTAGCTTCCATTACCGCAGCAGAAAAGCTCCTTGCTATCCCCGAATTCATGGATGCAACCGCAGGACTTAATTTCCATGCAACAGGCAAGCTCATAACTCCCCTCGGTGCAGAGCTTGTGAAATCCTTTCACGCTCCCGAAGACAAAATTCTTGCCTTTGATAAGTGCTGTGCTCTCGAAATGGTTCAGGCCGGAGATATCACCACCGAGTTTGACAAGCTCATCGACCGCCAGCTTGAAAGAGCTGCCATTACCGTAACAGCAGGATTTTCTCCCCTTTCACCTAACTCCTGCGTTGCTCTCAATATTTAACAAAAAGGAGCGGTGCCTGTGATTGACCCCGAAAAGGTGCTCAGCCGCCTTAAAATCATGACAGACATAGAACTCGAAAGCGAAGAAAAGGCACTGATACTTTGCTCCGAAGCCGCTTCTCAGCTTAACCCTAAGCTGAGAAGCCCCCTTTACGGGGATGATCCGAGAGTTATAGCCGCCGCTGCTGCTTTGGCTCTTACTGCCAAAACAAGATATGAAACTCTGTCCTCCGACGGAATTTCATCTTTTAAAGCCGGCGACGTTACGGTGGACATGGATACAAAAAGCGAGGAAATTTCTCAGGTGCTTTTAAAAGAAGCTCTTTCCGCTGCCGCCGACTGCTTTACGGACAGTGAATTTTTCTTCAGGGAGGTATAAAAATGGAAGTTGACTCTATTTTAAAACGTTTTGGTCAGGACGTTAGAATAGCCGACGACGAAGGCTGGTCAACTGAGATTTTCAGAGCCTTTGTGCAGCCCATAAGATACAAAAACAAAATGTACCTTGAGGGAATCTACACCCCTGCCGGACTTAGTGAAAAAGGCTATTATCTCTACATAGGTCCTCCCTCCCACGACCTTATAAAGCTGGAAGATGCCGCCGTTTTTACCGATGAGCTGAAACTCAAAATAGAACGTGCCGAAAAGGTGTATTTTCAAAATAAGGTCTGCTACATCTGGGCAGTTCTGATGAGCGTAACACAGGAGGAATAAATGGCTATTTATGAATTCATTAAGCAGGTTCTGACCCAGCTGAAAGAAGCAGAAGAGCTTAAAGACATCAATTTTCTTTCGGAGTTTCCCTCTTCCAAAAAACCGATTCCCATTAAAAAGATTACGGCAGCACTGGGCGGAGAGGAAATTTCTGTTTCACAGGGAGCAATGGGAAATGTTTACGACTCAGGAAATGGAAGAGATGCTGAAATTGCTTTGCGTCTTACCGTTTATGCTCCCTATAAATCCGGCGGAGAAGAATGTCTCAAGGCTTTTTGCAGAATATGCGAAACAGCTTCATTTATGGATAATCTTAACATTAAATCCTTCCAGTGCGGCGATGTTTCGGCAAACAGGGATGCAGACGCTTTTGTACTTAAAGGAACAGTTTTCTTCAGCGGAGAAATTGTAAAGGAGGCTGAGTAAATGCCTGAAATAAAATTTAACTCTTACAGCAATGACTTAAAAGTGAAGATTAACGGTACAGCTGTTTCTCATGTTATTTCTGCCGACGTTAAATTTAATTCGGAAACAACAGCTTCCGACATTTCTCAGGAATACGGTGAAGAATATATTAATTCTATTCTCGGTATAAAAGGCACATGTGAAATTGTTCGTTCAAAGCTTTTTTCTTCCGACATAACCGACGAAGAGGAAATATCGGAAATAACCATTGAAAACAGCAAATACAAGTACATTCTCAGTGGATGCACACTTATTTCACTTGAGCGAACCGCTGAGCTTCATGACGGCGAAAGGGAAAAATACACATACTCTGTTTCTCAGGGAAAAAAGGTGAAAAAATGAACGAAGAAAACTATTTTACAGACAGCCTTTCAACAGAATATCCTGAACAGCTCTCAAAGCTCCTTGAACGGGACAGCAGACGGTATCCGAGAGATTTTTCCTATGACGGAGGAAACGGACAATGATACACGCCCTTTTAAGATACAAAAGCTTTGTCTTTGACAAGAACCCCGCTGAAATCACTTTTAAAGGTGAAAAAATTCTGAACACCGAGCATATTCCCTTTTCCGGCTCTTTTCTTCGTGAAAACGGAGCAAAGCCGAAAATCATCAAAAGCTCAGGTTCATTCAGCGGAGAAAACCGCCTGAACCGTTCACTGGAAATCCAGAAGCTTTTCGACAAAGGCGGAGATGGTATGCTTTTTCTTTCAGATTTGCCCCCTGTAAACGCCGTTATGTCATCCCTTTCAGTTTACGAAAAAAGCGGAAGCACGGATATCTTTTATGATATTGAGTTTTACGAAGTCCCCGCCGAAAAAGGAGAAATCGGAGAAAAGTATATAATCGCCAGAGAGGGTGATTCCCTTTGGTCAATCTCCGCAAAGTACAACATAGACATCGAAAAACTATTGGAACTTAATCCCCTGTGCATAGACCCATGGGACGTTTCAGAGGGAGGGAAAATAAGAATATCATGACATATTCAGTTACCGTTTCATCCGAAAACGGCTCATATTCCGTTTTCCCGAAAAGCTTTGAAATACGTTCTTCCATAGACACTCCCGCTGATTCCTTTACGGGAATTTTTCCCTTTTCCTCTTCTCTTTCATTGGGAAATACAATTGAGGTAACCTCAGTCCAAAAAGAAAGGCTCTTTTTCGGAACAGTGGAAGATCTTACCACAGTCATATCCTCTGAGGGAGTATTTACAGAAGTTTTCGCAAGGAGTCCCGCTGCCGCACTTATCGACAACGAGGCTCTGCCTAAAACATACAACTGCCCATCCTTTGAGGATATTTACAAAAATCACGCTCTGCCCTATGGTATCAAATCCTTTTCGGGAGAGAATTTAAGATGGCAGGGGAATTTCTCCGTTCTCAAAGGCGACAGCCACTGGGATGTTATTAAAAGATTCTGCCTTAGCGTTACAGGCTTTGAACCCTTTATATCGGGTGATCTCACCCTTTACTCAAAGCATCCTAAAAATTTTCTTCCTGAAAAGAAACTTTCCGTTTCCAATTCTTTACCCGGATGCACTAAATTTTCAAAAGCGGAAATTACTGAAAGTTCTTTCGGCATAGTGGGAAAAATCATCTGCAAAGTGCAAAAGGAAGGAACTTATGCTCACAGCATATTGAATCCCTACATTAAAAATCCGGAAAGTTATAACGTGAGAATAGTTGACCTTACAAACACTCCTCTTTGGGAGAGGCAGAACAAAACTGACCGTATTTTTAGGTTATCCCTCGAAAACACTCTTCAAATTGAAGCGGAGCTTTTTGACCCTCCCCCGATTTTTACAGGCATGAAAGCTTCTTTTTCATCTCCCGCCGGAAAACAGGAAGAAAACCTAATGGTATTCCAGCGAGTTCTTCGGCTTACCTCAAAGGGGTACTACTGTACGGTTATTTTGAGAAAAAAGGATGTGTGATTTATGTGGCTTACAGGTCTTTCATCAGCCAAAAAGGGAGAAAAGCTCCCTGAAGAGGGCTCCGTTGTGGAATCGGGAGAAAAAGCTCTTTCTGCAAACGGAGCTTCTTTTGAAAAGGGAATACCAGTATACGCCCCTTACGGCTTTGTATCCGTCCCTCCCAAAAGTACAGACGTGCTTCTTATTCCCTGCAAAAACGGAACGGTATGTGCAGGAGTAAAGGTGGACGGTTCAGAACTTAAAAACGGGGAAGTGATGATTTTTTCCATGTCAGGGGCAAAAATCAAACTGTGCAGAAACGGAAGTGTCCAGATAAACGGAGTTACCATAACCTCTGACGGCACAGTTTATGCAAAAGATTTTATCAAGGAGTGACATACCCTTGGATATGAAAATAGAAAACGGGAATATAGTTCTTTCTTCTTCCGGAATACCCGTTACCCTGTCCGGTGAGGAGCTGGCTCTTCAAAAAGCGGAAATTCTCCTTACTGTGCCAAAAGGATCATTTGTTTTTGACAGGGATTTCGGCAGCCGTATTCATGAAATGGAGCCCGGTGAAAGAGAAAACCCTAATGCGCTGCTGTTTGAATACGCTCTTGAAGTAACTGAAAAAATTCCCGGAGTAAAAATTATAGATACACAGTATACTCCCGGCAAAGGAATAATCACCCTTGCCTGCGGAGAAAAAATCAAGGAGGTGACAGTGGAGCTCAGCTCCTGAATATGACACAGCAAATTACCTATGACGGACTTCTTTCCCTTATGAAAGAAAAATACACTGAAATAACCGGAGTTAAACCTGAGGATAGCGGTGATATCGAAATAAGAATGAAGCTTCTTGCAGGAGAGCTGTTTTCTCTTTACAGCCGTATTGCAGGACTTGAAAGCCGCATTTTCCCTGATACCGCTGTGGGAATTGATCTTGAACGCCACGGAGCTCAAAGAGGCATTTACAGAAAAACCGCTTCCACTGCCTCTGGGGAAATAGACTTTATCATTGACGAAAAAGCTGAATTTGACATTGTAATACCTGAGAAAACCGTCTGCGCCATTGCCGCTGAGGACGTATGCCAGTATGTTACAACAAAAGAAGCTGTTCTCACTGCCGGTGAAACAAAAGTAACAGTTCCCGCTGAAGCTACCATAGAGGGCAGGGACGGCAACTGCGCCGCAGAAAAAATCACCGTTATGATAACACCTCCCGTAGGAATAGACAGGGTTATTAATCCATCTCCCTTTACAGGAGGCGGCAACAGCGAGTCCGATGAAGCTTTGAGAAAACGCATACTGGAAAGCTGGTCAGTAATCCCCAACGGCAGCAATCCTATAACATATACGGAAATTGCTCTTACTTTTGAAGATGTGCTCAAAGCAAAAACCGTTCCCGTTAACAGAGGCGCCGGCACAGTGGACGTAATAGTTGTGGCTAAGGACGGAAAATACAACATTGATCTTGAGCGTGCAATTTACGTAAAACTAAAATCATATTGTCCCGCCGGAATCGACCTTAAAGTCAAAGAAGCCGAACAATATGGGGTTTCCCTCTCACTGCTCGTTAAAGTCAAAGACAATCTGGATGAAGAAAATGCAATCGAAATATGCAGGGAAAGAATCGAAGATTTCTTCTCTGAGCTTCAGATAGGCGAAGAAATCAGACTTTGTGATTTGGGAAAAGTTCTCATGGAGATTGACGGAATTGTAAACTATCGTTTTCTCACACCCGAAAGCGATATTACACCTCCTGCCGACTGTGAGATAACCCTTTCAGACCTTACTATAAGCGGGAGGTTTGAATAATGGGCGCAAAGCAGAGAATGAATAAAACTCTTTCTCCTCTGGGAATTTATTCCCCTGACTGCCCTATTCTTAATGGAGAAATTGAAGCTTATGCCGCAGCAATAGACCTTGTGACCGCTCAGTGCAACAATATCCGAAAAGAGATGTTTGCCGTTACGGCAGAAAATGACGGACTCACACGAATGGAGAGGCTTTTGGATCTTCAGGAAACGGAAATGACAGCTGAGGAAAGGCGTGAGAGAATACTTACTCTCTGCGCCCTCATTCCGGGACAGCCATACACCGATTTTTTCATAGATGAGCTTTTCAAACTCCTCAATGAAAAATACGCCATATTATATCGTGCAGAAAAATATCAGATATGCTTTGAGCATATGGCTAATTTTGCAATGGAAGATCTTACGGCGGCAGCAGATTTTGCAGTAAAAAGCGGTCCCGCTTTTATGAGATTTATGACCGATGTGCCCATGTACACATGGGCGGAAATAGAAGCCCTCGATATGACTTTTTTTGATATAAGAGAAAAAGGAATACCATGGGGATTTTTTGATGAAACTCTTTAAAGGAGGTACATAATGGCATCATCAGGCAAAACACCTAAATTAAATTTAAACCAGTGGTCCCTTAACGACAAGCCGCAGATGGAGGACGTAAACCGTGACAATCTGCTTATTGATTCAGTGGTAAGCTCTCACATAGGCGATATGGTTCCCCACTTAACCATTGAGGAACATGAAAAGTTTACAAAGAGAATCGTTTTTACAGAATATTTCGGCAACAACGCTCCCTCAAAGGATTTCACTTTCAGCATACAGCCATCCTTTGCAATTGTTTTTGCCCTTGAACATCCCTTGAATGAAATGGTCGGAGAAAAGGTAGCCTCATTTTTCGGCATGGCTTCAAATCATGCAGGCTCCTTGGGAGTTTCAATTTCCGGCAATGCCGTAACCGTGAAAAACACAAGTGACCCTGAACCGATTTATCTTAATACAGCAGGAATCACGTATTGCATTGCAGCCTTTTCATAAGGGCTCATTTTTGTTACTTTATCCCAAAATTTCCCCATCAGCAAAATTCAACAAAAAGCACTCGGTAAATGTTCTACAATAATTTGCCGGGTGCTTGTTTATTTTGCACAGTAAACACACTGAATCATTGCATTTTCAACGAGAAAATACCACGATTTTTTCTAACAAACTGTACAAATAACTACCATATATTTGTATGTGCTTTTGATTAAAATAGTCAAAATCCTATTGAAATAAGCTTTTTCTTTATGTTAGAATATAATTAGATAATTATAAAAGATTAAAGGACGGTGTGTGAACAATGAATAAAAAACGCCCCGACTACGAAGTTCCCCTTTACCTGTTCCACCAGGGTAACAACGCAAAGGCATATGAGTTTTTCGGGTGCCACCGTGCCGGCGAAAACAGCTTTGTCTTTCGTGTATGGGCTCCCAACGCTGAAAGCGTTAGCGTTGCAGGTGATTTTAATGCATGGAATACTGATGCAAATCCTATGGAAGAAATCAGCGACGGTGTTTGGGAAACTGTAATTGATGATTTGGAGCAGTATGACATATATAAGTATGCAATTAAGACAAAAAGCGGCGACGTACTTATGAAAGCCGATCCTTATGGCTTCCATACTCAGACACGTCCGGAAACTGCCACAAAGATTTACGAAATTGACGGCTGCTATACCTGGACCGATAAAAAGTGGATGTCATCAAGGGCAAAGCAGTCAATTTACGAAAGGCCCGTAAACATATACGAGGTTCATGCAGGCTCATGGAAACAGTATGAGGACGGAAACTTCTTTTCCTACCGAAAACTGGCGGACGAGCTTGTGCCCTATGTAAAAGAAATGGGTTATACCCACATTGAGCTTATGCCTTTGGCAGAGCATCCCTTTGACGGATCATGGGGTTATCAGATTGTAGGTTACTACGCTGCAACTTCTCGTTACGGCACTCCCGCCGATCTTATGTATTTTGTAGATACATGCCACAACGCAGGAATCGGCGTTATTATGGACTGGGTTCCCGCTCATTTCCCCCGTGACGGTGCAGGCCTTTTTGAATTTGACGGTCAGCCTCTTTACGAATATGCAGACCCGAGAAAGGGCGAACATAAACAGTGGGGCACAAAGGTATTTGACTTCGGCAGAACCGAAGTTCAGAGTTTCCTTATTTCAAACGCTGAATTCTGGCTTGAAAAATATCATTTTGATGGACTTAGAGTTGACGCTGTTGCATCTATGCTCTACCTTGACTACGGCAGAAATGACGGCGAATGGGTTGCCAACGTAAACGGCGGAAACGAAAACCTTGAAGCGGTTTCTTTCCTCCAGAAGCTCAACGAATCCATATTCAGAGACCACAGCGACGTTATGATGATAGCCGAAGAAAGCACCGCATGGCCAATGGTATCAAAGCCTACATATATGGGCGGACTAGGCTTTAACTTCAAATGGAATATGGGCTGGATGAACGATATTCTGAGATATTTCTCCCTTGACGGATATTTCAGAAAATACAATCACGATTGCCTTACTTTCTCATTCTTCTACGCTTTTTCAGAAAACTTTGTACTTCCTATCTCCCATGATGAGGTAGTTCACGGCAAATGTTCCCTTATAGGAAAAATGCCCGGTGAATACGAACAGAAATTTGCAGGTGTGCGCTCTTTTCTGGGCTACATGATGGCGCATCCCGGAAAAAAGCTTCTGTTCATGGGTCAGGAATTCGGTCAGTTTAAAGAGTGGGATTACAAGAGCGAGCTCGACTGGATGCTTCTCGACTATGACAAGCACAGGCAGCTCCAGCATTATACAAAGACACTCAACGAGTTCTATAAAAAGAACGCTCCTTTCTGGGAGGTTGATTACAGCTGGGAGGGCTTCTCCTGGATTTCAAGCGACGATTACACAAACTCCGTCATAGCTTTCAGACGAATTGACAAAAAAGGAAACGAAATTATCGTCGTTTGCAACCTTACCCCTGTTGAGCGCTCCGATTACAGAATCGGTGTTCCCGATGCAATGGGAAAATATAAGGTTATTCTTAATTCCGACGACACAGAATTCGGTGGAGAGGGCAAAGGCTCCAAAGACAAGGTCAAAATTGAGAAAAAGCCCATGCACGGCTTTGAACAGAGCATTCAGCTTGACCTCCCCGGACTTTCAACGATTTACCTTAAACATACCGCAAGGTAAATAAGGTTAACGAATATAATTACAATTTCAATAAAAGGAGGACTTTTTATGGCCCGCAAACAGGAATGTATTGCCATGCTCCTTGCCGGCGGTCAGGGAAGCCGCTTGGGAATACTTACCCGCAAAATTGCAAAACCCGCTGTCCCATACGGAGGAAAGTACAGAATCATCGACTTTCCCCTTTCAAACTGTGTAAACTCAGGTATCAATACTGTAGGTGTACTTACCCAGTATCAGCCTCTTGAGCTTAATGATTACATAGGCAACGGTCAGACTTGGGATCTCGACCGTGTAAACGGCGGTGTTCATGTGCTTTCACCTTATCAGCAGATAGAGGGTACACAGTGGTACAAAGGTACTGCAAACGCTATTTATCAGAACATCGGATTTATTGACAGATATAATCCCGAATATGTATTGGTTCTTTCTGGCGACCATATTTACAAAATGGATTATTCCAAAATGCTCGACTACCACAAGGAAAAGGGCGCTGCCTGCACAATAGCATCCCTTGAGGTTCCGTGGGAAGAGGCTTCACGTTTCGGACTTATGTTCACAAACGAGGACGGCTCCATTTATGAATTCAAAGAGAAGCCGAAGAATCCCACAACAAACAAAGCTTCAATGGGCGTTTACATCTTCACATGGGAAATTCTCAGAAAGTACCTTATAGAAGATGAAAACAATCCCGAATCAGGCAACGATTTCGGTCATGACGTTATTCCTGCTATGCATGAAAACCATGAAAAACTCTTTGCATATCCCTTCAGCGGATACTGGAAGGATGTCGGAACAATCGACAGCCTTTGGGAAGCAAACCTTGACCTTCTCAATCCCAGCGTTGACCTTGATCTCACTGATACTTCATGGAAAATCTATGCTAAAAATCCCGTTGCCCCTCCCCACTACATCGGAAGCAGTGCTTATGTTCAGAACTCCCTTATTTCAGAGGGCGGCGTAATTGAGGGAACAGTAGATTTCTCCATTCTCTTCCCCAACGTAGTTATTGAAGAGGGAGCAAAGGTTCTCGACTCGATAATCATGCCCGGCACTGTCATTAAAAAAGGCGCTGTTGTTCAGTATGCAATAGTTGCTGAAAATGCAGTTATCGGTGAAAATGCAATTATCGGAAAACGTCCCGAAGATATGGATGACCTTGACCAGTGGGGCGTTGCAGTTGTAGGCTCAGGCGTAAAGGTTGGCGCCGGTGCCGTTGTTGAACCAAAAGCCATGATAGGCGAAGACATTGAGGGGGTGAAATAAATGAGGGTTAACCATATTCTCGGAATTATTTTTTCAAACGCTTACGATGAAGCAATAAGCGAACTTACTGACGTAAGAACAATGGGTTCAGTACCCTTTGCAGGACGTTACAGACTTATCGACTTTATTCTTTCAGGCATGGTAAACTGCGGAATAGATCAGGTTGGAGTTATAACAAAGAGCAACTTCCAGTCCCTCATGGATCACCTTGGCACAGGTAAGCCTTGGGATCTTTCAAGAAAAACAGGCGGTATGTATCTGCTTCCTCCCTTTAACAATGTTCAGGCAGGTACATATAAAAACAGAGTGGACGCTCTTTATAATGTCCTTGATTTTATCCACAAGTCAGTTGAAGAGTATGTGCTTGTTTCGGACTGCAACATGGTATGCAATCCCGACTATGCTCAGCTCATGCAGCAGCATATCGACACAGGCGCTGATATAACAATAGCTTACGCTCACGGCAAGGCTCCTGCTCTTAAAAATCTTGCCACCTTCGACCTTGACGAAGACGGCAGAATAACATCTGTTGCAGTAGGCGACAAGCCTGAGGATAAAAACTATTCTCTTAATATGATGATAGTTAATAAGCCTCTTTTCGAAGAGCTTATCAGAGATGCCGCTGTACATAACCGTGAAAACGTAGAAAGAGACATCATTCAGGCCAATGTAAATAAGCTTAAAATTTACGGATACAAAGTTGAAGGCTTCTGCATGCCAATAGATTCCGTTGAAAGCTACTACAAGGCAAATATGGCTTTGCTTGACAAAGACAACTGCCGCAGTCTGTTTAATCCCGACAGACCTGTTTACACAAAGGTTCGTGACGATATGCCGGCTCTTTACGGTCTCGGCTCAAACGTTAAGAACTCCCTTATTGCAGACGGCTGCGTAATTGAGGGTGAAGTTGAAAACAGCGTTCTTTTCAGAGGCGTTAAAGTTGCCAAAGGCGCTAAAGTCGAGGATTCTATAATCATGCAGGGCGCAAGCGTAGGAGAAGACGCAAACCTTAACTGCGTAATCCTCGATAAAAACGTTGTTGTTCAGCCCGGTAAGAGCCTTACAGGAGATAAAAACTATCCTGTCTATGTGGCCAAAAACAAAACTATCTGATTAAAAAGTTTCTCCGGACTCCGAAGCCTGTAAAATGGCTTCGGGCTCCGGTATATTTTAAATTTTTTCTGCACAAGAGGAGGTCTTTTCATGAAAGTTCTTTATGTTTCCAGTGAGGCTTTGCCCTTTATGGCCAGCGGCGGCCTGGGAGATGTAGCAGGTTCACTGCCCCAGGCTCTTCGCAAACGTCTTATAGGCTGCCGTGTAGTTATGCCCATGTATGACGGCATTTCTCAGGAACTTAAAAATACAATGAAGTTTTTAACAAGCCTTTCTGTTCCTGTTTCATGGCGCAGACAGTACTGCGGCGTATTTGAAGCAAAGGTTGACGGAGTTATTTATTACCTTTTAGACAATCAGTATTATTTTAAACGTGACGGCATTTACGGATATTACGATGATGCCGAAAGATTTGCATTTTTCTCAAGAGCTGTTCTCGAAATGCTTCCATATATCGACTTCAAGCCCGACATCATTCACTGCAACGACTGGCAGTCAGCTCTTACACCTCTCTATTACAGCGTTATGTATGCTCAGAGAGAGGGCTTTGAAAACATCAAAACTGTTTTCACAATTCACAACATCCAGTATCAGGGAGTTTACGGCAAAGAACTGCTCAACGATGTTTTAGGCATCCCTGAAAGCGCTTACAATCTCATTGAATATGACGGAAACACCAACTTCATGAAAGCCGCCATTGAATGTGCAAACAGAGTTACAACCGTAAGTCCTACCTATGCTCAGGAAATCCTTGACCCATGGTACAGCCACGGTCTCGATACAATCCTCAACCAGCGTTCATGGAAGCTTTCCGGCATACTTAACGGTATTGATACAGTAAATTATAATCCCGAAACAGATAAAAACATCGCAGCTAACTATTCCGCTGAGCATCCGGAAAACAAGGTTAAAAACAAGATTGACCTCCAGCAGAATTTTGGACTTCCCCAGCGTGAGGATGTTCCCGTTGTAGGAATCGTTTCAAGACTTGTTTCCCATAAAGGATTTGACCTTGTGGAAGCCGTTCTTGAAGAATTTGTTGCAAATAACGACGTCCAAGTTGTTGTTTTGGGCAGCGGCGACTGGCAGTATGAGAATTACTTTAAAGACCTTGCAGGAAGATATCCCGATAAGGTCGGCACAAGAATCGGATTCATCCCCTCTCTTTCAAGAAAGATTTATGCCGGTTCAGACATATTCCTTATGCCCTCAAAGAGTGAGCCCTGCGGTCTTTCACAGATGATAGCACTGCGCTATGGTTCAATTCCGATTGTCCGTGAGACAGGCGGTCTCAGAGACTCCATAACCGACAGCGGCGACGGAATGGGCAACGGCTTCACTTTCTCAAACTACAACGCCCACGATATGCTCCACACAATGTACAGAGCTCTCGAGGGTTACAAGAACACTGAAGGCTGGCAGATTCTCGTAAAACGTGCTCTCGAAAGCGATTTCAGCTGGGGACGCAGCGCAAACGAGTACATTAAGCTCTATAAGTCTTTGCTTAAAGAGGGATAATTTTATAAATTATCAGTTATAATACAGACAAAAACAGGCGGTGAAATTAATTTCACCGCCTGTTTTTATGTTCTTTTATCTAAATAAATCAAGTGACAGATTATCCACAACCTCTTGTTGTCCCTTTGGAGTAAAATGAACTCCGTCCGTTGTATACTCCTTGCTCATTTCCTCCGCAAGATCATCCCCGCAAAGGTAATCAAGATCTACAAAACCGTCCGCCGTGCTCTCATCGCTCCGGATCCAGCGATTGAGCTGCTTTCTCATTTCGTCAATTTCAGTTGTCCATGTAACATCGTCACCGCCGCCCAGAAGATTTCTCGTATATCCTCTCCATGCGGTTCGTGTAAACATATACACTTGAATGTCTTTCTTATGAGCTCTTTCAATAAGCTCCTTGTATGCGTCAATCATTTCATCAGTAGTAACATATTTTGCTATGCCCTGCATACTTTTACACTGAGGGTGTATTATATCGTTATCACCCACTTTGATGAAAATCTTTTTGACGCCCGGCAAATTCAGCGCATCACGCTCAAAACGATCCAGCATTGATTCACCGTAAATCATTCCGAGTCTTCCAACTCCATCAGCCATTAATCTGTTGCCCTTGACTGCTTGCTGAAGAATACCCACGTTATGGATTCCTTCATCCTGAAGTTTCTTTGCAAGCATTAGTGGAATATCATTGGCAATAGTGGAATCACCTATTATTACCGCCGCTGATGCCCCCGGCGCATATACCTCAACATAGCTTATAAGAGGAATTATTGCGTATTCTCCGAAATCTCCGTTAAGCTTCATGGGGCTTCCCAGCATATTAGCTGATTTTGTGTGATTACCGAACTGAGCGTATGTATGACCGCCAATCATACCAAAGGTGCGCATAACTCCTGATTTTTTCACAAAAGATGAAATTACCAACGGCTCAAGAGCTTCCACTTCCATACCGATTGGATCTGACGTAACAGTGCATCCCGGTTCAATGGTTACACTTTCTTTGCCATCAAACAAAACCTGTTTAATGGTATCGGGCTGCACCTTGCACACGGATTTACCGTTTCCCATTGCAGCAGTTACAGCATCAACAGTAACGGGCTGCTTTCCAAAGGCGTTTGAAAGCGTCACACGGATGTTTTCGCCGCCTATAGTCGGTCTGATTTCCGTGCGGAAGGTAAGATGCGGTAATCCATGCTTAAATTGTCCGTTTTTCAGATTCAAAAATTTTGCAGGATCAAACCGTACCGGAGTTGTGCTCCATGCACCTACCCAGTTTTCCTCCGAATAATTCGGATTTTCTGAATACTCTGCCTCAGAATACATCTGAACAGCTTCGGAACCATAAATTCCAGTTTTTCTTTGATTTGTCTCCATTTCTCTCCCCTGTTTTTTATTCATAGAATAATTTATCTCCATTTTTACCGGCTATCCGCTGCCGGCAAAAAATGTAGCTGAAGCAAATCTTTTGCATCTGTATAATAGCAGACTATATTAAATTTGTTTTTTATTCACAACATTTTTCCAAAAGTTATTGTTGTTGAGGTCATTATACCTTAAAAAATTCATTTTTGCTATAGTTTTATTAATTTTTTATAAAAATTTTTGTTTAGCACATAAACAATCATCTAAGTAATAAAAAAGACCCCGGTTATACCGAGGTCTTTCTGAAATTTAAAATTTTAAGGATAAAAATTATTCCTTATCCTCTGCTTCGTCTTCGTCGTCAAACTCGATTTCAAACTCAAGCTTTTCGCCACAGTTGGGGCACTCGATTGAGCCATCCTCAAGAATGCTTTCGTCAACGTAAACACTCTCGTGGCAAGCAGGGCACTCTACTTCGTAAAGGTCGTCATCGCAGCAATCACAGTCATCATAATCGCAGCAATCGCACTCATCCTCATCGTCATAGACATACTCTTCAAGATCTCCGAGATCTTCGTCAACAGCATCAAGCTGCTCCGCCATAATATCAACATCATCGCTAAGGTCTGTAACTGTAAGTGCAAGATCGTCAAGAACATCCATCATAGCCTTGATAACCTTTGTCTCGCTTTTGCTCTCGTCAAGCTCAAGTCCCTCAACAAGACCTTTGAGATATGCTACTTTTTCTGTAACAGTCATTGGTAATTACCTCCCTGAAGTAAAGTTTTGGTTATTTTTATTTGATTTATGCACGAGATGAATATTCACCTGTGCGGGTATCAACGTTGATCATCTCTCCCTCATCGATGAAGAGCGGAACCTTGATTTCTGCGCCTGTCTCAAGAACAGCGGGCTTTGTTGCGTTTGTAGCTGTATCGCCCTTGAAGCCGGGATCAGTCTTTACAACCTGAAGAGTTGCAACTGTGGGAGGCTCAACGCCGAAAACATTGCCCTTGTAGGAAAGGATTTTGCAGACCATGTTCTCTTTAACAAACTTGAAGTTGTCGGAAAGGTCTGACTTGTTGATCGGAACAAGCTCGAAGCTTTCGGGATCCATGAAATAGTAAAGATCGCCGTCGTTGTAAGAGTACTCCATTTCCTTTCTCTCAATGAAAGCGGTGGGGAACTTATCTGTGGGGTTGAAAGTACGCTCAACAACTGAACCAGCAATTACGTTTCTGATCTTTGCACGGACAAAAGCTGCGCCTTTACCGGGCTTAACGTGCTGGAATTCGATAATCTGATAAACGTTGCCGTCCATTTCAAATGTGACGCCGTTTCTGAAATCGCCTGCTGTAACCATAATATTATTCCTCCGAAAATCTGTTATTAACAGTAATAGTTTATACTATTACAGGAAAATTTGCAAGTCCCTATTTTTATGGGACTTTTAAAGTAAAAATCCTTATGCCAAAGGAAAATCACCCATAAAAACAAGTTAAAGTATAATGAGCTCTTCGGGAGCTTTTGTGAGGTTTTCGCATCCGTCGGAGGTGATGAACGCCATATCCTCTATTCGTACACCGAACTCTCCCGGAAGATATATTCCCGGCTCAACGGTAACTATTTCGCCTCGTTTAAGGGGCTTTTCGTTTCTTGGTGAAAGATTAGGCTTTTCATGTATTTCCACACCTACTCCGTGACCTGTACCGTGACCGAAATATTTGCCGTAACCCTCAGCGGCAATTATATCCCTTGCAATTGCATCCGCCTCTTTGCCGGTTATACCTTCTTTAAGACCTGCAAGGCAGGCGTTTTTAGCTCTTAATACAATGTTATATATACTGCGCTGCTTTTCGCTTACTGAGCCTACCGCCACAGTTCTCGTCATATCGCTGTGATAGCCGTCAACCACCGCACCGAAATCCATGGTGATAAAATCGCCATTTTCGATTTTCTTTTCACCGGGCACTCCGTGAGGCATTGAAGAATTTTTACCGCTTACGGCTATTGTCTCAAAGGAAAGAGCTTCTGCGCCGTTTCTGAGCATGAAAAAGTCAAGTTCAAGGGAAATATCCTTTTCGGAAACTCCCGGTTTTATAAAGGAAAGTATATGCTCGAATGCTTTTTCGGCAATTCTCTGAGCTTTAATAATCTTCTCCTTTTCCTCTTCACTTTTAACCATACGCAGATCGGAAATCATATTATCAAGGGTATCATCGCTTATAATCTCAAAGTCAGAAAGAGATTTTTCATAGCTTCTGAGCTGTGAAACAGTAGTTGTTTCCGACTGGATATATATTTTCTTACAGCCGTGTTTTTCGGCTATGTTTTTTACCCTTGCGTTGACTCCTGTTTCGAGAACCTGACAGTTTTTGATTTTCTTTTGGGCAGCTTCTATATATCTGCTGTCAGTAGCGAAAACCGCACCGTCCTTAAATGCAAAGAGAAAACCGTCCGAGGATGGAAAATCCGTAAAATAACGTCTGTTAATTTCATCTGTGATCAAAGCACCCTCTCCTTCTTTGAGAGGAGCACAGAGTTTTTCAAGATTTGTCACAGTATCGCCTCCAGCGCTCTTAAAGCAAGTACATAGCTGTTTTTGCCAAAGCCTGCAATCTGTCCCACACATACGGGAGCTATAACCGATGTGTGGCGAAACTCTTCTCTCCCATGGATATTCGACATATGAACCTCTACAAAGGGCTTGCCTGTTGCGGCTATGGCATCACGGATAGCGTAGCTGTAATGGGTGTAAGCGCCTGCATTTATAACACAGCCGTCATAGCCTCCAAGGAGTACAGAATGGATTTCATTTATGAGCTCGCCCTCACTGTTGGACTGAAAAAAAACGCACTGAAAGCCCATTTCTGCGCCTTTTTCATTGATCTCAGCGTTTATATCCCTGAGAGTTTCACTGCCATATACGGACGGCTCACGAAGTCCTGTAAGGTTTATATTAGGTCCGTTTATTATTTTAACCTTTTTCATTAGCTTTCACTCCGTTTATACGGTCAAATTCTTCTAAAATCGGTTTTTCACGTCTTCTTCTGCTCTCAAAAATCTTTACGTTTCTTGTCTCCTTACGGGCAGGATTTACAAAAACCGTAATGGCTCCCACTATGTTTCCGCCTCTGATGTCGGTGAAAAGCTGGTCGCCTATTACAACCATTTCCGAGCACTTAATGCCCATCATTCTGGCAGCTTTAATGTATCCCCAGGGCATGGGCTTAAGGGACATTCCGATTGCAGGAATACCAAGGGCACCGGAAATCCACTTTGCTCTCTTCGGAACTGCGTTGGAGAGAATGACCATTTTCATTCCTTTGGCTTTCATATCCTCAATCCACTGGGGCACACCGGGGATAAACTCCTTTGAGCAGTCATATGCTGTTGTATTGTCAACGTCAAGGCAAAGTCCCTTGCCGCCGATTCTCTCAATATCTTCAAGTGTTATGTCCGTCAGTCTGTTGAACCTGTAACGGGGCATAGCTTTATTCATTAAATTGCTCCTCTCTTAACTTACAAAACACAAAAAGCGGACCGCTTGTGCAGCCCGCCTTATGTATTTACTTACTTGTATTTACGCTTACGAGCGGCCTCGGACTTCTTCTTACGTCTTACAGAGGGCTTTTCGTAGTGTTCTCTTTTGCGAACCTCCTGAATTACGCCGTCTCTTGAAGTCTGTCTCTTAAAACGTCTGAGTGCACTCTCAAGTGACTCGTTTTCTTTAACTTTAACCTGACTCATCTATATTCCCTCCCTCCGCTGATGCAGGGGTCTTATTATTTAGTGATAACACTTTGATTATTATACTATAACGAAAAGCGGCTTGTCAACCTTTATATATGCTTTAGTCAAGGCGTTATCATAAATATTTTACATGGGTTTTACTACAATATTTACAAGTCTGCCCTTTACGTAGAGTTCCTTGACAATATTCATGCCCTCGATTGCCTTTGCAATATTGGGCTCTGCCTTTGCAAGAGCGATAGCCTCGGCGCTTTCGATTTCGGCGGGAACAATAAGCTTTGCTCTTACCTTACCGTTAATCTGAGCGACGATTTCTATTTCGTTCTCCTTGCACTTTTCTTCATCGTATGTCGGCCACTTAGCTTCATTTACCATGCCCTCAAAGCCGCATACCTGCCAGAGCTCTTCTGTAACGTGAGGAGCAAAGGGATTGAGAATTATAATAAAGTCGTGAAGTTCTGACTTTGTAATCTTTCCTGTTTCATAGAACTTATTGAGAAGGCTCATCATTGCAGCAATTGCAGTGTTGCACTTAAGAGCGTCGATATCACCGGTTACTTTCTTTATTGTACGGTGCATATCGCCCTCAAGCTCCTTGCGGTATTCGCCGTCACAGACGATATCCTGAAGTCCCCATACTCTTTCAACGAAACGTCTGCATCCCTTGATGCTGTCGTTGTTCCAGGGAGCTGCCTTTTCAAAGTCGCCTATAAACATCTCGTAAAGACGCATTGTATCTGCGCCGTACTCGTTTACGATATCGTCGGGGTTAACGACGTTACCTCTTGACTTACTCATCTTTTCACCGTTGGAACCTAAAATCATTCCGTGGCTTGTTCTCTTTGAGTAAGGTTCAGATGTGGGAACTACACCGATATCATAGAGGAATTTATGCCAGAAACGGCTGTAAAGAAGGTGGAGAGTTGTATGC
This sequence comes from uncultured Oscillospiraceae bacterium, assembly GCA_900540535.1. Classification (GTDB taxonomy): domain Bacteria; phylum Bacillota; class Clostridia; order Oscillospirales; family Acutalibacteraceae; genus UMGS263. The sequence goes on along the minus strand of UQGM01000019.1, from coordinate 16,418 downwards.
TCCATACCGCCGTTGTACCAGTCAACGGGAGTCCAGTACTCGAGAGCTTCTTTTGAAGCAAGAGCGTCGTTATTGTGAGGATCACAGTAACGAAGGAAGTACCATGAAGAACCTGCCCACTGAGGCATTGTATCTGTCTCACGCTTTGCGGGGCCTCCGCAGTGAGGACAGGTTGTATTTACCCAGTCTGTCATCTGTGCAAGAGGTGATTCGCCATTTTCGGTAGGCTCATAGGAATCAACCTTGGGAAGCTTAAGGGGAAGCTCTGACTCATCAAGAGCAACATATCCGCACTTGTCGCAGTGAACTATCGGAATAGGCTCACCCCAGTATCTCTGACGTGAGAAAACCCAGTCACGAAGCTTATAGTTGACCTTTGCGTGACCCTTGCCCTCATCGGTGAGCCACTGTGTTATAGCTGCCTTAGCCTCTTCAACAGTTTTGCCTGTAAGGAAGCCTGAGTTTACCATTACGCCTGTTGCACAGTCTGTAAAGGCTTCTTTCTGGACGTCGCCGCCCTTGACAACTTCTATAATGGGAAGATCAAATTTCTTTGCAAACTCCCAGTCACGTGTATCGTGAGCAGGAACAGCCATAATTGCGCCTGTACCGTAGGAAACAAGAACGTAGTCGGAGATAAAGATCGGAATCTCGTCGCCGTTTACAGGATTGATTGCGGTTACGCCGTCAAGACGTACACCTGTTTTATCTTTATTGACCTCTGTACGCTCAAAATCTGACTTTCTTGCGGCTGTCTCCTGATATGCACGGATTTCGTCCATATTCTTAAGAATACCTGACCATTTTTCAATGTAGGGATGTTCAGGAGAAATAACCATATATGTTGCGCCGAAAAGAGTATCGGGACGTGTTGTATAAACTGTAAGGGTATCGCCTGTTGATGTACCAAAGTCAACCTCAGCACCTGTTGAGCGGCCGATCCAGTTTTTCTGCTGAATCTTTACTCTCTCAATGTAATCAAGGTCATCAAGGTCATCTATAAGTCTCTGTGCATACTCAGTGATTTTAAGCATCCACTGGCTCTTTACCTTTCTTACAACCTCTGATCCGCAGCGCTCGCAAACGCCGTTTACAACCTCTTCGTTTGCAAGAACGCACTTACAGGAAGTACACCAGTTAACTGCCATTTCCTTTTTATAGGCAAGTCCCTTTTTAAACAGCTGGAGGAAAATCCACTGTGTCCACTTGTAATAATTGGGATCAGTTGTATTTATCTCTCTGCTCCAGTCAAATGAAAAACCAAGGGACTGAAGCTGCTGCTTGAATCTTGCGATGTTATTGGCTGTAACAATTTCAGGATGAATGTGGTTCTTAATTGCAAAGTTTTCAGTGGGGAGTCCGAAAGCGTCCCATCCCATGGGATAAAGTACGTTGTAACCCTCAAGTCTCTTTTTTCTCGCAACTATATCAAGTGCGGTGTATGAACGAGGATGTCCCACGTGAAGTCCCTGTCCCGAAGGATAAGGGAACTCTACAAGACAGTAAAACTTAGGAAGAGTATAGTCATTTTTCGCATGGAAAGTGCCTTTTTCCTCCCATATATCCTGCCATTTTTTCTCTGTCGCTTTAAAATCGTATGCCATTATTCATTCTCCCCATTTCCAATAAGGTCTTTTATATCTATCTCTTTCGCATCTGTCCAAAGACGCTCAAGATTGTAATATTCACGGCTTTCACCGAGAAATACATGCACAACAACTGTCTCGTAATCGAGAACTATCCAGCCTGTTGATTTGCCCTCAATGTGATCGGGCTCAACGCCCTTTTGAGAAAGAGCATACTCAACCTCATCGGCAAGAGCCTTTACATGAGTTGTGGAAGTACCTGTGGCAATTACAAAATCCTCCGCAACTATTGTAAGGTCGCCTATTTCCATAACCTTTATATCCATCGCCTTTTTCTCATCGAGAGCTTTCACGGCAACAGTAAGCATTTCCTTTGTATTCATTTCTTCACTTCCTTAATATAAATCGACGCTTTCATGGGCAAGAAGTATATAGTGACTTTCCCACTTTGAATCGCCGTTATAGTATATCATATCGTCAACAACAATATAATCGTCAAAAAGACTTCCATAAATTTTCTCAATATAATCAAGGGTGTAATCCTTGCTGATTTTAAGAACTACAAAATCCGCTTCGCCGTTTTTTACAACATCACGCTGCGCTATATACATCTCCGGCAATGCCTCATACTTGAGATTTATTCTGGCAAAATATTTGGTTACCGGAAGCTTATCCGCCGCCATATAAAAACCGTGGTCAAGAAAACCGTAGTTTATCATTGTGGAACCGGGGACGGAATTTATAGTCTCGGCAAATCTGTATTGAACCGTATCCTCTTTTTTCTCAAAAAGGATATGTATATTTCGGTTTCCGTCAAAGGTCGCCGCAAAGGAAATTATCATTGAAGCGACAACAGCTACTGCGAAAATCGTTTTGGGCTTTGCCTTTTCAGGTATGTATTTCCAGCCCTCATTCATTACATCTCCCAGCACTGCCGCTCCCAGCAAAGCGTAGGGAATAAGCGCCGCCGGATAATACATATAGGATGTACCGCCGCCGTATATGCCGAGAACTGAGGCAAGAAACATAACCGGGAAAATGATTTTTGTACGCCAATCGGGAAGGTATCTTTTCTTTGCAAAGAGTAAACCCACTCCGCCGAAAAGAGCCAAAACCATTGACGGACCTATGCGCTCTATACCCAGCTCTACGTTTTTCCAAAGTGTCTCCAGGGTACTTTCATCGGACTGAACAGTAGGAGAATATCCGAATATATTTTCAATGAAATATACCTGTACTAAATCTCCCACAGCGCCGTTTGCAATAAAGTAAATAAACACAGGAACTGTCGGTATAAGTGTGCCTGCCAAAAACACAAGGCAGCTTATAAATGCTCTTTTCACGTGCTTTCGTGAAATCATTATAATGAAAACGCCTGCCATAAAAATAAACCACGGCACAATAAGAGTGAACTTTGACCAGAATACAAGTCCTGAACATATACCGTTAATTAGCAGGGTTTTATAATCCATGGGCTTTTCGGGATAATCCTCTTTGAAATATCGAAGCAGCGAGTAAAGCAGATACGCCAAAAGCGGGAATATAAGCTCTTCAGCCTGACCTCCCTGCCAGAATGAGCCGTTGCCCATGGTGCAGAAAGCTAAAATCGGGGCTGTAAAATAAAAGAATTTTTCACCGCCGTAAAGCTTCATGGCCTTGTAAGTAAAATAAAGGAAAAAAGTGAAAGAGATTATCTCAATCAGAAATATTCCCCAGTAGCCGTTTCTGTCAAGAAAATAGGCTATTGTATAGAGAAAATACCATATAGGTCCCTTTTGGTCAAATATATCACGATAGCAGACAAGGCCGTTTGCTATACCTTTGCCCATGGTATAAAACATATTTATATCCGCACCGTTATTGAGCGGGTAAAAGAATGAGTTCTTTGAGAAAAAAGACAGGAATATAAGTGAAACAGCTGCGGCAAAAAGCAATACTGTGAGCTGTTCACGGTTTTGTCTTAGCTTATCTTTCAAAATATTCATCCGTTCTTATTTTCGAAATTTTTAAGAAGCATTTCGTTATAAGCCTCAACGCTGTCAGGATGTATTGCAAAACCGTTATGGGCAAGCTCCTCAATACTGAATCTCAGGCCCTCGGTTATAGCTTCATCAAGGCTTTTTTCAGCTGCCTGACGCATAAGCTCGACTCCCTCATAGGTTCTGTCGGCAGAAATGAAATCAGCTATATACAAAACCTTTTCAAGAAGTCCCATATCCGCTCTGGCTGTAGTGTGATAACGAACTGCGTTTATAATATCTTCATTCTCAATTCCGAACTCTTTCTGTATATAAACAGAGCCCGAAATTGCGTGCCAAAGCTTGGGATTGAGCCTTTCAGCACAGTTTAATATTATATCAGCATCTTTTATTATTTTCAACTGGACAGCCGGGGTTTCGTTTTTCATAACGTCGTGGACAAGTCCTGCGGTATAAGCTTTTTCAGCGTCTGCGCCGTATTTGAGAGCAAGCTTTCTGGCAGATTTTGCAACACATAAGGAATGCTCAAATCTTGCCGGAGTCAGCTTTTCACGTAAGACCTCAATATATTCTTCGTTATTGTATACTTCATTCATCTGTAAAGGCCTCTTTTCATAATATATTCCTCTATCCTTTCGGGTACAAGTCCCGAAAGCTCTTCGCCCCTGTGCAAAGCCTCTCGAACTTCAGTGGAACTGAGCTCCATAGGTTCAAGGGGAGAAATCCGCACTTTACCCCACTCTTTGCCGAAAGTTTCTTTTGCATACTCTATAAGTTTTTCATAATCACTGCCGTTCTCTCTTGAGGCAACACAGAGAGTGCAAAGAGAAAAGATCTCTCTGTATTCCCTCCAAAGATGAAAGGTCAGAAACATATCGGAGCCCATGAGAAAAAAATAATTGTTTTCGGGATGCTTTTTTGTAAGCTCCCTTAAAGTATCCACAGTATAGCTCTTGCCGCCCCTGTTTATTTCAATATCCGAAACCTCTAAAAAATCAGTGGTTTCGGCGATTATTGAACACATGTTGAGTCTGTCCTCAGCTGAGGCAAGCTCTTTCGCCTGCTTGTGAGGAGGCGTATAGGTGGGAATCAAAAGAATTTTATCAAGTCCCAGCTTTTCCCTGAACTCACCTGCAAGACGGATATGTCCGTTATGAGGAGGATTGAATGTTCCCCCTAAAATTCCTACATCTGCCAATAAAATTCACCTGACTGTGGGAACGGGGATGCTTTACCGTCCCCTGCCCCGAATCTGAAATTTTGCTGCCGAACGGCGCAAAACAAATCAATATTTCTTGCCCCAGTATCCGCCTTTTCCGCCTGTACGACGGTCACGGCTGTTTCGGCTAGCTGCCTTTTTTGCAGCGGGCTTTGAAACAGTCTTTTTTTCGGGCTTATGAAGCTCCGGATTGTATTTATAAAATACCATGCATCCGCCTATTACCTGTACAACCTCGCTGCCTGTTTCGGCGGCAAGGGTATCGGCTACCTGGCGGGGTGTTTCCGGACAGGACTCAAGGAGCACCTTGAGCTTGATAAGCTCTCTCTTTTCGAGAGCTTCCGCTGTCTGCTTTATAACGCCTTCGGATATTCCGCCCTTTCCCACCTGGAAAAGAGGTTCAAGGCTGTTTGCCTGTCCCCTGAGAGCTGCTCTTTCCTTACTTGTCATATGTTAACTCCTTTGGATTTTCAAATATATTCTTTAAGTTTTTCGCTTAGCTGTCGCATTGCGCTACCTCTGTGGCTTATTTTATCCTTTTCTTCACTGGTAAGCTCGCCAAAGCTTTTTTCGCCTACATAAAAAACAGGGTCATAGCCGAATCCGCCGTTTCCAGCAGGTTCAAAGCCTATTTTTCCCTCACAGGTTCCCCTGAGAGTTATCTCTCTTCCGTCGGGAAAAACACAGCACACAGCGCAGACAAATCTGCCTGTACGCTTTTCTTCCGGCACATTTTCGAGATTTTTAAGAAGCTTTTCTATGTTCTTTTTATCGTTGCCGTGCTCACCTGCATAGCGTGCAGAGTAAACTCCCGGTTCACCGCCGAGAGCGTCCACTTCGAGACCTGAGTCGTCAGCTATAACGGGCATACCTGATTCACGGCATCCGCTGTGAGCTTTAAGTGCAGCGTTTTCTTCAAATGTAACGCCTGTTTCATCAACATCGGAAAGGTTTACTCCTGCTTCCTCAGCAGTTAAAACTCTCACTCCCAAGGGAGAAAGTATTCTCTGAAGCTCTTCCCTCTTTTTAAGATTATGAGTTGCGATTAAAAAGTCCAAAGAATCCCCTCCTCTTCTTTTCTTTCGGCTCTTCCTCAGCTTCCTCTGAGTCAGACTCGTCCGTTTCCTCTTCGGAGATTACTGCCATTTCTTCAGCTTCTTCGGTCTGCGGTTCCTCGTAGGATTCCCCAGAAAAGTCCACACCGTTATCTCCTTCGGCTTCTTCGGCATAAGAAGAGGATGCGTCCTCTCCGTGTTCTGATTCAGTGAGTTCCAGATTTTCGCTATCATCTTTCTGTCCCGCTTCTTCATTTTCATCCTCCTCTTCGTTTTCCGGCATAGCCTCGAAAAGTCCCTTTGCAAATGCCTCGGGGCTAAAGGGCTGAAGATCGTCTATTTTTTCACCGACACCGATGAATTTTACAGGTATTCCGAGATCATTCTTAATTGCAAGGACAACACCGCCTCTTGCGGTTCCGTCAAGCTTTGTAAGAATTATACCCGTTATATCGGCAACGTTTTTAAATTCCTTTGCCTGATTTACTGCATTCTGTCCCGTTGTAGCATCGAGAACCAGAAGCACTTCACGGTCGGAATAAGGCATTTCTCTGTCGATTACCTTATAGATTTTTGCAAGTTCTTCCATAAGGTTCTTTTTATTGTGAAGTCTTCCCGCAGTGTCGCAGATGATTATATCCGCTTCTCTTGCCTTACCTGCACAGACTGTATCAAACACGACAGCAGCAGGATCTGCTCCCTCTCTGTGCTTTATAATATCAACGCCTGCACGCTCTGCCCAGACTTCAAGCTGCTCTATGGCTGCGGCACGAAATGTATCCGCTGCGCCTAAAATTACCTTTTTGCCCTGTGCTTTAAAAAGAGCTGCCATTTTACCGATAGTAGTAGTTTTGCCCGCTCCGTTAACGCCTATTACAAGTATCACCGAGGGGATTGTTTCAAGCTCCAGCTCTTCGCCGCCTCTGAGCATATCGGCGACAATTTCCTGAATGAGCTCCTTTACCTTTTCGGGTTTTCTTATATTCTTTTTCTGAACTCTCTTTCTGAGCTCTGAAGTAATGTCCTGAGCGGTTTTTACTCCTACATCTCCCATAACGAGAATTTCTTCGAGCTCCTCATAAAGCTCATCGTCAATTTCCGAATATCCGCCCAGCATACTGCTAATGGCTCCGGACATACTGTCACGGGTCTTTTTAAGACCTGAATTGATTTTTTTGAAAAGTCCCATTTTATTTCATCCCTTTCGGTTTGATAATCAGTTAAGGCCGATGCTGCTTGCCATTTCCGCTGTTTTAAGCTCAAGCAGCTTTGAAACGCCCTTTTCCTGCATTGTAACGCCGTAGAGAACGTCCGCCTCTTCCATTGTACCTCTTCTGTGAGTGATGAGGATAAACTGTGTGTTATCCGTCATGCGGCGGACATACTGAGCATATCTTGTGACGTTTACGTCATCGAGAGCCGCTTCAACCTCATCGAAAATACAGAAGGGTGCAGGTGTAACTTTAAGTATTGCAAAAAGCATTGAAATAGCTGCAAGTCCCTTTTCACCGCCGGAAAGCAAATCTATGTTCTGAATAGCTTTTCCGGGAGGCTGTACGTTTATGTTAATAGCGCATTCCAAAATATTGGACGGGTCATCAAGCTCCAGAGAAGCTTTACCGCCGCCGAAAAGCTCGGCAAAGGTCTGACCGAAATATCCGTTTATCTTATTGAACTGCTCCATGAACTGGACAGCCATTTTCTTTGTAAGGTCTTCAATGAGCCTGTAAAGCTCGTCCCTTGATTTTTCTATATCGGTTATCTGAGTGTTCATAAACTCATAACGCTCGGATACCTCTTTGTATTCCTCAATAGCAGCGACATTTACGCTGCCAAGAGCTCTGATTGAGCTTTTAATTTCTCCAAGTCTTCTCTGAGCCTTGGAAGCTTCCTCAACAGGTTCATACTGTCTTTCCGCCTCATGACGTGTAAGCTGATATTCATCATAGAGCTTTGCTATGGTTTCATCGTTTTCACGGAGCATTGAAGCTTTCTGCTCCTCGAGCCTTGCAAGCTCTCCGCTGATTTTTTCCCTTTCCGTACTCTTTGTACGCTCCAGTATTCTCAGCTGAGAGCTTCTCGCCTCAAGGGAGTTGCGCTCTTCAATTATTTTATCAACGGAATCCTTTGAGCCGTCGCTGTCCTTACGGAGATTCTGAGCCTTTACTTTAAGCTCTTCGATTACTCTCTTTGTCTCCTCGCTGCGGCTCTCGATTTCTTTAATCTCATCTAAGAGCTCCTGCTCTCTACCTCCCTGACTGTTTTTGCGCTCATTAAGCTGCTCTATACTCATGAGCTTTGCCTGATAGTCTTTCTGAGCGGAAAGTAGCTCAAGTTCCGTTTCGTTTTTCTCTCTTCTTGTATTTTCTATTTTTTCGGAAAGCTCCCCATTTGCCTCGGTAAGCTCTTCGACCTTTTCTTTAAGAGCTTCGGTTTCGGCATTGAGAGCGTTTACCTCTTCGATTATGCTTTCAGCCTGTTTTCTTGTTTCCTCCGCTCTCAAAAGTGCTCTTTCCTTTTCAGCGGAAAGCTCGTCCATGGATTCGGCGGCAACATCAAGCTGTCCTGCAACAAGCTTCAAATCGCTCTCCTTACGGATAACCTCTTCCTGAGTTCTGAGAAGATCCGCTTTTGTTCCGGAAAGTTCGGCTTCACACTGTGAAAGCTCCTGATGAGCTTCGGCGTATTCGCTGCGCTTTGTGAGAAGATCTTTTTCAAGTCTTTCACACTCAACCGCAAGGGCTTCAATCTCATTGCCTCGGCTTAAAATTCCCCCTGTCTGTACACGGGAACCGCCGGTCATGGAACCGCCTGCGTTTATAACCTGTCCGTCAAGAGTGACTATGCGGAAACGGTAGGAATATCTCTTTGCCATTGATATGGCGCAGTCCATATCCTCAACTACTGCCGTTCTGCCAAGCTGTGCGTTTATTATCTCTCTGTATGCATTATCGCATGAAACAAGGTTCGAAGCTATATCTACAAATCCCAAAGAGTCTTCAAGACCGCTTTCATTAAGGATTCTGCCTTTGATTGCGGTAAGGGGCAGGAATGTTGCACGTCCCGCTTTTGACTGCTTCAAAAACTCGATTGCCCTTTTAGCCGCCGCTTCGTTATCGGTGACGATATTCTGAATTGCAGCGCCTAAAGCCGTTTCAACGGCTGCGGAATATTTAGGCTCAACTTTAATAAGCTGAGAAAGTGCGCCGTGGATTCCTCTGAGAGTGCCTCTTCTGACCTCTCTCATGACAGTTTTAACTGAGCCTGAATAGCCCTCCATGTTCTTTTCGAGCTCTCGGAGCATATTGGCTCTTGACTGCTTATTCTTAACGAGTATACCTAAATCTTCATACTCTTTTTTGATTTTTTCAGCCTTTTCCCTGCGTTTTAAAGCACGCAGTTCATAGCCCTTTGCGGCGTTCTGGAGACTCTCCGCCTGTTCTCTGGCTTCGTCAAGTTCTTTGCGGCACTGCTCTTTTCTTTCGGTAAGAAGCTTAATTGTATCCTCTCTTGAAGAAAAGGTGTTATTGATTGTCTCAACTCTTGCCTCGATTTCATCAAGGGAAGATTTAAGGGTTGAAAACTCGACTCTTTTATCGCCAAGCTTTGCAGTTTTTGCGGCAATATCAGCTGATACGGCGGCACTTTCTGCATTGAGCTCTCCGCTTTTAAGGCGCAGAGCCTGAATTTCGGCATCCTTTTCGTCAAGAAGCTTTTTCTTCTCTTCGGCAGATACTGTAAGAGCCTCGATTTCTCCGTTTATTTTTTCTATCTCTTCATCGATGTTTTTACTTACATCTCTTGCAGATTCAATATCCCGCTTTATTCTGTCTATGGTTTCGCCGTTATGGAGAAGAGTATTTTCCTCAACGGCTATCTGACCGTCAACTCTCGCAGCTTCTTCCTCACGCTGTGCGCTCATACGGCGGATTTCGTCAAGTTTTACGGTAAGTTCCCTTGTCTTTTCGGCAATGGAATCGATTTCAGCTTCTGTCGCTTCAAGCTTCTTTTCAGCGTCGGCGTACTGGGACTGAGCGATAGTGATTTTATGCTCCTGTCCTCTGAGCTTTTCTTTGTGCTTATTTATGATACTCAGCCAAAGTCCTATTTCCAGCTCTTTTTTCTCCCCTGCAAGTACAAGGAATTTTTCCGCCTTTTCACTCTGAACTTTAAGAGGCCCTACACGGCTTTCGAGCTCCGTTAAAATATCACGGAGTCTTACAAGGTTTTCCTCAGCCTGTGAAAGTCTTCTCTGAGCATCTGCACGGCGGTAGCGGTAATGGGAAATTCCTGCCGCCTCTTCAAACATCTCTCGTCTTTCGCCGGACTTTGAAGAAATCATATCGGCTATTTTACCCTGTCCAACAAGAGAATATCCGTCACGGCCGAGACCTGTATCCATAAACAGCTCGTTTACGTCACGGAGCCTTGAAACCTGTCCGTTTATTCTGTATTCGCTTTCGCCTGAGCGGTAATATCTTCTTGTAACGCTCACTTCGTCAGTATCAACTGAAAGTGAACGGTCGGTATTGTCCATACGGAGAGTAACTTCCGCATAGCCCTGCTTTTTTCTCGAAAGAGTTCCGTTAAAAATAACGTCCTCCATTTTTGAACCTCTCAGGTTCTTTGTGGACTGCTCGCCTAAAACCCACCTTACGGCATCGGAAATATTGCTCTTTCCGCTTCCGTTTGGGCCTACAACAGCAGTTATTCCCTTTTCAAAATTCAGCACTGTTTTATCGGGGAAGGACTTGAAGCCCTGCATTTCCAATGCCTTTAAAATCATACTTTCAACATTCCTCTGTTATTTTCTCTGCTGTAACTTTATATTCTGAAACTGTGGGGTCGGGCACTATTTCGGGGAATATACCCTTTTCCCGCAGCACTGCTATATTGCTCTTTTTCTGTCCCATCATCTGCGAAAGCGCAGAGGGTTTTACATGGAACCTGTATTTTCCCTTTTCGCCATTTACGGCTTCGAGAGCTTTATCCAAATATATCCTGCTCTGGCACAGCTCCTTAAAAGCCGGATGCCAGGGTCCGCCAAGATACCCTTCCTCAACTCCGCCGCCGGAATGAAGTCCGCATCGTATAACATTTATATTCTTTTCGTAGAACATAAGTAAAAGTGAGGCGCAGATTTCCACAGCCTCATCTATTGACTGTGGAATATATTCACCTTTTTTCATAAGCCGTGCAAGCTCCGTTCCCTCAATTACGATAGTCGGATAAATTCTTACGGTATCAGGGGACAGTGCGGCTATTTTTCCACCTGTTCTCAGAGCTTTTTCCTTTGTATCGCCGTAAAGTCCCGTCATCATCTGAAGTCCAAGCTCAATGCCGGCTTCCTTTATCATACGGGAAGCGTTTACAACATCCTCGGCGGTATGGCCTCTTCTATTCATTAAGAGCACTTCGTCATCCATACTCTGTGCTCCAAGCTCCACAGAAGAAACACCGTATTCCTTTAATATATCTATTATCTCGCTGTTTATTGCGTCGGGACGGGTGGATACTCTAACGGAACCAATGTTCCCAAGGTCTATATGCTTTTTTGCAGCCTTTAAAAGCTCAAGCATATATTCCCTTTCTATGGCGGTGAAGCTTCCTCCGAAAAAGGCAAGCTGTCCGCCTTTACCGCCTGTCTCCAGTGCGGTTTTAATCGCCTCGTCAACATCCTTTGCATGGGGTTTACTGCTGCTGCCTGAAATAGTCTTCTGATTACAGAAAGAGCAGCAATGAGGACAACCCTCATGGGGCACAAAAAGAGCTATATTGCGGTGATGAATCAAAACCCCATCAACTCCAAAGCCTCTTTTGCCGCCTGCTGTTCGGCGTGCTTTTTGCTTCTGCCCTGACCTTTGCCGATAACGTTGCTGTTAAGTCTTACCTCAACAAAGAAATGCTTATCGTGGTCAGGACCCTCTTCACCTGTCAGGACATATTCGAGCCTTTCTTCGGGATTCTGCTGGATAATCTCCTGAAGAGTGGTTTTATAGTCTTTAAATCTCTCATCCTTTTCGGGGGGATTAAGCAAAAAGGGAAGCACAAACTCCTTTGCCTTTTCAAAGCCTCCGTCAAGGTAGATTGCAGCGATTACCGCTTCAAAGGCATCTGCCAAAATAGAGGGACGCTCTCTGCCTCCTGTATGCTCCTCGCCTCTTCCCAGGAAAAGATAATCTCCCAGGGAAATCCTCTTGGCAAAACCAAAAAGCGATTCCTCACACACGGAAGCAGCTCTCATTTTTGTGAGATCTCCCTCGGGCTTTGCGGCAAAAAGCTTAAAATAGTATTCTGCGCTTATAAGTCCCAAAACGGAATCACCTAAAAATTCCAGTCTTTCGTTACATACGCTGCCGTGATGCTTTTCGTTTGCATATGAAGAATGGGTAAGAGCCTCCTCTAAAATTGTGAGGCTTTTGAATTTATATCCGATTTTATTTTCAAGCTGTTTTAAATCTCTCAAATCATTCATCCTCTTTTCAAAGAGCTGCTTTCTCAGCTTCTGCTTCCATTGCCTCAATTATTTTTTCGTTTACTCCCGTTTCAGCAAAAAGGACAGCCTGTCTTATGGCATTTTTAAAAGCCTTGGCATTTGAAGAGCCGTGTGCCTTTATTACAGGCTTTCTGACTCCTAAAAGAGCAGCTCCGCCGTATTCGGTATAATCCATTTTCTTTTTGAAATCTGAAAGTCCGCTTTTAAGCATAAGTGCGGAAAGCTTTGTTATTATGCTTTTCATAAATATGCCCTTTATATTCTTCATAAGGGCAAGGGCTGTGCCCTCATACATTTTAAGAAGCATATTGCCTGTAAAGCCGTCAGCTACAACTACATCGGCTTTTCCGAAAGGTATATCTCTCGCTTCGATGTTGCCGATGAAATTGCAGTTTTTCTCCTCTTTAAGAAGAGCGTATGCCGCCTTTTGCAGTTCGCCGCCCTTTTCCGGCTCAGTGCCGATATTGGCAAGGGCAACTCTGGGGCTTTCCATTTTCATGACCTGCTTCATATATGTACTGCCCATAACTCCAAAACATCTGAGCATTTCGGGACGGCATTCGGCATTTGCGCCGCAGTCAAGGAGCATAAAAGGTTTGTCCGAAGAGGGCATAACGCTGCCTATACAGGGTCTTTTTACTCCTTTAAGTCTTTTTACTATAAATGTAGCGCCTACTGCAAGGGCTCCTGTGCTTCCGGCGGAAACAAAGGCGTCGCCCTTTCCCTCTGAAAGTGCTTTAAGTCCTGCTGCCATGGAAGTTGTGCTGTTCTCTTTAAGTATAGTGGCAGGCTCGGCGTGCATATCCATTTCGTCTCCGCCGCCTATAAGCTCCATTTTATGGAGAGAAATGCCGTTTTCCTCGGCACATTTTTTTATCTTTTCTTCATCGCCTGCAAGAGCTATTTCTACATTAAGCTCTTTTACAGCCATCTCACATCCCTTTAATATTTCAAGGGGAGCGTTATCTCCGCCCAGTGCGTCAACAATTATTTTCATATCTTTCGAGCTCCTTTTCAAGGCTTTCTATTCCTCTTCTGGCAAGTGCCGCATATCGCTCTTTTTTATCCCTTATATGGGGTTCAATGGGGGGAAGCACCCCGAAATTAGCACCCATAGGCTGGAAGTTCTTTACGGTGGGGTCGCTTATATATGCCGCCAAAGCGCCCATCATTGTATCTTTAGGCAGTATAAGGGGCTTTTTGCCCAAAATATATGCCGCCGCATTTATACCCGCAAGTATTCCGGAAGAAGCCGACTCCATATATCCCTCGACACCCGTAATCTGTCCGCCGAAGAAAAGTCCCTCTCTGCCTTTAAATCCGTATCCGCTGTTTAAAAGCTCAGGCGAATTTATAAAGGTATTGCGGTGCATTACTCCGTAGCGTACAAACTCGGCGTTTTTAAGAGCGGGAATCATGGAAAATACTCTTTTCTGCTCGCCGAAAGTGAGGTTTGTCTGGAATCCCACTAAATTGAGCATTGAGCCCTCTGCATTCTCTTTTCTCAGCTGGAGAGCCGCCCATGGTCTGTGACCTGTTTTAGGATCTCTCAGTCCTACGGGCTTCATTGGGCCAAAACGCATTGTATCCATGCCTCTTGAAGCCATAACCTCAATGGGCATACAGCCCTCATAGACATCCTTGCGTTTATCAAACTCGTGAAGCTCTGCGCTTTTTGCATTTATAAGCTCATTGTAGAAATTCTCATATTCCTCTTTGTTCATGGGGCAGTTTATATAGTCGTCGCCGCCTCTGTCGTATCTCGACTGAGTAAAGGCGCTTTCCATATCCACACTTGCAGCGGTGACAATAGGGGCTGCCGCATCGTAGAAGCTGAGCCCGGCTCCGCAGTATTTCTTTATATCTTCTGCAAGTTGGTCGGAGGCAAGGGGTCCTGCTGCAACTACCACTACGCCATCTTTCGGAATCTCGGTTACCTCTTCATGGATAACTTCAATAAGTGGGTCGGAGGCGATTTTTTCGGTTATTATTCTCGAAAACTCGTCTCTGTCAACTGCAAGGGCTCCTCCGGCAGCTACGCTGCACATATCGGCAGCCTCCATGCACACAGAGCCGAATCGGCGCATTTCCTCTTTTAAAAGTCCTGCCGCTGATTCAAGTCTTGCAGCCTTAAGGGAATTTGAGCACACAAGCTCCGCAAGACCCTCCATTTTATGTGCCGGAGAATATTTTTTCGGCTTCATTTCATAAAGCTTTACTTTTATACCACGCTTTGAAAGCTGCTTTGCTGCTTCACATCCGGCAAGACCGCCGCCTATGACAACTGCGCTGTTCATTCCTTTTCCTCCGTCTTTTCGGCGCTCTTCTTTCTTCTTGAAACTGTTACGGAATATCCGCAGCCCTCATTAAGGCAATGGACTATTCCGCCCCTCTTTTTAAAGAGAGATTTGCCGCACTGAGGACAGTTTTCACCTGTGGGTTCATCCCATGTCATAAAGTTACAGTTGGGATAATTACTGCATCCGTAGAAAGCATAGCCTCTCTTTGTCTTTTTCTGAATGACGTTTCCGCCGCAGACAGGGCACTTTGCGCCTGTTTCAAAGACAAGGGGCTTTGTATTTTTACACTCGGGATATCCCGGGCAGGCAAGGAATTTACCGTATCTGCCCACCTTTACGACCATGTTTCTGCCGCAAAGCTCACAGGGAATATCGGTCTGATCCTCTTCGAGCTGTATCTTTACGCCCTCCATATCGGCTTTTGCCTTTTTGAGGGTCTTTTCAAAATCATCATAGAACTTGTGGAGAATGGCAATGTAATCCTCTTTGCCCTCGCCCACTTCGTCAAGAGAGCTTTCCATTTCGGCGGTGAATTTTACATTGACAATCTTTGGGAATCTGTCTTCAAGCAGCTTTGTCATGGCTTCGCCAAGCTCTGTGGGATGAAGCTGCTTGCCCTCACGCTTTACATACTCACGGCTTACAATAGTTGTAATTATGGAA
This sequence comes from uncultured Oscillospiraceae bacterium, assembly GCA_900540535.1. Classification (GTDB taxonomy): domain Bacteria; phylum Bacillota; class Clostridia; order Oscillospirales; family Acutalibacteraceae; genus UMGS263. Next base: position 1,120 of record UQGM01000019.1, on the reverse strand, counting down.
GCGTAGGTACTTGGTCTGCCTATTCCGTTTTCTTCAAGGGCTTTGATAAGAGAAGCTTCCGTGTATCTTGCCGGCCCAATGGTGCAAGCCCTTCACTGCCACAATCAAAAGCCAAGTACGCCTTGCCATTGGCTACCTCCATAGATTGATAGACAGGTGTATCCGGAACAAAACCTTTCAACCCATAACTTCCGGAAAGGGCCAGCAACGCCAACCGTTCGCCGACTTTACGTTTACGGGCCGGATGAATGCAATTACGATCACCGATATCCATTGTTACAACCATATTACTGTTTGGAATCTCTTTCAAGTTCAGCAATTGTGCCTCACGCAATAAAGCACTTCCTACCAGTTCCGCTCCCTCATACGCAAAAGGAGCTATCTGAACATAATAAAACGGCAATTCGCCTTGCCCCCACGCTTCACGCAACATCTTGACAAAAGCCGGCTGTAACCTGCGATATAAATCCGGGTCCTTACGATTGGACTCGCCCTGATACCAAAGAAAGCCTTTGATGGTATATTGCTCGACAGGAGCAATCATTGCATTGTATAGCATACAAGGCTTGTACTTCGGTCGTTCAATGGACGTTGTGTCGTCAAGAAAACGAAGGTCGAACGCCTTAAACGGAGCTAACACTTCACGGCTCATCCAAGCCTGAATGGCGGTTCCTCCCCACGAAGAGACAATAATGCCAACCGGCACATCAAGTACTTTTTGGAGATAGTCAGCAAAAAAATAAGCAGTTGCACTCGCTTCAGATACCACCTCCGGAGTATTCTTCAACCATTGCGCCCGGCAATCTTTTTGTGGTTTCCGCGCTCCCGCCTGTCCAATTGTACAAATCCGTATCGGTCGTGAAGGTTTGGCGCGGACAATCATATCCACAGCATCAGCAATAGGCTGATTGGCTTTTCCCATCAAAGGCATTTCCATATTCGACTGGCCGGCACATAACCACACTTCGCCAATCAGGACATCACGAAGCATCAATTCTTCACCGTCACTTAGGCTGATCGAGTAAGGTCCTCCCGCAACGGGTGTTCTCAAGCTTGTACGCCACATTCCCGCATCATCCGCCCGAACCGTATAAAGCTTCTGATCCCAGGAAGGACGGAT